>JAYVLZ010000505.1:0-8277 GCA_043759175.1 Chitinophagaceae bacterium | reverse complement strand
AAAAAATCAGTTGAATTAAGGACACGGGACTCATTAATCAAAATAATTATTACATTTGCCAATACCCTCAAAGTTTAAAAACAATGAAAAACAAATTAATCATTTTCATAGCCTCAGTTGCTATCTTGTCTCTTGCTGGTTGCAGCAAAAATAGTAAAGGTAAAGGAGGCGTTCCTAATGATGGCCAGTTGTGGGGCGTTGCTCCAGGAGCAAAATGGGCACTGCCCAAACCCCCGGGCATGGTATACGTACCATCCGGAACTTTTCATATGGGACCCAGTGATGAAGACATCAACTACGCCTATACTGCACGCAATAAGCAGGTATCCATCAGTGGGTTTTGGATGGACGCCACAGAAATCACCAATAACGAATACCGTCAGTTTACCAATTGGGTTAGAGATTCAATTGCTGCAAAGCAAATGGGTTTCATCAAACAGGGTAAAGATGGTAACGAATATATTGACTGGACGAAAGCGAAAACTATTAAGTGGGGTGATAAAGCAACGTTAGAAAAAATTGATGCACTCATATTTACACCTGATAACCGCATATTCAATAAGAAAGAAATTGATCCAAGTAAATTGGTTTTCCATTCTGAGACCTTCGATTATAAAGAAGCGGCTAAAAGAGAAAATGCAAGTGCTCAACGTTCCAAGTTTATAGTAAAGAAAGATGTTAAAATATATCCCGATACATTATCGTGGGTTAGAGATTTTTCTTATGCTTACAATGAACCAATGTCAAAAAAATATTTCAGCCATCCTGCTTTCGGAAATTATCCTGTGGTAGGAATTAGCTGGCAGCAGGCAACTGCTTTTTGCGAATGGCGTACTCATTACCTGAATTCTTTTTTGAGCAGCAAGAACAGGGCTACTGAATCTGATTTCAGGCTGCCCACCGAAGCTCAATGGGAATATGCAGCACGTGGTGGCAGATCACAATCTCCTTATCCATGGGGTGGTCCTTATTTAAGAAATAAAAAAGGATGCCTGTTAGCTAACTTCAAACCAGGTCGTGGTAATTATCCGGAAGACGGCGGTTTTTATACTGTGAGAGCAGATGCTTACTGGCCTAATGATTTCGGATTATACAATATGTCAGGTAATGTTGCAGAATGGACATCATCATTATATTATGAAGGTGGGTATTCATTCCAGCATGATATGAACCCGGATATCAGGTGGAATGCAAAGGATTCAGATCCACCACGTATGAAGAGAAAAGTAATTCGTGGCGGAAGCTGGAAGGATGTTGGTTATTTCCTGCAAACAAGTACCCGCAATTACGAATACCAGGATACATCTAAATCATACATTGGCTTTCGCTGTGTGATTGACCTGCCACCAGCAATGAAACAACGTGGTAAATAATTAATATACATTTTAAGTTTTCCAATAGTAACAGCTTTAAGAAAGAAATTAATCTTTATGATCCTTACACTCGTAGAGATTAATTTCTATTGCACAGTTGAAATAATAAAATAACCCCCAATTAAAAAAATCTAATAAAAATCTAAATCTTAAAATCATGGCTGCTAGAAAAAGAACCTTTTTAACCTTAGTCGATGTATTGGTAAGTGCCGGCGCTGCTGTAATCATCTTTGCTGCATGGGCTAAAATTACTCACCAATCTTACGCTAATACTATGCTCACTATTGGTATGTGGACTGAAACTGCCATTTTTATGGTGTACGCCATTATTGAGTGGGTTAAACCAAAATCACATGAAGAAGATATAGTGGTAGAAGCAGTACCTGTTGGTAATCCTGCGCTTAAATCTCTGGATAAATTAATGACTGATGCAGATATTACACCTGTAAGTCTTAAAAAACTTGGTGAAGGGTTTCAAAAATTAGGAACTACCGTAAATGGTTTATCTGATGTAGGCGATGTGGTAAAATCTACTGGCGACTTTAGCGCTAAAACTAAAGAAGCTACACAGGCAATTGGTACTATGGCTACTGCATTCAACAGCAGTGCCACCACAATGGCTTCCTTTAACAATGCATCAGAAAGTGCAAAAGGATTTCATGAGCAGGTTCAGGTATTAACTAAAAACCTGGGCTCATTAAATACAATATATGAATTGGAATTAAAAGAAAGCAACAATCACCTGAAAGCATTGAATGGCTTCTATGGTAAAATGGCAGAAGCAAGCCAGGCGATGATGGGCAGTGTGGATGATGCTAATAGGGCAAAAGAACAAATAGGTGCTTTGGCAAATAATTTAAGCAAGTTGAATTCCGTTTACGGCAACATGCTAAGTGCCATGCAAAGTCCTAAGTAATTTAATATTTTCTTTTTCATTTAAAGTTCGATATACTAAACATAGTAACATCCCGTTTAGATATTCTGTAAATGAAATAAGAAAAGATTCCAAACAACATTAAAACATCCATAAATCTAAAATACTATGGCTTTACCTAAAGAGCCCCGGCAAAAGATGATCAACATCATGTACCTGGTGTTAACAGCTATACTTGCCCTGAACGTATCATCAGAAATATTAAACGCTTTTAAGGTAGTTGACTCAAGCCTTTTAAAATCGAACGTTTCTATTGATGGCTCCAACGATAATTTGCTTAAATCTTTGCAACAAAAGCTTACAAAGCCAGAGACCGCTGAAAAAGCAGCTATTTGGGCACCCAAAGCCAATGACGCTAAGAAATGGGCTGATCAGTTAATAACAAAAATTGAGCAATATAAAGACAGCCTGAAAAGAGCATCCGGATACAATCCTGAGAAAGGGGTTAACGACTTTAAAGAAGATGACCTTGAATCAGCAACCCGCCTTTTCATTGTAAATGGTAAAGGGCCGGAGCTGTTAAAAGACCTGACAAATTTTAAAGCTCAGTTACTGGGACTTGATCCTAAAATTAATACAGAGTTTCAAACAAAATTACCCATTGATCTCACAATTCCGCCTTCAACCACTGGTAGCAATAATAACTGGGAGTATAATTATTTCCACATGACCCCTACAGTGGCTGCACTAACCATACTTAGTAAATTTGAAAATGATATTAAGAATGCAGAAAACCAAATAGTAACCTACTGCCATAGCCAAATTGGCCAGGTAGAAGTTATTTATAATAAGTCTGTAGCATTGGTAAGTCAGTCTGCTAACTATGTAATGCCCGGACAGAAAGTAAAAGTAAAAGCCGGTGTAGGTATTTTTAGTTCTGCAGCAGCTCCTAAAATTTCTATTGGCAACCAATCATTCAATGCTGCTGAAGGCTATGCAGAAACTGAATTGGATGCCGGCGGTTCTGGTGCACATTCTATCCCTGTAACCATTGTTTACAAAGGTCAGGATGGTAAAGATGTAACCGTAAATGATAAAGTTGAATACACAGTAGGTGTGCCCGGCGGCGCAGCAATTATGCTGGATAAGATGAATGTATTTTACATTGGTGTTCCAAATCCGATTACAATTTCATCTGGCTCTGGCTGGGATAAAACAAGTGTATCCATGAGTGGTGGATCATTGTCTGGTAGTGGTTCAAGTAGAACTGTAACAGTATCAGCTCCGGGTAAAGCTACTATCACTGTATCTGCAGATGGTAAATCAAGCACTTTTGATTTTCGTGTAAAAACAATTCCTGATCCAATCGGAATGATTGGGCCAAGTAAAGGCGGAAGAATTCAATCAAATATTTTTAAAGCCCAGGATTTCTTAAGAGCTGAATTATTGAATTTTGATTTTGATGCCAGGTTTAATGTGGTTGGCGCTACTGTTTACTTTGCCGGTGCTGGTTTTAATACTGGTGGTGGTGTGCAGACAGGAACATTGTCAAATGGAAGTTTAGCTTCAATAAAAAGTAAAATGGAACTATGCAAACCAGGTTCAACAGTAACCTTTGATGACCTTAATGTTGTGGGACCAGACGGAAGAAAAAGAACAATTCCTCCAATTTCATTTGTATTATTTTAAATTCACCGTATATGAAAAGATATCTTTTAAAATTCCTTTGCTTTGCTTTTGTGCTTTCTTTATGCACAATAACAGTAAGTGCTCAGAAGAAGAAAAGCCGCAGTGCTGTAAAGCGTAGCAACACTACCACAAGGAAAACTACCAAGGGTAAAACTAAGACAAAGGTTACCCCTGCTCCGTTGGTTGACTCGGTAGCAACCATTGCTGCAGCCCCTGCAATGGATAGTTTACCTATTCCAAAAATAAAAAAATCTTTAAGGCCTGATGAGGCAGTGGAAACCAAGGATATAAGAGACCGTACGCCTCTTGCATACGAACATTTAAGAGTAGATGACGCTGTGTACAGGCATAAAGTGTGGAGAGAAATTGATACCAGGGAAAAAATGAATCTTCCTTTCAGGTATGCTGCAGATGAAAACAATGGTAACCAGCGTTTCATCTCTATACTTTTGAAAGCTATTCAGGATGGTGATGTAACAGTTTTTGATCCAATTGATGACCGCTTTACTACTCCGCTTACAATTGGTGAGGTGGCAAAAAAGATTGGCGGTGGCAGGGATTCAGTACCCCACTATGATGCAACTGGTGTTATTGACAGATATGACTTGAAATCAAGAGAGATCAATTTGGATTCATTTTATAAATTTAAAATTAAAGAAGAAGTTATTTTTGATAAAGAGGCTTCAAGATTGTTCTGGAGAATTTTAGGTATCGCACCTGTTAGAAATGTGTATGCCTCTGATGGTACGTATGTAGGACCACAGGATGTGTTCTGGGTTTATTATCCTGATATGAGACCAACATTCAGCAAGTATGAAGTTTATAATGGAAAAAATTATGGTGCAAGAATGACTTGGGAAGAATTGTTTGAGAACAGAATGTTTAGCGGAAGAATTACTAAGAGTACTATTGAAAATCCATTTGACATGCCTATTTCTGAAGTTCCCGGTTTAAAAGACAATGGCGTATTTCAGTTGCTTGAGGGAGAGAGAATCAAAGAGAAGATTTTTAATTACGAATTAGATTTGTGGAGTTATTAATCAAATAAAATAAATTGAAAAGCCCCCCGATTTTATCGGGGGGCTTTTTTTGCTCTTTATAAGGGAATATTGCCATTGGATAAACCAAAATAACCATTTAATAAATAAAAACATAAAATTGGAAAATACCCAATTTAGGGTATTGTTTAAAATACAGAACTCCCTATCTTTATCCCGGTTTTTCATAGGATATTGGATTTTAAAACGGGGCTGGATTTTTATCCTGGCCCTTTTTTTTTGTACCGCCAATCCCTAAAGGGGAGTGAATAATCTGCACTGATTGGCTATTCAGCTGTAAAAAATAATCAGTTATTATTTTTGCCTTTGATTTTCCAATGACTTCCATTAAATCAGTTTCTGTTTGTTCTTTAATTTTTTTAACCGATTTGAATTTTTTCAGCAATATATCAATGGTAGCTTTCCCAATACCTTCAACATCCTCTAATTCATTTTTTAAATTACCCTTGCTTCGCTGGTTCCGGTGAAAAGTAATTCCGAAGCGGTGAACTTCATCCCTGATCCTCCGTATCAGTTTCAGGCTTTCACTATCCCACGAAAGTTTTAACGATTGAGAATCTCCGGGAAAAAATAATTCTTCTTCATTCTTGGCTAAGCCCACTACAGTAACTTTTCCACCAAGCTGTAGTTTGTAAATACTTTCCATGGCTGCACTTAATTGTCCTTTTCCTCCATCTATAATAATAAGTTGTGGAAGATCCAGTTTTTCTTCTAGCACCCGTTTATAACGCCGGTAAACAATTTCTGTCATGGTAGCAAAATCATTGGGGCCAATTACTGTTTTTACATTAAAGCGGCGGTAATCATTTTTGCTTGGTTGTCCATTTTTAAAACACACCATGGCAGAAACCGGATAGCTTCCCTGAAAATTAGAGTTATCAAAGCATTCAATATGTACAGGCGGCGCAGGCAGGTGAAGATCTTCCTGCAGTTGAAGCAGCACCTTATCAATTTCCGAAGCGGTTTTATCTTCCAGGTGAAGCATCTTTTTCCTTTTCAAATCTTCTTTAAAATAATTTACATTTTTCTCTGAAAGTTCCAGTAGTTTTTTCTTGTCACCTGCACGGGGGATGGTAATGATTATTTCTTTATCTGGATAATCAACTGCAATGGGTACAATTAATTCATTGGCTTCACTTTTAAAAGTTTCCCTTAGATGTGCTATTGCCAATGCTAATACTTCGGAAGCAGGTTCATCTAATTTTTTGTTGAGTGTAATGGTTTGTGTTAGTATGATGGTGCCATTGTTTACGGAAAGGTAATTTACATATGCTGTTTCATTTTCTTCCAGTATACTGAATACATCCAGCGTACCCATCCGCTCATTTACAATAGTGGATTTGGCTTTGTATTCCTGCAGGTATTCAATTTTCTTTTTTGTCAGTTCTGCTTTTTCAAACTCCAGTGATGCTGACTGTTGCTGCAATACACTTTTAAAATGTTGTATCACCGGCGCCAGGTTGCCTTTCAAAATACTTCTCACTCTTTCAAGCCCATCTTCATAATCTGCAACTGACTGCAATCCCTCACAAGGGCCTTTGCAGTTGCCCAAATGATATTCTAAGCAAACTTTAAATTTCTTTTTTTCAATATTGGCAGGAGTAAGGTTTAGTTTACAGGTTCTTAATGGAACGTTTTGTTTGATGAAGTCAAGCAACTCCCTCACTTTTCCGAGAGAGGTAAACGGGCCGAGATATTGAGATCCGTCATTGATTTTTCTTCGGGTAAAAAAAACTCTCGGAAACTGTTCTTTCTTTATAATGATATAAGGATAACTTTTATCATCTTTTAAATTGATATTAAAAACAGGCTGAAAATTTTTGATCAGTGAATTTTCCAGTAAAAAAGCATCCTGCTCATTGTTTACAATGGTAAACTCTATACTGTGGATACGATGGACAAGTTCATGTGTTTTATAACTGGTAAAGGTTTTTGAAAAATAAGAACTTACTCTTTTTCTTAAATTTTTTGCTTTGCCTACATATAGCAGTTCTTTACTTTCGTTATAATATTTGTAGATACCAGGATCAACAGGTATTGTATTGGATATTTTTGAAAACTCCTCTTGTGTCATCACTTCAGTTGTTCAGTCAATTTTTTTTTGAATAGAAACATCGCTTATTTAAGCAATCATTATTCATTAAAATTCCATACCAGTTTTATTTCACTTTCAATTTCACTGCTGCCATCAGGCTTATTTAAAATGGTTACAATTTTGGCCCAATGATCTGTTTGCCAGGTAAGTTGTTGCATATATTTTTTTTCATCTTTATTCAGCTGCTTTAAAATATATACTTTTTTCACCCTGCCAGTTTCAGGATGTATGTACACATCCCAATGCCTGATAGTAATGCTATCTGGCAGTGCAGCAATAGGTTCATAGGTAAAAGTGATTGCTTCTACTGTTTGATCATTGAATTTTGTTTGCTTAAAAAATGCAGTAAGATTATCTGCTCCTATTTCCGGTGAAATAAATGGCTGAAGCAGTGGGCGGATACTTTCCTTTTTTAACCAGGTTGAGTCTGTTTTTTTGCCCACTGTTTTTATCTGCAACAAAGTAATTGGCAATGAATCCAACACCAATAACTGACCTTTTAAAAATGAAGTAACAGGAAAAAAAGTCACTTTGGAAGAATCGGCTTCAGCCCTTTTTTCAGCTACTACATCAGGTTGCTCAGTTTTATTATTACAGCTAAAAATAATACCCAATACTGCGATACAAAAAAGATTTTTTTTCATGCAGCAAAATTAACTGGAAACAAATTGCCAAACAAACATCCGCAATACGAGATTGGTACCTATGCTTTTTCTTTTACCAGCAAGTCACTTAGTTTGCGTAGCGTATTACTCAATGTTTTTGCCTTGTTTTGTTTCGAAAGACTGCAGCCGGCCATTAATAAATCAAGATATTCAATTCCGTTATCAATTTTATTTTTAGCACCTGTCTTACTCCATTCTTTTTTTACTGTGGTAAAAATGTCTGTCTCTTTTACAGTGTTACCCGGCAGCAAAAATAATTTTGTTAATAATACATTGGCATCATTCAGCAAGTCCCAAAATTCATAGTCCTTATCCGGTTCATAGCCTGATTCCAGCAATTTATCTAACCATCCGGTAATTGTTTTAACTGCCGGTAATTTATTTTTAGCAGCGGTATTGCCCCAGTTAAGGCTACTGCCCGGCTTTTCACACAGTATTAAAATACTTTGTAACTGCACCCAGGTACATAATGGATCCAAAGCGCCGGTATTATTTTTTCTTGCTATTTCAAATGCCTGGCGGT
>JAYVLZ010000504.1:0-5917 GCA_043759175.1 Chitinophagaceae bacterium | reverse complement strand
TCTAAAAAAATCAAATCGTCTCAGGCTTACATTCATCGCAAACTCAATATTGACAATACTTTCAAAGAACTAATGTTTATAACAACGCAACGCTAATGATTGTAATTATAAAATCTTTAAAAGCTATTTATCAATCCACTTCCAGCTGATCTTTTGAAAGGATTTTCGGGAAGGTTGTATGTGGTTCTGTTTGATACCAGAAAACTGTGGAAGCAATATCATCCTGTAATGGCAGGTATCTTCCACCATCTCTCCAGCCGAGTGCCTGTATGGTTACTTTTAAATTTTTTTCAAAACGAATAGGGTCTGTAATGTGCCAGCGGTACAAGCCAAATTTTTGTGCCATTTCGTAATGACCATCTCCCCTGATCACCTGGTGCAGACCTGCGTATGGCGTAGAGAACTCTGTATAATTAGTTTCCATAACACCCGCTTCATTCTTTTTCCTAGTATCAAAGTCATATGATCCGCAGAAATAATCTTCTGTGCCTGTTCCGCAGATGGTGGGATATTCTGTATCGCCATCCATAAAAAATTTAATCTCCCCTTCACCCCACCAGCCATTGTTGTGAACACCCCATGTCATATAAGTACCAACGTACTGTCCCTTTCCTTTGATACTATCCACTAATAAATAATCTGTTTTGTATGGCAGCGGATTTGTTCTTCTGAATTGTGCATGAAAATAGGCTGCATCATTCGGCACATCTGTTAATACATAATCAACCTGGTAATAAAGCACCATGTCATTATCATCAATATTTTCCATGGTGATCTTACATTTTTTTCTAAAAGGCATCGGCCAGTAGCAATTAAATGCAGAACCAGGATTTACAGTTACAGCCAGTGAATTCAATGACGCATACTGGCCCCAGCCCATTCCAAAGAAATCACCTACCGGCACTTCTACTGAAGGAGCCGTTTCATCATCCCAATAAAAACGTAAAATAGAATATCTCCATTTTCCAGTTGGTGTCATCCAGATATGCTGGATACTTCCACTGCCATCAATTTCTGCCACAGTATAGGTTGTTTTGGATTTAATGATTACACTCGGGCTCACTTTCCATTTCTGACCAAGATCACGTGATGCACTTGTGCCGGTACCAGTTGTTGCCATGCCGCCCTTTCCTTTTTCGCCATTAAAGTTTTCAGGACTGATAGATCTTGTTTTCGCATCTGACAGGCGAAAAATATTTCCAAGGTTTGTTTCTATTCCATTGAATTTATTTTGCTGTGCAAATAATTGTACAGCCGCCATTATCAGCAAGAAGATCAGCAATGCTTTTTTCATTTTGTTATATTTTGAGATTGTAAAATTAAACTCAAGTATCAATTAAACAAAATGCAACTGCCGTTAAAATAAATTCATTTAAAAAACTGCAACTGTTCTGCAGCACATAATTTTGCATTCTACAAACAAAAGCTATATGATACAAATCTCACGCCATCTTCAGCCGTTGCTGTTATTTATTTTCATCATCACTTTTTTAAATTTATCTGCACAGCACCTGCCGGCCGGCAAGGCAGGAAAAAACATTGATCAAAAAGTAGATTCAGTTTTAAAACTGATGACGCTGGATGAAAAGATTGGCCAGATGAATCAGTACAATGGCGATTGGGCAGCCACCGGTCCCATCACAAAAGATGGAGACAAACAAACGCAAATTAGAAATGGAATGGTGGGCAGCATGCTGAATGTAACAGGCGTGGATCATACAAGAACACTGCAGGAAATAGCCATGCAATCAAGATTAAAAATTCCTTTGCTGTTTGGGCAGGATGTCATCCATGGATACCGAACCATATTTCCCATACCATTAGGAGAAGCCGCCAGCTGGGATTTGAAAGCTATGGAACAATCTGCAAGGATCGCTGCTGTTGAAGCATCAGCAGCAGGAGTACACTGGACCTTTGCACCCATGGTGGACATTGCCCGTGACCCACGCTGGGGCCGTGTGATGGAAGGTGCAGGAGAAGATACTTACCTGGGCAGTTTGATTGCAGCAGCAAGAGTAAAAGGTTTCCAGGGAAAAGGATTAGGAAACACAGATGCGTTGATGGCATGTGCCAAACATTTTGCGGCCTACGGTGCTGCTGTTGCAGGAAGAGATTATAATTCAGTGGACATGAGCCTTCGCCAGTTGTGGGAAACTTACCTGCCGCCTTTTAAAGCTGCTGCCGATGCTGGTGCTGCCACTTTCATGAATTCATTTAACGATCTTAACGGAATACCAGCTACCGGCAATGTCTACCTGCAAAGAACAGTACTGAAAGGAAAGTGGAACTACAAAGGTTTTGTTGTAAGCGACTGGGGCAGTGTGGGAGAAATGATCAATCATGGTTTTGTAAAAGATAATTACGAAGCGGCAATGGCTGCAGCAAATGCAGGCAGCGATATGGATATGGAAAGCCGCAGTTATATCCAGCATCTTGCAAAATTGGTAAAGGAGGGAAAAGTAAAAATGACTGTGATTGATGATGCAGTGAGAAGAATATTAAAAAAGAAATTTGAGATGGGCCTGTTTGATGACCCGTATAAATTTTGTAATGAGAAAAGAGAAAAGAAAGAATGGAATAATCCTGAGCATATCATTGCAGCAAGAGACATTGCAAGAAAAAGTATTGTGCTGTTAAAAAATGATCATCATCTTTTACCAATAAACAAGGATACAAAAACAATTGCATTGATCGGCCCTTTTGTAAAAGCCAAAAGTGATAATCTTGGTTTCTGGAGTTATGACTGGCCGGATGACAGCACAAGAATAATTTCTTTATGGGAAGGAGTACAAAGCAAGCTGGGTGCTGCGTCAAAAATGTTGTATGCAAATGGCTGTGGCATTAAAGATACCAGCCGTGCAGGCTTTGCAGAAGCAGTGGCAGCAGCAAGGCAAGCGGATGTTGTTATCATAAGCGTAGGCGAAGCACGGGATATGACGGGTGAAGCAAAAAGCAGGAGCACTATTCAATTGCCCGGTGTGCAGGAAGAATTGATCAAAGCAGTAGCAGCAACTGGTAAACCAATTATTGTTTTGATTAGTGCAGGCCGTCCATTAATTTTTAATTGGGTGGCAGATAATGTTCCCGCCATTATGTACACCTGGTGGTTAGGAACACAGGCTGGCAACGCCATCGCTGATGTGTTATTTGGTGATTATAATCCATCTGGGAAATTACCCATCAGTTTTCCAAGAACAGAAGGCCAGATTCCAATTTATTACAATCATTACAACACTGGTCGCCCTGCAGTAAATGACAGTGATCTGAATTATGTTTCTGCTTATACTGATTTGCCCAACAGTCCTAAATTTCCTTTTGGATATGGATTAAGCTATACACAATTTATTTACAGTGATATAAAACTGAATAAAAAAAGCATTACATCAAAAGAAAAACTAACAGTGCAAACAACCATTACCAACAGCGGAAAATTTGATGGTGAAGAAACAGTACAATTATATATCCGTGATTTATTTGGCAGCGTGGTAAGGCCCGTGAAGGAATTAAAAGGCTTTCAAAAAATATTTTTGAAAAGCGGCGAATCCAAAACTGTAACATTTAATCTTACGGTGAATGACCTGCGTTTTTATAATGATCAGCTGCAGTATGTTTATGAACCCGGTGATTTTAAAGTATTTATAGGCGGCAGTTCAGCAGATGTAAAAGAGGCAGGTTTTACATTGACAAAATGATAGCCCATCTTTAAACAATCTTTACAACTTTAGTGTTTTAAATATAAGATCAAAACGATTTAATGATAGAACAGCTATAAGAAAATTAAAGAGATAATAGAGAATTAAGATAACCAGCACAAAGCATTTTATTAAGCCCATTTTAAATAATGAATGGTTTTAAAAATTTCAGTGCTTCACTGGAACCTGGTTATCCAACATGCTAAAAGCAAAGACCTGCCTGTGCTGCTTGTTTACAAGGGCACAGGTTTTTATGTCAAAAATTACCAACCCAGTATCCATGCAAATATCAGCGGCACCACAATGGTGGCATCGCTTTCCACAATAAATTTAGGTGTATGAATATCTAATTTGCCCCAGGTAATTTTTTCATTGGGTACTGCACCTGAATAAGATCCATAAGAAGTTGTGGAATCACTCACCTGGCAGAAATAACTCCAGAAAGGCACATCATGCCATTCCAGGTCCTGGTACATCATCGGCACCACACAAATAGGGAAATCACCGGCAATACCACCACCGATCTGGAAGAAACCAACACCCTTGCCGCTTGAATTATTCCGGTACCAGTCAGCCAGCCACACCATGTATTCAATACCACTTTTCATGGTAGTAGCTTTCATTTCATTTTTAATAATATAGGATGCAAAAATATTTCCCATCGTACTGTCTTCCCAGCCCGGTACCACAATCGGAATATTTTTTTGCGCCGCCGCAAGCATCCAGCTGTTCTTCGGATCTATTTCATAATACTGCTCCAGTACACCACTCAGCAGCATTTTGTACATGTATTCATGCGGAAAGTAACGTTCGCCTTTATCATCCGCATCTTTCCAAATCTGGTGAATATGTTTTTGCAATCTTCTGAAAGCTTCTTCTTCCGGTATGCAGGTATCCGTAACACGGTTGTAATGATTTTCCAGCAGGTTCCATTCTTCCTGCGGACTTAGATCCCTGTAATTAGGCACTCTTTTATAATGGCTGTGTGCCACCAGGTTCATAATATCTTCTTCCAGATTGGCACCAGTGCAACTGATAATATCAACTTTATCCTGGCGGATCATTTCAGCAAGGCTCAAACCCAGTTCAGCGGTACTCATGGCGCCAGCCAGTGTTATCATCATCTTACCGCCTTCATTCAAATGTGTTTCATATCCTTTGGCTGCATCCATTAAAGCGGCTGCATTAAAATGCCGGTAATGATGCTGGATGTATTGGGAAACAGGTCCTTTGTTCATATACTTTTTTCATCCTGAGTTTGTCGACTTTTGTCATCCTGAGTTTGTCGAAGGATGCTGACAAAAGTAATTTTTTTTATGTACCCAACAGCGTTAATTCTATGCAGCTTCATTGGCACAGTTTACACTGAGGAACGAAGTGCACTCTTGTACAGTATATCTTTGTGCATCAAATTGCGTTTATGAAAAAGTTATTCGTCCTTTCAGTAATATTTTTAAATTAAACAAGGCACTATCTAAATGCAATCAATAAACCATACAAACAGTGACAGACACTTAACAACTTCCACAATTTTTAGTAAATTTACAGTCTAAATAAAGCAACAATGGGAGATTCATATATAGCTTTTGACGAACTCAAAAAACTGTATCCTGACGAGTGGGTACTTTTAGGCAACCCCGAAATGAAAAATACATCAGTTTTGGGTGGCGTTGTTTTGTATCACAGCAAAGACAAAAAGGAGGTTTGCTATATCGGCAGAGATAAAACCGCTGACTATTTAACAGTTACTATTGCATTTGCAGGCGATCTTAAGCAACATCGTAAAATCGGAATCTTGAAAAGAATATGAAAATTTTCCCCTTCGACCTCCCTACAGACGAAGACATTATCATCGTAAATACGTCTATTGAAGGAAAATTTAAATTTCGGCTTGCTCTTGACACTGCAGCAACACATACTACTATCGACAGTAACGTTCTGTATTTTTCGGGCTATGAACTGAAAAATAGCAAGGGCGAAAAAGAAATCGAAACTTCAAACGGGATCATAGTTGTTGAGACCTATGAGATTGAACATTTAGAATGTTTGGGAATTATAAAGCGAAATTTTGAAGTGCAGGTTTATGACTTTTTAGCTCACGGAATTACTTCGGATTATGATGGAGTTGTTGGACTGAACTTTTTAAGGGAACATAAATTTTGCATTGATATTGTGAAAAGAGAAATAAGCGTTGATATATGACCAGCTTAACGAAAATGCACTAC
>JAYVLZ010000503.1:0-8451 GCA_043759175.1 Chitinophagaceae bacterium | reverse complement strand
CCGGGACTTATGCCAATAATAAAACCTGTGCAATCAGCTGCACCGGGCATGGAGAACCGTTCATCCGTGCCGTGACAGCTTATGATGTAAGCTGCCTGATGGAATACAAAGGCATGAGCATTGAAGCAGCAATGAATGAAGTGGTGAATATAAAATTAAAAAAAATGGAAGGCGAAGGAGGAATGATTGGTGTGGATGCCAATGGCAATATGGCATTGTTATTTAACAGCGCCGGTATGTACCGTGGTGCCAGGAGCAGTGACGGAACTAATTTTGTAAGTATTTATAAAGATTAATTTTTAAGATGAAAAAAATTGCAGTAATAGTAGCAGGAGGAAATGGCAGCAGGATGAACAGTGCATTGCCCAAACAATTTTTATTGCTAAACAACAAACCTGTTTTATTTTATACCCTCGATACATTTTTAAAAGCCTACAGTGATCTAAATATTATCCTCGTATTACCGGAAGAATACATTGCCGCCGGACAGGAAATTATTGATGCATATTTTGATTACAACCGGATACAGATTACTGAAGGTGGCAGAACAAGATTTCACTCTGTACAAAATGGTTTGCAGTTGGTAACAGAAGAAAGCATTGTGTTTGTGCATGATGGTGTACGCTGCCTGTTGAGTACAGATCTTATCCATCGTTGTTATGTTGCAGCACTGGAGTATGGTTCTGCTGTTCCGGTTACAGATTCAAAAGACAGTGTGCGCCTGCAAAGGGAAGACCGCAATGAAGCCATTGACCGAAATATGGTGAAGCTGGTACAAACACCGCAAACTTTTCACAGCAAGATCTTACTGCCTGCTTATAAAATAGATTTTAAAGATAAGTTTACCGATGAAGCAACAGTAGTAGAAGCATTTGGATTAAAAGTACATTTGGTAGAAGGAGAAGAAAATAATTTTAAGATTACCAGGCAGGTGGATCTTTTAATTGCAGAACAGGTGTTTCAATTGAATGCTGCTGCATCTTCTTAAACAGCTTACCCGGATATTTTTTTTATACCAGCTAAGGTACTGAACGAAGTCGAAGTATTCATGGGATCATCGTTGTAATTTATACTGAGCAAAGCCGAAGTACTCACTTGTACTATATACCATTGGGCAACTTTAATGACCATTTATATATCAATGTCGTTTACTTAAGCTTTAGTTAGTCCCTGATCAACCGCCGACGGGGCTGATAGCCGCCGTCAGGGTTAGCCCAACCCCGTCAGCGGTTGCAAACCCTGACGGCGGTTATTCTTTAAGTAAACGACATTGATTTATATATGGTAAAATCATTTTTTTAATAACTGCAGCAATTTAGACAGCCGGTTCATTTTAATACCTACATATTTTTCTTCCTTTGCACCAAAGCTGCTGTAGAAAAAAGCAAGGTTACGGATGTCGCTGCCTTCAAAGTCCAGCAACAAATTTTGCCCGGCATGATCTTTTATAAAAGCATCTATCAATGCATGGGAGGCGCCAATGGTTTTACCGTTTGGATGATTGCCTACCAAAATATAATACGCTCTTTTATCATCCATAACAAAAACACATGAAGAGACTAATTCACCTGATGAAGAATACACGCCATAAGTGATTGCTTTGCCTTCTTCATTTAACAGCATGTATAATTTTTTGAACCTATCGAAATCTTCATCGCTTACAGCAGCAATATTTTTCAGTTGTTCTTTTGCAATGTTGATCACATCATCTACCGGAAAATTTTTCTTAACAACACAATTTAACTGGAATGATTTTTTAATATTCCGTTTAATATTATCCCGGTAATTTTTATAAATACTTTCATAAGGCTCATTCAGCGGCAGCACATAATTCATTCGTTCATACAATTCAAAATCTTTTAACTGAAAATGATTGGCATGATTGAGATAGATATCCCAGTATTTAAATTTATCCGGAATAGCTTTAAGAAAATTATTTGCAATAGTTGCTGTGATATTTTTTCCAAACACACCAAGGTGAGCCGTAAAAGCAGGCTGGTACAAATAATAGATGCCATATTTTTTATTCCAGGTTAATGGCATCACCATTTCATAATCGTTCATCACCAATGCGTCCCAGTGGGTGGCCATGCTATCTAAATAAAATGATCGGGCATAAATGAGGCTATTATCAGCAGTTGCAATACAGTTGTCCCATTTTATTTTATCAAGCTGATTGTATATAACATACTGTATGTTCACCGTTAAAAAACAAGTTGAGGGATCAGTTTCTTCAATTTGATATTTTGAATATCGATGCTAAAAGCAATATTGTTTAGCAGCCTGCTGCCCGGAATGGTTGATTTAAAATAATCGCCATACACTTTACTGTACAGCAAGGGAACATATATGTTTAGCACATTTTTAAACAAAGAGAATTCCACACCGGCATCATAAATAAATTTGCCTGTCTCTGCATCTTTTTTCCAGGCTTCCGCATACGTGCCAATATCCACAAATATCTTAAACGGAATTTTTATAGGCAATGCCTGCAAAGGATTAACAGCTTTCGGAACATCTGTCAAAAAATTTATAGCTGCTAACCAGCTGTCTGTTTTACCAATCTTGTTTCCCAATAAGTCTGTACGCACTTTAAAAAATCCATCCCGTTGCATGATCTGGCGGGATGATAATCCTTCAAACTCATTTCTGCCAATGAAGTAATTACTATAGCCATAATCTTCATAACCTTTCGAACCGGTCATGTTCAGTTGATAAGGATCTGTTTCAAATTGTTTTCTGTAAGTTCTGTCGCCCAGATAAAAAAACTTTCCTGCAAACAGCCGCACATTCATTCCACCTCCTTTGGTATAATTGAAAAAATAATTCCCTGTAAATGCAAGTCTCAAAAAATCTTTTCCCTGATCAGCCTGCAGTTCTGCATGGTAAGGATACAGCACCCTGTTATTCTCAATCACAAAACGCAACTGATTAAAATACCTGGAAGCGGTTGGATAACTGATAACATCCGCATCATTAACCGTATCTCTCAGGAATTGCAATATTTGTTCGTTTACAAAAAAAGTTTTCCATTGAAGATATTTCACCACACTGCTGCGTGGATTCTTATTAGCAAAATCAATTCGTATTGCCGGAGCGATTTTGAAAAACCGCATCGTATTTCTTTTACCAGTAGAATCTGTAAAATCATCTACATTAAAACTGGAGGCAGCGCCGGACACTGTAATTTTCCTAATACTATTTCCCGGCAACCAACTGTAGCTTGCTCTTGCCAAACCTGTAAGGCTGCTGCTTCCAGTTGCATACATGGGTGCCACTAAGAATTGGAATTTTTCCTGCGGCAGCGTATAATTATGTACGGCAACACCCAGCATTATTTTATCATACACATTAAAACCTGCAATGGGTGCTGCGAAAATGTATTTGTATTTATCCGTGTCTTTAAAACTAAAGAAGGAAGCAAATTTGGTTTGTCTTTTAAGAGGCTTTTCTTTATCATGAAGAAACGAAATTGCTTTCACGTTTATATACTTTCCTTTTTTGTTGAAATCAAGCCACGAAAATGGTACACTCAGATCCTTTCTGCTTACTTCTTCAAAAACCTTCTTCAAATCTTCTGGGTAGGGATGCTTGAATTGCCAGCGTCTATAATATTTATGCATACAGCTATCAAACAAATGCCTACCCAATATCATTTCAAGTTCCTGCATCCAAAGGCTTGCTTTATAATAAGCCACTGCAGCATAATTAGGGGCAGAGAATTTTTCAGAACTTGTTGCTATTGGCTGATCTATTTTTTCAGATGTTAGATATTGTAACAAAAATTTGTTTTCATCAGCAGGCATTCTTTCTTTCCAAAAGGCTTTGTGTCCTTTCTTTGTTACTACAGTTGGAACTGGTTCATAAGGGTAACGGCTTTTGTAATAGTTATCTATCCCTTCATCCATCCAGGGATGGTCCCTTTCATTGGTGGCAATGATGGCCTGCAACCAATTGTGTCCTACTTCATGTTCTATCACACTCTCCATAGCCCTTTCCGTTTTTGCACCAGATATTAAAGTAATGGTTGGATATTCCATTCCACCGGTGTATTTAAATTCTCCCTGCACCGCCGTAACCGTATTATAAGGATATTCACCAATAAAATTGCTTCTTGATAAAACGGTTTTCTTAATATACTTCACAGCATGCTTCCAGTAATCTTCTTTTCCTTTTACCGGTAATGAATAAGCGGCTACATTAATAACTCTTCCGGATGGTAAAGCAAGTGTATCTTTTTTTACGATGAAATTTTTATCAGCAAACCATGCAAAATCAATCACATCATTTTGCTGATAGCTATAAGTTTTAAGAGACTGCTTTAACACATTGGTTCCGGCATTGCTACCCGGCAGTTCCTCTCCTGTGGCAGCAATTTTATATTCAGCCGGCAGCGTTACCTGCACTTTATAATTTCCAAAGTCGCTGTAAAATTCTCCCTGGTCCAAATAAGGCATTTCGTGCCAGCCCTTTTTATCATACACTGCTGCTTTGGGGTACCACTGTGTTATTTGATAAGCCTGTCCTTTATGCCCGCCTCTTGAAATATTGTAGGGAAGTTTTACATGAAAGGGTGTTTCAATTTTACAATTGGCGCCTGGCGCCAGCGGCGATGTTAAAATGATCCTGATGATATCCTGGTGTTGTGGATGATCTTCCATTCTCACTACTGATCCATTCACTTTAAAATCAAGCCGGTTGATATAGCCATGTTTTTCATTGTTGCTAAAGTAAAAATCGATGCTGCCATTTTCAAGTAACTGATCGCTGAATGCAGTCTTATCATTCTTGTATGCATTTGCCCAGAGATGGAACCATATAAATTTTAGTGTATCGGGCGAATTGTTGAAGTATTCTATTTGTTCATAGCCGGTAATGGTATGTTCAGCATCATTTAATTCAACAGTAATGTCATAGTTAACCTGCTGCTGCCAGTAAGCAGACTGTGCAAAGCCTGCAACAGCAACATTGCACAACAGTATTAACAATACGGCTCTAATCATATACCCGTGTTTTATCAAATATAACCAACTATGCAATATTATTTTCCTTCTCCCTTTAAAAGGATCAGCAGGGTCAGTATCATGATCCTGAGATCGAGCAATAAAGAAATATTTTCCACATACATCAGGTCGTATGGCATCCGCTCTATCATCTCTTCTACCGTGGAGGCATAGCCGAATTTCACCATACCCCAGCTGCTCAGTCCGGGCTTTACTTTAAACAGGTATTTGTATTCCGGGTGTTGCTGTACAATCTGGTCCACATAAAATTTTCTTTCCGGTCTTGGACCTACCAGGCTCATTTCTCCTTTAATAATATTGAGTAATTGCGGCAATTCATCCAGGCGCCATTTTCTCATTACCCTACCCCATTTGGTTATCCGTGGGTCATAGTGGCTGCTGAGCAATGGTCCATCTCTTTCAGCATCTTTTAACATGCTCCTGAATTTATAAATGGTAAAAGGAATGCCTTTGTAACCGATACGTTCCTGCAGATAAAATACAGGGCCCCCTGAAGAAAGCTTTGTTCTTATCGCTGCATAAATTAACAATGGTGATAATAGTAAGAGGGCAGCAAAAGAAAACACCAGATCGATAAAACGTTTTATATTTTTTTGCCAGGAAGGAAGCAGCCCGCTGTGTACATCAATCAGGGGAACCCCCATCACATTACTGGTTTGCACTGCACCGCTAATGATATCCACTGCATCCGGAGTTATCTTGATGTTTACATCCTTATCACTAAGCTGTTGTAAAATTTTTGTGAGCAAGCTTCGTTCATGTTTTTCTACCGTGATGATGACTTCTTCAATTTTATCACTTGTTATAATATCATTCAATCTGCTTAAATCATTGTACTTCTTTACACTTTCAGGCAGTTGCAGTTTTCCATTACCGTTAGTATTTAAAAAGCTGCTGATAACATAACCGGAGAGCTCATTTGTTTTGGCAAATACCTGAAAAAAATCCGTTGCATTTTTACCTGCGCCTATCAGCAAAACATTAAAAAAAACCTTGCCCGATGAAAGCTGTTGTTTGGCTAATTTTAAAAAGAATAACCTTATTATTACTGTTATAAAAAAAACAGGAATCAGTATACTGAAAAATTCCATGTAATAATTGGAATTGTTTTCATGTGGATTTTTTAGAATAAAAAAAAACAAGAGGAAAAAGCTTCCGATCAGGCTTACAATAAAAGTTCTTAAAAATTCTGTGATGGTTGTTTTCTGATAAATGCCTTCATATGCACCGCTTAAAAAATGCAGGCTTATCCATCCTACTATATAAAAGAAGGCTCCAAAGTAAAATCCGGCAGGCACCGTAAATGGATAATCGTATATCACACTGCGTAAAAAATAAAACAACAGCCAGGTAGCCAGTGCGCCTGCAATATCAGCAATAATGTACCAGCTGCTATGTATCCGGGGTTGGTTCAAAACAAATTGAAATCAAAAGATTGAAAATATTGAATTTTATCTGGCATGACCATGACCGATTTTTTCCAGTATCTGGTGAGCCACATCCATTGCCCTGAAACCATCGATAACAGAAACAGGTGTATTGGTATTATTGATAATGGCATTATAAAAAGCCTGCAGTTCCATCTTAATGGCATTGCCATCTTCCACCACAGGATTGGATATAGCAATTGTTTTTTTTCCATTATTGGTTTCAATATCAAACGTAAAAACATTTTTTTCTCCCGGCGTATTTAGTTTAATTACTTCTGTTTTCTTTTCTAAAAAATCAATGCCGATATAAGCATCCTTTTGAAACAACCGCATCTTTCGCATCTTCTTCATGGATATCCGGCTGCTGGTAAGATTGGCTACACAACTGTTATCAAATTCGATTCTTACGTTGGCAATATCCGGTGTATCACTCATCACCGCCACACCATTGGCAGAAATATTTTTCACATTACTTTTTACCAGGCTTAAAATAATATCAATGTCATGGATCATCAGGTCCAGTATCACACTTACATCTGTACCTCTCGGATTAAATTGTGCCAGCCGGTGTACTTCAATAAACATAGGTTCCAGCTGACTGTCTTTTAAAGCTAAAAATGCAGGATTAAATCTTTCCACATGCCCCACCTGGAATTTAATATTGGCTTCCTTGGAAAGTTTTACCAACTCTCTTGCTTCATCCATTGTATTGGCTAAAGGCTTTTCCACAAACACATGCCTTCCTTTAGTAATGGCAGCTTTGCATAATTCATAATGAAAAATGGTGGGAGCAATAATATCAACGGCATCGCATGCATCCAGTAAAGCGTCAACGGCATCAAACCTTTTAAGCTGGTATTTCGCTGTTACGTCTGCGGCAATATCATCATTGGGATCAAAAAAACCAACTACCGATGCTCCTTCAATTGCTGCCCAGTTATTCAGGTGATATTTTCCCAGGTGACCTGTACCAAATACTCCAACTTTTAGCATACTGATATTCTTTGTTCAAAGATAGGCAGCCATCCTTATGAAAAGTTAAGTTGACTATTTTGAAGCGGTTATGTGCAGTTAATTAAGATGTTTGTTCTTCACTTTCCGGCAGTTCATCCCAAAAGCCCATGTCATCAAATTTTTTGATCCTGTCCTCACATCTTTGTTCAGCAGGTATCGCTTTCAATTCCTTTATTACAGGTATTAAAAAATTCTTTAGAATCTCACCAGCTTCACTGTAATCCCAATGTGCTCCGCCCAATGGTTCCGGTATTACACCATCCACCAGCCCAAAGCGAAGCATGTCATCTCCCGTTAATTTCAATTGTTCGGCAGCCATTTCTTTTTTATCCCAGCTGCGCCACAAAATACTGCTGCAGCTTTCCGGTGAGATCACTGTGTACCAGGTATTCTGCATCATAAACACCCTGTCTCCCACCCCAATTCCCAAGGCACCGCCACTGGCGCCTTCTCCAATAATCACACAAATCACAGGCACTTTTAGCCGAATCATTTCAAAAATATTTCTTGCAATCGCTTCGCCTTGCCCCCGTTCTTCCGCTTCCAGCCCGGGATAGGCTCCTGGAGTATCAATTAATGTAATTACAGGCTTGTTGAATTTTTCAGCCAGTTTCATTAATCTCAGCGCCTTTCTATAACCTTCCGGATTGGCCATTCCAAAGTTTCTTAATTGCCGCATTTTGGTATTGATCCCCTTTTGCTGCCCGATAATCATGACCGTTTCTCCATCCATGTCAGCAAATCCTCCTACCATGGCCTTGTCATCTTTTACATTTCTGTCTCCATGCAGTTCTATAAAGTTAGTACACATCTTTTCGATGTATTTTAATGTATAAGGCCTGTCTGGATGGCGACTCAACTGTACTCTTTGCCAGGGTGTTAAGTTCTGTGTCAATTCTTTTTTGGTTTCCACAATCCGTTGTTCCAATGCAGCGATGGCGCCGCTCATATCGGTTTTACTTTTTTCTGCGGAAGTTTTTAGA
>JAYVLZ010000502.1:0-3748 GCA_043759175.1 Chitinophagaceae bacterium | reverse complement strand
CCCCAATGCATCAGCAACCCAAACTTCAGGTCTTTCCAGTCTTCTAATTTTTTTTGGATCAAAGGGTTGGGATCAGGAAAATATTCCTGCATTTTTTCCTGTGCGTTTACACAAGAAAATTGTAACAAGAACAACAGTGCTAAAAAGAGATTTTTTCTCATCGTTATCATGATTTGATTTATTTAATTTTTGTGAGTTGTGAGTTGTCAATTGTGAATAGTCAATTGTGAATAACGCTACTCACCACTCACCACTCCTTATTCAATAGTGATCGAGGTATAATTTTCTGGCTCAATAGCAACCTCTATTTCTATTTCATAATTCCTGTTTAGTTTTTTTATGAAAGATTTTGCTCCCTGTATACTGATGATAGCATTTTCCGTTAAGCCGGTATAGTAAACTGGTATCTTAATTTTCCTGCTGATCTTTTCCTTCAGGGGATTGTACAACATCAGCAATCCTTTTATTCCTAACTGCGGATTCACATGTAAAATACCATCCCAGTCTCTTCCATCTGCTCTTCTCAAATGAACAATATCTGAATTTAAAATATCCCGATATTTTTTATACCAATTAATTACTTTGATCACAGCGTTTTTAGTTTCATCCGTGTCATACAACCTGGGTCCCCGGTAGCATGCCTGTACACCGGCTCCGTAATATTGCATCATCAGTTGTTCATAATCTTTTAAATGTTCTGAAAGCGGCTCTAATACAGCATCTTCTCCACCACCCTGGTATTTGGTAAGTGGCACAAATCCCCAACCCATGGTGGGTGTTTTTTCCCATGTGCCATCATAGATATTTTGCCGGTTTAGTATTCTTTGTTGTTCCCTTGATAAGGAAAAATTGACTTCCCTGTAACCAATGGCAATTTTATTAGAGCCATCTAAAAAATACCAATCAGGTGCATTTACATACACACCCTGTTCTTTGCACCAATGGTATAATTCTTTTTGCAATGCGATCTGCTCCCATTGAGAATCACCCAACCCTTTGTGACCAGGATGCGTTGTGGATGCACATACATCGCCAACATAAGGACCATCATTTTCAAAAATATCAAAGCCGGTATAGGAAATAAATTTTTTAATTGTAGCCAGGTAATTCAATCCCCAGTTGCTTCCAAAGCAGGGAGCATTTCCAAAAAACGCAGCGGCATCGGGTTTGCCCGTTACAGGGTCAATTACATCATCGGCATCACTTATTTTTCTTGAACTGAATAAAGAATATCCTCCGATCAAAATATTTTTTTGATGAGCATAGTTTGCCAATTTTTTCCACTTCTCCAAATTTTCTGCTGACGTGTTTTCAATATTACAATGGCTGCCAAAACTTAATATCAACGCTTCGTATCCTGTTGCTGCACATTGATCAATTGCATTGGTCACTTCATCATCATTTTTACTCACCAAATGCATGAAGATGGGATTCTCCGTTGTCCATGGTGCAACGGTGCTGTACATTTTCCTGATAGCCAGGCCACGCCGCTCCCTGTCATAACTATCCATCAGTAATTCATAGGTTCGTACAGAATTAAATATTTTATCCGGCTGCAATTCCACACTGGTAACTTTTTCTGTAAATACTTCTAACACTGCAGGCGTATTGTAATCGTAGTTTACCTGGGAAGTATAGGTTGTATCTTTTTTCCAATGAATGGTTTGGTCACTGATGCTATAACGCATGGAATTATTAAAGGCATAGTTTGTTTCTATATAGATACCATGTTGCTTTTCCATTTGAGCTACAGAACCCACCACTGCACTTTCCTCTTCCACAATACCCAATATCTCATTCACCACTTTATTTATTTTGATCAGCCCATTGCTTTTATTTTCTATTGACACCCACTTTACAATCAACGGCAATCCATCATACAATTCATAATGAACATTTACAAAAATGTTCTTGAGTGCCGGTTGTGGAGATTCAAAAACAAAACTTAGCAGTTGGCCGGTAGCCTGCTTTTTATTCAATGCCCAGCCGGTGGGTTTCCATTTTATAAAGGGTGTAATGTTGCTAACCGAATAGGTTTTATATTGAAAAGCATCTGGATCAGATTGCATTGCATCGATCCATTCTGTTCTCAGATAAGCCTTTTCTTTTTGGCCGGTTAATCCTCCCACATTAATCGTCTTTCCATCAATCTCCAGGATGGCTTCAGGTTTAACAGCTCTTAGTAATTGCTGACCGTTAGTAAGATTTTGATAATCGATGCAGGCAACATTTGGGGTTATCCGAAAAATTCTTTTTACAAGTCCGTTCGTTAAGATGATGTCTTTTTCATCGGTACTTTTCACCACTTCACTCTTGTAGTTGACGGAATTCACCAACCAATCTTTGTTTATATCACGGATGCCCTGCGCATTTGCTTTACCAATAAAAAAGGTAACAGCGATATAATAAAAATACTTTTTCATCGTCCAATTAAATTGTAGAAATCAATTTTAAATACAACCAGCGCAATAGCATATTGCTGTTTCGCTGGCAATAATAAGAGGAAAATCTATGCAGGTTGTAATGCTTCTATCTCAGCAAGATTGGCGGTCAATTCTGCATCAGTAAAATAATGATCATTTAATTTACCTTCAAAATAATCGGCATAGGCCTGCATATCTACAAACCCATGTCCGCAGAGGTTGAACAAGATGGTTTTTGATATGCCTTCTTTCTTCGCCTGCTCTGCTTCACGTATTACCTGCGCTATGCCATGAGTGGCTTCAGGTGCAGGAATAACACCTTCTGTCCTGGCAAATTTTACACCTGCGTCAAAACATTCTAACTGTTGTATGGCCTGAGCTTCAATCAGGCCATCCCGTAACAACTGGCTGCATAAAACACTGGCACCATGATAACGCAGGCCGCCTGCATGTATGCTGGCCGGCCTAAAGTTATGCCCCAGTGTGTACATGGGTAACAGTGGCGTGTAGCCTGCTGTATCTCCAAAATCATATTTAAAAACTCCCCTGGTTAATTTGGGGCAGGATGCCGGTTCCACAGCAATAAATCTTGTTTTCTTTCCATGCAGTAAATTATTCCGCAAAAACGGAAAAGAGATGCCTGCAAAATTACTGCCACCCCCCAACGGCGCAATGATGATATCTGGATAATCGCCTGCATATTCCATTTGCTTCAAACACTCCTGTCCAATAATGGTCTGGTGCATCAGCACATGATTCAACACAGAGCCCAATGAGTATTTCGTATCCTCATCACTCACGGCACGTTCTATCGCTTCCGAAATAGCAATGCCCAAACTGCCGGAAGAATTGGGATCCTGTGTCAATATATTTCTGCCTGCCTGTGTACGGTTACTGGGCGATGCAAATACTTCTGCGCCAAAAGTATTCATCATGAATTTACGGTAAGGCTTTTGGTCGTAGCTGATACGGACCATATACACTTCGCAGCCCAGGCCAAACTGCTGGCAGGCAAAGCTCAAAGCAGTGCCCCACTGGCCGGCGCCGGTTTCTGTGGTAAGCCTTTTAACACCAGCCGTCATATTGTAATATGCCTGTGGTACAGCCGTATTGGGCTTGTGTGATCCGCTGGGGCTGGTGCCCTCATATTTATAATAAATTTTTGCAGGTGTATCTAATAATTTCTCCAGACCCCAGGCACGCATTACAGGTGTGGGCCGCCATATTTTATAAATTTCCTGAACCTGGTCCGGTATTTCAATATACCGTTCGGTACTTACTTCCTGCATAATAAGATCCATTGGAAAAATGGGAGCTAAATCATC
>JAYVLZ010000501.1:0-11834 GCA_043759175.1 Chitinophagaceae bacterium | reverse complement strand
TGTGACCGTAAAAAAGACAACTCTGTTTTTAAATTTTCACTTTGTTTTTCCCTGATCAACATATCGGATTTTGTCTTATCAGTGATAGCTTTATATGCGGCACTTACTGCAACGGTAAATACAAAAGGAATAAAATTGTGCGTCACCGAGTTGTAGATGCTAAAGTCCCGTGGGATAGATAATACCCGGAATAAAATGTTATCCAGCAGTATCACCAGCCCCAACATACCAGCAATGGTGAGTACATAAAGCATTATTTTTCTTTGATAGATCAGCCGTGGTATCAGTATGCCTGCATTGAAATAAAAGAGGCCTATCCAAAAAAAGTTAAGCACCGTATTCAAATACAGAAAGTCATTTTCATCGTTGGATTCATGATGGGAACCTCTTTTCACATCGGCACTAAAGATGTAAGGAATTAGAAAAACCATCAGCCATATCAGCACATGTAAGGCAATCGTCACCCACTCCTTTTTGCTTCTTTCCATATTGTAAAAGCTGAATTGCATTTTCATTCAAGTTAACTTTTTCTTTTGAACAGCTCTCATCACAAGAACATAAAATTTCACCTGCCCCTTACTATAGAACCAACAGAATTATCGCTGCAGCAACACCTGCAATGGTTAATATTACACCACTGCTGAAAGGCTTTGTTCCTGGCTTGAACATCCAGAAAGCCGACACAGACATAAACAGCAGTAAAATACCAAAAACTGTTGTGAAATAGTGTGCTGCATCTCTACCAGAACTTTTATGCAATTCAGTAAAAGGAGTTATCCAGCCATACCATTCTTTTGTAACATAGTTTGCTTTACCTGTTGAGACAGCGTAAGTACCCTCTTTAAAATAAAGTGTATCGCCTGCGGCTTTGGTTATTTTAAAATCTCTTAGTCTTAATTTAGGGCCAAGCTGAGCTTCATTTAAACCAGGTTCTAATTGCCGTTCGTTAACAATATCATGTTTTAAAAAATCAGTATCCCGGTAAGTTTGAATGATACCACTCAGACTGTAAATAATTACCAGCCCGGTGATGATAAATCCAATTTTGTTGTGTAAAAAACGCATGTACCAGCGGAGATTTCCTTTCGTAATTTTTGATTCCTGTTTCATTTGTAATGCTTATTTTTTTGATTTGATTTTTATTACTCACTATTCACCACTCACAACTCACGTTTTCCTTAACATTAGTTTAGCTGTATTCTTTTTTGCTCATCTGTTGTTTGGCTCATCTTCGGCTTAGACTGGGCACCAAACCTGAATACAAAAGCAATATTGAACACCCGTGTGTCCCTGGCCCTGTTCACTGTTGACTGTACATCCTGGAAGTTTTGTATCTCTCTAATTTTTTGTGTATAGAAAATATCTCTTACGTTGAATTTAAGGCTGGCTTTGTTATTCAATAATTGTTTTGAAACGCCTGCTGATAACTGCCCGATAGGTAACGATACAGCTTGTCCTTCGTCACGGTTTTTGGTAGCGTAGGTGCCTGATAATTCAGCCGACCATCCTTTTTGAAAACTGAATTGATTATTAACATTCAACTCCAACGTAAGTTGTTTTGCGTCGAGCGGATAACCGTTCACTTCCCCCTTATATTTATTCTCGTAAAGGTTTGCAAAAAAGATACCCGTGTACCATTTGGTAAAAGGAATAGTGGCACTTTCTGCTATTCCGAAATTATACCTTGTACCAATATTGCCCATACTGCGAATGATCAGGGAATCGCTGTGTACCAATGTCTCATTCATCATGTCGTGAATAACACTGTAGTTCAAAGTGGTGGTAAACCTATTTTTGTAGGTGTGGCTCAATTCAATACTGTTACTGAATTGTGGCTGCAAATAAGGATTACCTGCCATCCGCATGTATTTATCAATGAATGCTGTAAAGGGGTTCAATTGCTGATAGGCAGGGCGGTCAATTCTTCTGCCAACCGACAGTGCAACCTGGTTATTTTCATTCAGCTCATAACTGATAAAAGCAGTTGGAAATAAATTGGTATAACTACGGCTGAATGATGAGTCCTGCTGATTGGTGTAAGAGGTTTCACGTCCCTGGTAATTGGTATTCTCTACCCTCAAACCTCCCTGTACAGTCCAGTTACCTATTTTTTTATTCAGGTTCACATAAGCCGCATTGATGTTTTCACTGTAGTTAAAATCATTACTTAAAGAATCCTGGAGTTTATCTTCTATTGTGTAGAATAAAGAAGTGTTGTTTGTTTTTACGAGACTTGATTTAACACCGGTTTCTAATTTTAAACCATTGTTAAATGACTGTGCATAATCAAGTCTTCCTGAGTACACATCTATATTTAACGGAACAATATTTTTCAAATAAGTTACCGATTGTAATTGATCAGTTGGATCATAAGTTGAGCCAACTACTTGCTGGTTACCTGAAAAATTGTAATGCAGGTAATCAAAATTTCCGGTCAATTCTTTTTTACTGCTGTCAAGGCTGGTATGGAAATTAATGTTCAGCGTTCCATTCTTCCAGGTGTTATCAACAGTTCGTGCTGTTCTTTCTATTGAAGTGATATCACTGTTGCCATCTTTAATATAACTGGTTGTAAAACCATTCTGTTGCTGCGGAGCTGCAAATCCCGATGCTGTAAATCCTACTGTTGTTTCCGGGTTGATATAATAATCAAGCCCCAGTTTCAAATTATTGTTTTGAGATTGATTGATGATGTGGGTTAGCTGGTCTAATTCGTACAATTTTTTCCTGTTGGCATCCATAAAATTTCTTTGTACATCTGCATTCATGAACCCTTTATTGAGCATATAACCATAACTTAAAAAAGTATTGATCTTACCAGTTCTGTAATTCAGCATAATACTGTTGTTTACTTTAGGGTAAACACCCTGCCCGTAATTCAACGTAACAGAACCATTGAAACCCTGCGTATTGCTTTTCTTTGTTTTGATATTGATCACTCCTGCGTTTCCTGAAGCATCGTATTTAGCAGAAGGATTGGTCATGATCTCAATTTGACTTAATTGATTTGAGTTCATGTTGCTTAAAAGATTAGCCAGTTCTGTGCCACTTAGATATGAAGGCTTTCCATCAATCATCACCAATACTTCAGGTTTGCCTTTCAGACTTATTTTGCCATCCTTGTCAACCGAAACGCCGGGAGATTTTTCCAATACTTCCAATGCTGTGGAACCTACATTGGTTACCGATGCGTCTACATTTACGATCATGCGGTCTATCTTTTGTTCTATGAGTGATTTCTTGCTGGTAACCACCACTGCGGAAAGATTTTTAGGCGCAGGTTGTAAAACGAAGTTGTCAATTATGATGGAAGTATTGTTTGCTGAAACAGTGAATACAGATGAATTGGAAGTGTTGAAATTTACAGAGCTTGCCTTAATAAAATAGCTTTCATAAGGAATACGGGCAAATGAGAATTTCCCAGCTTTATCTGAAACGGCAATTTTAACAACAGCAGAATCTTTTAACTTAAAAAGTGAAACCGTTGCTGATTCTACAGCTTTATTTTTTGTATCCACAATGATCCCGTTTACATTGGTTGTAATTGTTTGGGCCATAGTTGTAGCAACAAAGAAAACTGCTGCTAAAATGATGATGATCTTTTTCATACCGTATTTTTTATTTACGGTACAAACTTATTTTGAAGAAGCTGGGGAATTTCGGAAATGATGTGAACCATGAAAAGTTTGCTGCAAACATGAAATTCTTCCTCTCTATTAAATTGTTGCGGCATTATTAAATTAAAAAAGGCTCCTTATAAAAGAGCCTTTGTAAAATATTCATTGAGTTATCAAACCGCACCCAAATCAAACGGCAGCTTCCTTATCCTTTTTCCTGTTAAATCAAAAATAGCATTGGTTAATGCAGGAGCAAAGGCAGGCAGGCCGGGTTCTCCAACGCCACCGGCATCAAAATCATTTTCCATGATGTACACATCAATCGGTGGTATGTCTGTTATCCGGGGCATTTTATATTCGTAGAAATTTTTTTGTTGAGTCATCCCGTCTTTAAAGATTATTTCATGTATGGTGGCAGCACCCAATGCCATCACAATGGCACCTTCCACCTGCGCTTTAATCGTATCAGGATTTACATACCAGCCACAATCAATCACTGCCCATACCTGGTCTATTGTTACTTTTTTATTGGAGCCTCTTGATACCTTTACCACCTGTCCAACGGTACCTCCAAAACATTCGGTGATGGCCGTTCCGTAACCTTCATTTTTCTTTCTTTTTTTCCAGCCTGATACCTCTTCCATTTTATCAATCAGTTTATGCAGGCGTTCTTCTTTTAAATATTGTCTTCTTAAATCCAATGGATCTTTACCTGCTTCTACAGCCAGTTCATCCATAAAACTTTCGTAAGCAAAACCATTGGTGGATGCATATACAGAACGCCACCACATGGTAAGTATGGGTGTTTCAAAAACAACTTCTGCAAAGCTGATATTTCTAATAGTATCAAAATAAGGCTTTAGAAATCCTTCGGAGGTACTGCGGTTGGCAACATCTTTTTTGCCTCCTCTCCAGTGATCATTATTCTGCCCCATCATTCTTGTTTTAAAAGCACTGATCTCCCCGTTTGATATTACACCTTCACAGCGATAACAAATGCCGGGGCGGTAAGGGCCTTGTGTCATATCATCTTCCCTTGTCCAAATTACCTGAACCGGCGCACTTATCTCTTTTGAAATAACCGACGCCTCATGTGGATAATCCATGAATGCTTTTCTGCCAAAACCACCGCCCAAAAAAGTAAGGTTCACAATCACATTTTCTCTCAGCAAACCCATCTCTTTACTAATATAATCCTGCACCCATTCAGGTGCCTGTATAGGTCCCCATATCTCCAGTTTATCTCCCTGGTAATGTGCCACACAATTTAGCGGCTCCATAGCGCTGTGAGATTGATAAGGTGTTTCATATATCACATCTATTTTTTTAGCAGCCAGGGTGATGATGCTGTCCGGGTCGCCTACTTTACGAAAACTCAAACCCTCTTTTGTTTGAAGGGATTCTTTCATACGATTGTATATTTCATCTGTATTCAGGTGTTCAAAACCACTGTCATCCCATTCTACTTTTAAAGCTTTCTTTCCCTGTATAGCGGACCATGTGGAATCAGCCACTACGGCTACACCTTCCCGATAGGTACTGAACACACCCATCTTTACTTTGAAAACATTTTTTACACCGGGTATTTTTCTTGCAGCTGTATCATCAAAACTTTTTATTTTTCCACGTAACCTGGGATTGCGTTCCACCGCAGCATACAGCATCCCCGGAAGTTTTTTATCCAATCCAAATGTGGCAGTACCGTTTGTTTTTAACCGGGTATCCTTCCGCTTCAGCGGCTTACCAATTAATTTATATTCTGAACGGTTTTTGAGTTTGATATCTTTTGGTGTTTCCAGTTTGGATGCATCCAACACCAATTCACCATAATGAAATTTTCTGGCGGTAGGTTTATGAAAAACATGCCCTGCTTCCGCATAACAATCCGCAGCAGGCACACTCCATTTTGTTGCTGCTGCTGATATCAGCATGGTACGTGCAGTGGCACTCAGCTTTAATAAATTTTTATAAGAACCACGGATAGTGGAACTGCCGCCTGTTATCTGGCTGCCATATTTTTTATTATCTCCCTGTGCAAAAATGATATTTACTTCATCCAGATTAACTTCTAGTTCTTCTGCCATTATTTGCGCCAACGCATGATATACACCCTGGCCCATCTCTGCCCTGTGACTTATTAGTGTAACCTTACCGTTAGTATCAATATACATCCATGCATTCATTTCCACACCCAAACCATCTGCACCCGGAACATTTATAATTTGCGGTTCATTTGCACCTGCAGGAAAATACAAACCCAGGAAAAACGCTGTACCGGTTAAGCCGGATAACTGCAGAAATTTTCTCCTGGATAAATATTGTGCTTCTATTGATTGCGGCATAGCTTTAATCTTAGTTGTTTAAAAAACTGATTGCTGATGATGATAAATTTTCATCTTATCAACTTCATACCAACTCGCTTTTATGGTTTAGGGGCATAGGCTCCTTTTTTAATCCATGTAATCCATGCCTGTTTAAATTCGTCATGGCTCATGGGCGGAAGTGTGCGGCCTTCGCCGGGATTCCATGCAGCCAGCACCAGGCCATCATCTGCATGTTCAATTAATTGTGCTGTTGTTTTATTGCCATTTTGTTTGGGGTTCATTAATTGCTTTGCCAGTTGATTGGCAGTTCTGCCCTGGAAAACCATTTTCATATTGGCCGCTGGCAAATGCCAGTTGGGATTACCGGGAGGTGTATGTTCGCCTGGTGTATTTTCGGGCTGGTGGCAGTTGGAACATTTCATGGCGTAAACACCTTTACCTTCATTGCCTCTTTTTGGAAACATCGTATGCAGGTGACTATCGTCTCCCTGCAGCGGCACCTCTCCTGAAGGATGGCAGTTCATACAACGGGGGTTCATCAAAACTTTATACACTTTCATAAAAGCCTTCACCGATTCAATGCTGTCTTTATTGATATTTGTAAGTGCATCCTCCTTGTAAACTGCATCATCATCTTTCGATTTAAATGCCGAAGCCATCGCTGCAACCACAAAGAGAATTACCGCCATCACTGCGATGCTTTTAAAAGGTAAAAAAAATTGTGCCTTAGTTGCTGAATGCTGTTTCATAACATGCAATGATTTTAAAAACTGTAAATTTTGTATTCAAATAATATTAGTCTTTTTGCTGCAGCTCTGCAGCTAAGTGAATGGCCTTTCGGATACGCAGGTAAGTACCGCAACGGCAAAGGTTACCAGCCATTGCATCATCAATATCTTTATCACTGGGATTTGGGTTTTCCCTGAGAAGAACTGCCGCTGACATCAACTGGCCTGAATGGCAATAGCCACATTGCGGCACATCAATTTCCTGCCAGGCTTTTTGCAATGGATGGTCATTGTTTTGTGACAAGCCTTCAATCGTCACTACCTTTTGTCCTTCTGCACGGCTCACTTTTGTGACGCAGGAACGAACCGCCTCTCCATTCAAATGAACAACGCAGGCACCACATTGTGCTACGCCGCAGCCATACTTGGTTCCTGTCAGGCCGGCAAAGTCCCTGATAGCCCACAATAAAGGCATATCCGGACTTACATCCAACTGGTAATCTTTCTGATTAATGTTTAATGTGATCATAACTATGAAACATAAGTAGTGAAGAATATTACTAATCTTTGCAACAGGTTAGCTGTGCTGCTTCCAAATCCGTGCCTATTTCAAAAATAATTCTTATTCTGTACATAGCTATTATCAATTTCAAACCATTTATTACGAAATTCAAATCTGTAATGGATTGCTATTTTATCAATTTAATTTCCCTTAACCATTTCTTCACTTTTACTTCTGCCTCTTTTGCTTTTTCATCTTTAATAGCCAGATTAATTCCGTCTCTTTCCACGCCGCCTTTTATTTCAAACCCTTCTAATACATTGCTACCTGCACATAGTTCTTTTACAGTTTGGAAACCACTTCCCACACCATAGCCTGCATTTGTATTGAAAGGGATAACTGTTTTTCCGCTTAAATTATATTGATGTAAAAAACTTTTCATTGGTGGTGGCATCTTCATATCCCAGGTAGGGAACCCAACAAAAACAACTTCATAGTTTTCTATGCTGTCTATTTTTGTTTTTAACGGTGGCAAATAATTTGTTTCATTTTCCTTCACTACCTGTTGCACCGTTTGTTGATAATTTTCAGGATAAGGTTTCTCTAATTCAAGTGCTACTAAGGTGCCGCCAACATTGTTGTGAATAATATCCGCAATTGCCTTTGTATTGTTTGTTCGGGACAAATACACAATCAATATTTTTTTAGATGATGTCACTTGAGCATTTGAGCAACCGCATGTAATACACAAGCCAATAATTATTGAGAGAAATATTGCATTTTTCATTTGATAATTCATTCTTCATCGCTTAAGGGTTATTAGATTGCCATCTCAATGCTTCATATCGTCAGGCGTAAGCTGTTTTGTAAATGACAATGAGCCCAACATCCATTTGCCATTCTCTTTTACATATACTTCGGTAACAATAAATGGATTCGTTACTTCATTTGGTCCTACCACTGCCAGTAAGGTGATGTTATTTAACAAGATGGCAGTATTACCAATGATGTTTACTGAGACCGAGTGAATATCCGCTTTCTTATAATGTATTCCTCCGCTTTTAATTACATTAAGTTCCGGTTCCTTCCCCCAGCTTCCTCCCATATGAACAAAAACAGATTTTTCATCGAATAGCGCATTTAAAGAATCTACATTTTTGTTTCTCTTGCTGTGCGTAGGACGATTGCACAATCATTATCATTAAAAAAAGTCCAAGGATTTTTACTTTCATATAATGTATTTACAGGTTGATAATTGAAAACATGTTATTTTTACGGCAGGGGAGTTAATGAGTTTTCAATAACCATTATTGAACTTTTTTATACTCCTCATCTGTTACTCTTTTTAACCAAATTGTTTTGCCTTTCAGTACTGGAGTAGCGCCAATGTAAGAGAATGTTCTCTCAGAAGATGCTCCATGCCAATGCTCAACACCAGGAAGACATTTGACAACATCGCCTTTATGTACAACCTGAATCGGCTTTCCTTTTTCCTGGTAGTAGCCGGTACCTTCGGTTATCAAAAGGTATTGTCCTGCAGGGTGAATGTGCCAATCTAATTTGGCACCTGGAGCAAACATTGCCTGTGCCAGGCTGAAATTGAAGATGCTGTCAGGTGTGTTTAACTCTGTAAGCCAAACAGTTCCTGTATGATTATCTGTCTTTGATATTTCTCCTTTTGGAAATATAGATGTTTCTTGTGCTACTGCTCCATTCGTAAAAGTTGCGGAGAACAAAATCACTGTATAAATCATTTTTTTCATCGTTCTGCTTTATTCGTTTTATAATTTTATTAATCATTCAATTTTCTTTCTCCCAACCATTTTACCATTACAGGATCCCTATGATCGAAAAAGCTGCTTTTCCTGGTATCTAATGTTTTGATGGCTTCCATGTCTTCTGCACTCAATTCAAAATCGAGGCTGTTTAAGTTCTCTTCCATTCTTTCTTTACGTACTGATTTTGGAATGGCCACAACGCCTCTTTGCGTAAGCCATCTAAGAATAACCTGCGCAATAGTTTTGTTGTATTGCTGAGCAATTGAAAGCAACAACTCATTTTTAAAAATATTGTTTTTTCCTTCAGCAAAAGGTCCCCAGGATTCTATCTGTACATTATTTTCCTGTAAGAATTTTTGTGTTTCAATCTGCTGATGAAATGGATGCGTTTCAATTTGACTGACTGCCGGAATAATTTCGTTGTGAACAATCAAGTCAATTAATCTGTCAGGATGAAAGTTGCTCACACCAATTGCTCTGACTCTTCCTTCTTTGTACAAGTCCTGCATGGCTCGCCATGTACCATATACATCGCCGAATGGTTGATGCATAAGATATAAGTCTAAATAATCTAATTGCAATCGTTTCAATGAATTTTCGAAAGATTTTTTTGTGTCTTCATAACCATTTGACTGTATCCAAACTTTGGGGGTGATAAATAATTCTTCTCTTTGCACTCCGCTGCTTTTGATAGCGTTACCTACCGCCTCTTCATTTGCGTATGAAGCTGCTGTATCTATCAAGCGATAACCTATTTCAATAGCATCTGAGACACTTCTTTCACATTCCCCTAAATCCGTTACCTGGAAAACGCCAAAGCCAAGGATGGGCATTTCAACACCATTATTCAATTTTACTTTTTGCATTGTTTTTTTTGTTGCACAAAGGTCTTAGTAATAATCTGCCTGTATGGTATACAGATTACGGATTTATCTACCAATATTCCTGATTAGGGGATGCTCATTAATGATGGGATGAATAAACCTGTAATTTTGAATTAGATATAAGCAAGAAGGATATGGATAGCATCAAACGATTTGAAACAATCAGCGATTATAACACTTTTAATAATAATGAAACGCTTCACCCACTGGTGAGTGTTGTTGACTTGTCGAAGGCGGCCCCACGACAGGGTTCCCGGATGTATTTTGGCTTCTACACTATATTCTTAAAAGATGTAAAATGCGGTGATTTGGTGTACCGCCGGCATACTTATGATTACCAGGAAGGCACCTTGGTTTTCCTTGCTCCGGGACAGGTGGCAGGCATGAACAGTAATGGAGAAACCTATCAGCCGAAAGGATATGCCCTTGTCTTCCATCCTGATTTAATTCATGGCACTTCTCTCGGACGGCATATTCATGACTATACTTTCTTTAGCTATCAATCCAACGAAGCACTTCATCTGTCAGAACGTGAAAGGAAGATTGTGTTGGACTGTTTTTCGAAAATTGAATATGAATTAGAACATGCCATTGACAACCATAGTAAAAAATTGATTGTATCTAATATTGAACTGTTCCTGAACTATTGCACCCGCTTTTATGAACGTCAATTTATTACCCGGGAAAATGCTAACAAGGGCATTTTAGAAAGATTTGAGAATACATTGAACGAGTATTTTCAGACTGACAAACCTCAAACAATTGGTTTACCTTCTGTGGCCCATTGTGCTAATGAATTGAATTTATCAGCAGGCTATTTTGGTGACCTGATAAAAAAGGAAACAGGCAAAACAGCGCAAGAGTACATACAATCAAAAGTGATAGATATGGCGAAAGAAAAAATATTTGACCAAAGCAAATCTGTTAATCAAATTGCCTATGAATTAGGATTTAAGTATCCACAGCATTTCACCCGTTTGTTTAAACAACGGGTGGGGCAATCTCCAAATGAATACAGGATGATGAATTAAAAAATTCCTGACTTAAACCTTATCCAAACCAAAAGGCATTTTACGAATGCGTTTACCCGTAGCTGCAAAAATAGCGTTTGCCAAAGCTGGCCCAAATGGTGGCAGGCCCGGCTCTCCCACGCCTTTTATCTTTCCGCCGTCTGTAAGAATATGTACTTCAATTTCGGGAACTTCGTTAATACGTATCTGCGGATTATCATGAAAATTACGCTGCATCACTTTCCCATTTTGTAAAGTAATGCCTGGTTTTGTTGATGCACCAAGCGCCATCACAATAGACCCCTCCACCTGATTTTTTACATTGCCCGGATTTACCACTTCGCCTAAATCAATCACCGCAAAAACCTTATCCACTTTTATAGATTTATCTGCATTGTAAGTTACTTCCACTACATGGGCACAAAGCCCTGCAAAAAATTCCCATTGTGCTACGCCTCTTGCTTTACCTTTTGGTAAAGGTTTATCCCAGTTGGATACTTCCCTGAGTTTAAGCAACACTTTTTTTAAGTCTGATGGTTTGGATAGTAAACTCAAACGAAAATCCATTGGGTCTTTCTTTGCAAAGTGAGCAAGCTCATCAATAAAACATTCATGGGCAAATGATAAAGTAGAACTCGTTACCGATCTCCATGCAGCAACAGGCACATGATAATCTGTCCTTACATAAGAGGTTTTAATATTTGGAATTTCATAAGCCTGTTCACCTATCCCCTCCACCATAATGCCATCAACTTTGCTCTTATCAAAATCGCTCCGCATTGCCTGCATGTATGAAGGGCTGATTACTTTATGCCAAAATGCAACCAGTTTTCCATCTTCAGAAAAACCTCCTTTTAATTTTGAAAAAGTCATCGGCCTGAATGGACCCTGTTGTGTTGTATCTTCCCTTGACCAAATTACTTTTACAGGTTTATTTATTTGCTTTGCAATATTTACGGCTTCAATCACATAATCAATATTCAGCCTTCTG
>JAYVLZ010000500.1:0-4646 GCA_043759175.1 Chitinophagaceae bacterium | reverse complement strand
GGAGGCTGCGATCGAAAGATATTCTTCTTTAGTCATGACCATAAGTTTTGGTTGTTCAAATTTAAACTATTTTTGACTGCGACAATTTGGGATGCACCCCATTGCGTTAAGGTATAATTGAGTTGTAAAAAAAACGTTATTTTCATTCTCCAATAATTAAATACTATGAAAATACCCATGCTTATTTTAACAGCACTGTGTTTTTTATTACCTATCACACTGCCTGCACAGGAAGCTCAATGGGAAACTTATATGGGGCAATATGAAAAGGGCCCCGGTTCCACCATATTAAATATGTCCATAAAGAATATAGCCCCTGTAAAAGACTTACCTTTTCTATTGGTTACGGGTATAACCTTTGAAAAATGTACTGCTGATGGTTTGCCTGAGCAGGAAGCTTTTCCTCAGCTGTATAAAGTATCAGAAGCGGTTAAACGATGTGTGGACAGTGCTGAGGTGAATATTTTTGCAGGCACATTTACTTACCAGTGTGAACGGCTGGATTATTACTATATTAAAGATACAGCTGGCATAAGAAAAAAGCTTAACAAGCTGTATACTGATAGCTTCACTGGTTCTAAATTTTACACCAATATTAAAGTGGATAAAATCTGGCAGGCATATCTTGATTTTTTGTATCCGAATGCTTTGTCGCTGGAATTTATGCTGAATGAAAAATTGCTGTTGAAACTAAAGGAGGCCGGCGACCACCTGGATAAAGAAAGACCAGTAAATCACTTAATATATTTTACATCAGAAGCTGATGAGCAGTGTTTCATCCCGTATGTATTAAAGCAGCATTTTAAAATAGCAGCCAAAGAAAAAACGGATGATCTTAAACACCCTTTCAAACTGCAAATATCCAGAACAGATAAAGTAGACCTTCCCACCATTTCAGCTATTACGATAGACCTGAAAAGAATGGCAATGAAATGTAATGGAGAGTATGATGGGTGGGAAACAGCTGTAGTGAAATAAAGTTATTATTGCTGCTTAACTTTATTCTTTAAATCATTCAAACTATGGGCAAGTTTCATGAATTGATAAAACCGGCACACAAAGCATTCATTAAAGAACAGCATATTTTTTTCGTGGCTACGGCGCCGTTAAGTGCTGAAGGCAGGGTAAATCTTTCGCCGAAAGGATTAGATTGTTTCAGGGTGTTGTCAGATCACCAGGTAGCATATATGGATCTCATCAGCAGCGGTAACGAAACGTCTGCCCATACTTTAGAAAATGGGCGCATCACTTTTATGTTCTGTTCTTTTGATGCCACCCCAAATATTCTCCGCTTGTATGGTAAAGGATTTACCGTGTTGCCCGGTTCTGCAGAATGGGAGAACTACGCAGAACATTTTACCATCTATCCAGGTACCAGACAAATTATTGTTGCCGATATTGATTTGGTACAAACTTCCTGCGGATTTGGTGTACCTGTGTATGAATATACAGGTGAAAGAAACATTCATTTTGAATGGGCAGAAAAAAAAGGAGCAGATGCGTTGTATGAATATGTGCAGGAAAATAATTTGAAAAGTTTAGACGGATTACCTACCAATCTTGGTTTGAAATAGTTTACAGCTTCAATTGATTACCGGTTGTAACAATCGATGGACTGATACGTACATATAATAAAAAAGAATGCACCGGCTTCTTATTTTTCTTATCTCCATCAATGCATGTTCATTTGTGTTTGCACAAAACAGCAACTTCATTACCGGAACTTTATCGGATAAACAAACCAGCAGGCCATTAGGTGCAGCAAGTATCACTATTTATAAAAACGGCAAGACTGGCGGCACTATCAGCAATGCAGAAGGAAAATTTTCATTCAATAATGAATCAATTGATTCTGTAAAATTTTCAATGATCGGTTACAATAGTGTTGTTGTTAACAATGATTCTTTAAAGAATGATGAACAGTTGAATATAAAAATGAAACCTGTTTTGATTAATATGGATGAAGTGGTCATCAGACCAATGACGGCACAGGAAATTGTTCAGACCGCAATCAAAAAAACATTGGCGATGCTGCCTGCAAATGATTTTGAGAATAAAGTTTTTTACAGGGAGATTATCAAAGACAGGGAAAATTATTTTTCGGTGGCTGAAGCAATTTTTAAAACACAATATTTTATAAAAGACCAGTCTTTTAAATTAAGAATGGAAAAGGGAAGGAGCAAAGAAGAGGTGAGTTATACAAGGTTGTTTGAAGACTATCATCCTGGAGGAGGCCCTGAAGCATTGGCAGACAAATATCTTACCGCAAGTCTTCCTGATTTTTTTAATTTAAAAAAAACAAAATGGTTTAGTTACAAGAAGGAGTCTGTCACTGAATACGATGGCAAAAAAATATACATCATTAGTTTTGATCAGAAGACTGAAATACATGAGGCATTGGATAAGGGCAGGTTATTTATTACTGCAGATAATTTTTTACTGCTTAAATACGAAGCTGTGAACAGTCCGGCAGGAATGGCTTATGTAAAAAATTTAACCGGCACTGATAAAATTTTTGCCAGCCTGCTTAATATCGATTTTAAAAGAAAAGGCTGGACAAAGCAGGCTGAATTTGTGCAGATAGATGGCAGGCTGTTTTTGAGTCATGCTGCCGCAGAATATTTAATTGATTACAGGCAACCCAAAAAACAACTGGATCTTGACCTTACCATTCATTCTGAATTACTGGCGACAGAACCAATGTTACCAATATTGAAACCGATTTCAAAATCAGAAGAATGGAAAAGAAAAAATATTGTTGCCAATCTGCCAACAGATTTTGATGCTAATTTTTGGGGAGCAGAAAATGTGATCTCTCCTACAAAAAAGGTTGATAAAATAATTGCAGGGATAAGCAAAAAAAATAATGAGGATTCAGTGAAGAAGATTGCTGATGACTGGTTGTATCACCAGGCAAATATGTTTGTTGCCTACAGCCAGCATGATTCCATTTCATTAGTGCCCATTATGAAATCCAGTTGGGAAGACGATGAAACTGCTGGTATGTTATTCAAAGAAATGAAAGGAGATTTTATTATCGAATCAAAACTGGATATTACAAAAAGAAGTGATCAAAGCGCTTTACCGGATAACGGTTTTCAGCAAAGCGGCCTCATCATAAGAAGCACTAAAACAGAACAGGAAAATAATGTGATCCTCTGTATAGGAACTGCTGGTAATCCGAATGCAAAAATTGTATTGCGTAAAACCGATAATGGAAAATCAAAAGGACCCGTTAATAAAATAGATACAATGAAAGGCTGGCTACGGCTGGAGAAAAAAGGCGCAGCCATTACCGCTTTATATAAAACCGATGATAGAGCAGGGTGGAAAAAAATAACCACTTACCAGGTGAACTGGCCGGGAGATAGTTTGCAGGCAGGCATAATGGTAATGGCAAGATTTGCCGGCAGTGGCCCTAAAATGAAGCCGGATATGAAAGCTACTTTTACAAAACTGAATATCATTAAAGGATAAAATAATGCATTGGAAAAAACTTGTAGTAACCATTCTTGCAATTGTTGTTTTCCCAACAGCGTTTGGCTGCTTCATCCTGTTTATTACAGATGGTATAAATATTTTAGTTGCCAATCATGAGGACTGGTATGCAAGAGATGCAGAAGTTACATTCGTTCCGGCAGCAGGTAAAAAGTTTGGAATGGTTTATTTTGATTTTGCCAGCGAAAAAACTGCACAGGGCGGAATGAATACAGCTGGATTATTCTTTGATGGAACAAGAACACCCAATGTTCCTTATCCGGATAACGATAATAAAAAAGATTGCCATTGTTATATCTGGGCTATGATATTAGAAGAATGTTCAACAGTAGAACAGGCCATTGAATATGTGAAGCAATATAAAATTCCCGAGATAGAAGACATTCATATTATGTTTGCAGATAAGCTCGGACATTCTGCAGTATTGGGAATTTATGATGGTCAATTACAGATACATCAGCGTTCAGGCAACTACCAGCTATTAACCAATTTCAATCTTACCAATCCTTCTTATGGTGATGAACCTGTTTGCAAAAGATTTGCTGCTGCAGATTCAATGCTGCATTTAGATTCTGCTGCCACAGTGGATAATCTTCAAAAGATATTGGCAAACACTAACCAGGAAGAACTTACTGTTTATTCCAATATTTATAATCTTACTAAGGGCGAAGTGTATGTGTACAGTGTGTACACAAGGAATAATTTTACTAATAAGGTAAAACTCAATTTAGCGGAGGAATTAAAGAAAGGCAAACATTCTGTAATGATTGAAAAACTTTTTAAAAAGAAATAAAGTTACCCTTTGGCAGAGTTAAATTTTATAGCTCCAGAGGAGCGAAATGTTAGTAGTAGTAAAATTAGATTTCATTATCTTTTTAAAGCTCCGCAGGAGCGACATGTAAGAAACATATCGCTCCTACGGAGCTAAATACGGTTTTTGATTTTCGTTTCTACTAACATTCCTACTCCCGAAAAATCGGAACAGGCTCTCTGGGTCTTTTAAAACCAAATTTTAGAATAACCCCGCCAACAGGTTAAAGTTCCTTGTTTCAAGTTTTTAAATTAAACACCCTCAGCAATTTCACAAAAACTTAATTTAATTAAACAGACAGAAAACTGACAGTTGTATAAATTTATTTATGGTAACT
>JAYVLZ010000499.1:0-6520 GCA_043759175.1 Chitinophagaceae bacterium | reverse complement strand
CGCTTATCTAACCTTTTATCTCCAAAACAATTTTCAAATGATACTGATAACATATTTTTATTTGGCACAAATCTATGATATTTGTGTCCACACGGTAGGGTCGGTACCGCAGGTCAGACCGGTATTAAAAACGGGCACCCAAAGATGCCCGTTTGCAAAAGAGAATCACTGCTTAGTTGATCACTATTTCTTTCTTTACATTTTCCTTACCAGCAATTACCGGAAGCGTTACCTGCAACACACCATCTGCATATTTAGCAGCAATGTTTTGTGTGTCGATGCTTTCATCCAGTGTAAAGCTGCGTTTGAAACCACCACGGCTGTATTCTCTTAATACCCATTCAGGTCGTGGAAAACCTTCTGGTGGCGTGTAAGAAATAGTGAGTTCATTTCCATTCATGTCTAAATGAAAATGTTCTTTGATGCGGCCGGGAGCAAACACCAGCAACTCATAGCTGTTGTCTGTTTTGTAAATGTTTACTGCTGCCCTTTGCATGGAGCGGATAAATCCCGGCCTTCCAGGATTTCCGTAAACGTTGCCTTTTGCGGCGCATGACTGATTGTAGTGCATGTTTTTGATTTTTAGTTAAAAAATAGATTGAACAATCAACCTTCAGAAAAAAGAATGCCGGATTGTTGTATATGCAAATATGTCACTGAAGTTGCCACCGAGACACTTAAAGCTGAGGAAAATAATTTTTCCGTGTATCCGTGGCATTGATATTCCGCTTAAATTGCCTGCACTAAATATTCAATTATGTCCAAAGAAAAAATTCGCTGCAGCTGGTGTTTGAAAGATGATTTGTATAAAAGATATCATGATGAAGACTGGGGCACACCACTGCATGATGATCAGAAATTATTTGAACTACTGTGTTTAGAAGGAGCACAAGCCGGCCTTAGCTGGTACACCATTTTAAAAAAGAGAGAAAACTACAGAAAGGCTTTCGACAATTTTGATGCAAACAAAATGTCGAAATACAATGCTGCGAAAATTGAAAAATTGTTGCAGGATGAAGGCATTGTAAGAAACCGTTTAAAAGTAAATGCATTTGTTACCAATGCTCAAACTTATCTTTCTATAAAAAAGGAATACGGCAGTTTTGATAAATACATCTGGCAATTTGTTGGAGGTAAGCCAATAAAAAATAATGTTAAGGGCATGGGTGATGTTCCTGCAAAAACAACTATATCAGATGCCATGAGCAAGGATCTGCTTAAGAAAGGCTTCAAATTTGTCGGCTCTACTATCTGTTATGCATTTATGCAGGCATCTGGAATGGTGAATGATCATGTAAATGATTGCTGGAAGAAAAATCCCCCTTCCCCTAAAGGGGTGTAAGAAAAATCAGCGTAATATGATTTTGATAAATTTTAAACGGTATTTTATTGAACTCTTTGATAACTCCCCGCTGGCCAGCGGGGATGGGGGTAAAAAAGGCCGCAATTTTCATTGCAGCCTTTCACAAAAAATATTTAGAATCAGTAGCCACCGAATCTTTCTGCTACTTTATTCCAGTTTACAACATTCCAAAATGCAGCCAAATAATCTGCCCTGCGATTTTGATAGTGCAGGTAATATGCATGCTCCCAAACATCCACGCCTAATATTGGTGTACCCTTTACCTCAGCTACATCCATTAAAGGATTATCCTGATTAGGAGTAGAGCTGATTTCCAGTTTACCGTCTTTCACTAACAGCCATGCCCAGCCGCTTCCAAATCTTGTCATTCCTGCGTTAGCAAATTTTTCTTTAAATGCATCCAGTGAACCAAACGCTGTGTTGATAGCATCACCTAAAGCTCCGGATGGAGCACCGCCTGTCCCGCCTTGGGCGGGAGTAGCCATGCTTTCCCAGAAGAAAGTATGGTTCCAGTGACCACCACCATTATTACGTACTGCCGGCGAAATAGAACCAGCACCTTTTACTAATTCTTCTATTGATTTTCCTTCGTTCGGTGTACCAGCAATGGCTTTATTCAGGTTATCTACATAAGCCTGGTGATGCTTGCCATGATGGATCTGCATTGTCTTTGTGTCGATATGTGGCTCTAATGCCTCGTGTGCATAAGGCAGAGCCGGTAAAGTAAATGCCATAATTTTAAAACTTTAAATTGTTAGATTATTGATTGTTGAATCGTTTGCTTTGCAAATTTACAACGTAGCAAAGCAAATTGTTGTGATGAAAATTATTTCTTTCTTATTTCGCAAGCTACCGTTTGCTTTTAAAAAATGTCTTTATTAATGTGGCACATTCATCTTGTAAAACACCAGCTACCACAATCGTTTTGGGATGATAAGGCCAATTACCTTTGTTTTGCAAAATTCCTGCCAACGGTGTTATACTGCCGTTCTTTTCATCATTGGCCCCATAGATTACTTTGCCAATCTTACTCCAGTACAAAGCACCGCTGCACATTACACAGGGCTCAATTGTCACAAATAGTGTAGCATCGGGTAAATATTTACTCCCTAAAAAATTGAAGGCTGCAGTTAATGCTATGATCTCCGCATGGGCAGTACTGTCATTGAGTTTTTCCACCTGGTTATATCCTCTTGCAATGATGCGGTTATTCTGAACAATCACGGCTCCAATGGGAACTTCATCCTCATCAAAAGCTTTCTGTGCTTCTCTCAGCGCCTGCTTCATAAAATATTCATCATTCAGTTCCATTGCAGGCTAAGGTAAAAAGAAAAACCATCCCGTTATTGGCGGAATGGTTTTTAAAATAGTTGAAAGTTGCTTTACAATTTCTTTATACGAATATTTCTAAACGAAACCATGTTGCCATGATCCTGCAAAGAGATCTTGCCGGATTTGATGGTACCAAAATCAGGCATGTCTTTAAACTTACTTCCTGCAATTAATTTTTTCCAGTTATCATCCCAAAGTATGGTGGATACAACAGTGGTTCCATTTAACATTAGGTCCAGTTTCCCCTTATTCACAATGATCTCCGCCAGGTTCCATTCACCAACAGGTTTCACTGTTTCTTTGCTGCAGGAAATCAGGTCATACAAATCGCCAGCCCTGTGCTTAATAATTTTTCCGTCATCATGTTTATCATTATCCAGTACCTGCATTTCCATGCCTGTTTTCCATGGAGTATTATATTTGGAAGTATCTTCCTTTGATAAAAATATGATACCACTATTTCCTCCTGGTGCTATTTTCCATTCTGCCTGGAAATGGAAATTTTCAAATTCATCATTGGTAACAATATCTCCACCATTGTTAGCTTTATTAACAGTGTCGAGATACAAAATACCATCTGCGACTTTCCATGCTGTAGCTACTGTTGTTTTTCCATAAGTATGCCAGCCATTGGTTGTTTTTCCATCAAATAAAGAAATCCAACCAGAAGTGTCAGTAGCCACAATAACTGTGGTAGCAACGGAATCCTTTTTTTCTGCAGCGTTGGTCTCTGCTGAATTGCAGGAAAACAAAATGACCGCACTGGCAGCGGCAAGTGTTAAGATTTTCATTTATAAATGATTTATTTCCTGAGTGAAAGAATGTATTGAACAATTGTTTTTGCTTCTGCCGGGTCCAAAGCCGGGTGCGCCAGCATGGGTACTTCTCCCCAGTTGCCTTTTCCTCCTTTTAAGACTTTTTCCACCAGCATATTTACATTGGCTTCGGTATTTTCATACTTTTTTGCCACTTCTGCATAAGCCGGGCCTGTCACGGTTTCGTTGATCTTATGGCAGGTAAGGCAATCAGATTTTGCTATGGCAGCCATTGCTTTATCTTCCAATGGATTGGCTGCGGCAACTGCTGGCTCGGTAGCTGCTCCTTCTTTCTTTTCACTACCACCACCACAGGAAAAAAATGCTGTTAATACAATGGCAGAAATAAAAATTCTTTTCATGTTCTTGTTTTTATATTAATGATAAAATATTATTAAATGTCTAATCCTAAAATAGCCCTGTTTGTTTTTTCATCCGGTGCACTTCCTGCAAAATCATCAAATGCCCTTTCTGTTACCCGGATAATATGATCACTGATAAACGGAGCTCCTTCCCTGGCACCATCTTCCGGATGTTTGATGCAGCATTCCCATTCCATTACTGCCCAACCTGAATAATTATATTGTGTTAATTTGCTAAAGATAGTTTTAAAATCAACCTGTCCGTCGCCCAGAGAACGGAAACGTCCGGCACGGTTGATCCAGCTTTGATAGCCACCATACACCCCCTGTTTCCCGGTAGGATTAAATTCTGAATCCTTTACATGGAAAGCCTTAATGCGTTCATGATAAAAATCAATGTATTGAAGATAATCCAGCTGTTGCAATACAAAATGTGATGGATCATACAGCAGGCAGGCTCTTGGGTGGTTGTTTACTTTTTCTAAAAACATTTCATACGTAGCACCATCAAACAAATCTTCACCCGGGTGTATTTCGTAGCAAACATCCACGCCGCATTCATCAAAATAATTTAAGATAGGCAACCATCTTTTAGCTAATTCCTTAAAACCTTCATTCACCAACCCTTCTGGTCTTTGTGGCCATGGATAAACAGTATGCCACAACAGAGAGCCGCTGAAAGTAGCATGTGCATTCAATCCCAAATTTTGAGATGCTTTTGCTGCGAACTTTACTGTTTGAATTGCCCATTCTGTTCTTGCATTACTGTTGCCTTTCACTGCATCCGGTGCAAAGGAGTCAAACAGTGTATCATATGCAGGATGAACCGCCACCAGTTGCCCCTGCAAATGAGTTGACAGTTCCGAAATTTCCAAACCATAACTCTTGATTTTCCCCTTCAATTCATCAGCATAGGTTTTACTTTCCGCAGCTTTTTGAACATCAATTAACCTGCTTTCCCATGTAGGAATTTGTATCGCTTTGAAGCCTAACCCTACAGCCCATTCACAGATTGTTTCTAAACTGTTGAATGGTGCTTTATCTCCCATGAACTGGGCTAAAAAAATACCGGGCCCTTTTATTGTAGTCATCGTTTTCGATTATAAATTAAACAGTAAATGCAGTCCACTTTTCAGTTGATTGTGCTGAAGCAACCACCGTATCAATAAATGCCATACCCCTGATGCCTTCTTCCACCCTTGGAAAATCCAGCGCTTCTTTTGCAGGTTCTTTGCCATCCAGTTTGGCAGATAAAGTAGCTGCAAAATTTTTATAAATGTTTCCAAAAGCTTCTAAATAACCTTCAGGGTGCCCGCCTGGTGTACGGCAATTGCTGGTGGCAAAACTACTTAGCGCATTTGTATAATTAGCTCCTGCCCTTAAAATTTGTGTGGGTTGATCAAGCCATCTTACAATTAACGTATTCGGTTCCATCTGGTGCCATTCCACACCACCTTTCTCTCCGTAGATCCTTATCTTCAAAGCATTCTCTTCTCCCGCTGCTACCTGCGATGCCATCAGCACACCTGCAGCGCCGTTATCATAGCGTAATAAAACATTTCCGTCATCATCTAACATTCTGCCTTCTACCATAATATTTAAGTCGGCACACAATTGTGTAATTTTTAAACCAGAAATATATTCAGACAGGTGTGCTGCATGTGTTCCAATATCACCCATACATCCGCTCTTACCGCTTTTCTTTGGGTCTGTTCTCCATGCAGCCTGTGCATTGCCTTCTCTTTCGCTCAGTTTACTCAACCATCCCTGTGGATACTCCACCCATATTTTTCTTACTTTTCCTAACACACCACCCTGCACCATTGCACGAGCCTGCTTTACCATCGGATAGCCAGAGTACGTATGCGTTAAACAAAGTACCAGGCCAGTTTCATCTACTTTTTGTTTTAATTGTTTGGCCTCATCCAGTGTAAACGTAATAGGCTTTTCAATTACCACATTATAACCATTTTCCAATGCAGCCATTGCCGGTGCAAAGTGTGCAAAGTTGGGTGTAACAATTGTTACAAAATCCATCCGCTTATCTGCAGGCTGCTCACTTTCTTTGGTAAACATTTCTTCATACGTAGTATAAATTCGGTCTTCCTGCAGGAATAACTCTTTGCCTGATTCTTTTGCAATATCTGGATTGATGCTGAGTGCACCACATACCAATTCAATCTTACCGTCTAAGTTGGAAGCGTAGCGGTGAATGGATCCGATGAAGGCATCTTTGCCACCACCGATCATTCCCATGCGAAGTTTTCTGTTCATGTCATTAAATCCGCCAGGGCGGAGAAGTTTTAAGTATTAAGAAATATTTTTTGTTACCTGCATTGGAGCTTTCATCAGCATCGTTGTGTCACTCCTATTCAGCAAATGGCCTCACCCTCCTTCTCCCTCTCCTTCAGGAGAGGGAGCGGTATTTCAACTCTTTTAATAATCATTTTATCTTCCACATCAAAATTTGTTTTTTAATCAGCAATAGGCAAGTAGTTTACTTAAATAATAAACTGTTTAAATTTTATACTCTTGCCTTAAGCCTCCCCTGCGGGGAGGTTTGGAGGGGGTTACCACCCTGTCCTATACTCCCTTTTCACAAACTGGTTAGCCTCATCAAAGTTGGTGATCTTCATATTTTTTGCATC
>JAYVLZ010000498.1:0-3775 GCA_043759175.1 Chitinophagaceae bacterium | reverse complement strand
GATATAACGGCTACGTCTAACCCAAATAACAATCCGCCAAGCCCAACAGCAATTGACCAGATGATGATTTTTTTGTTCATGTTTTTCTTTATAAGATTTGATTGAATTCCAGCCGTTCTCCATCCGGACCGGTGATATTAAAATACTTGCAACCGTTTTTCCAGAAGCTAAGAAATACCGGCGCCTCTTCCAATACATTAAATGCCGCCTGCTTCAATTCTTTAAATGTTTGATCAATATTATTTACATCAAAAGCAATATGATCGAGATGGCCATTCTTTCTTTCTCTTATTTCGTTCAATGCGTCTTCCGGCATCTGGTACAGTTCAAGGATCATATCATTTAGTTTCATCATTGCAACAAGTCCTTTTCCGCCGTTGTAATCAAAGGTTGCATTCATCACATTTTTAAAACCCAGTTGCTCATAAAAAGCTTCTGACACTTTTATATTGGTAACCGGGATGCCAATGTGCTGAATATGGTTGAGTTTTAAATTCATTCTTCTTTTATTCATCAACCGCCGTCAGGGTTTTCAACCGCTGACGGGGTTGGGCAGTCCGTTTACAATTCAATTATTGCGGCTTCGTAAGGCCTTAATTTTTCGGATGCAGTTGTGGCACCATAATTATTTACCATCATTTTTGCTTTGCTTATATCAATACCTGTTTTGGCTGTCGTTTCTTTCGATGTAAAATTCAGGAGCACCAAAAATTTCTTTCCGTCCATTTCCCTTGTATAAACATATACGTCCGGATTGCTTTTATCAAGCACAGTATATTTTCCGTACACCAGCACTGGATTATCCTTTCGAAACTTCACTATTTTTCTAAAGTAATTAAGACAACTGTTTGAATTGTTTTCCTGACTGGCTGCATTAATTAATTTATAGTTTGGATTTGTTTTCAGCCAGGGCTTACTGGTAGTAAAACCTGCATTGATGGAGCTATCCCATTGAAAAGGTGTACGTCCATTATCCCGGCAGCTGAACATCACATTCTCCATAAATTTTTTAAGATCGCCGCCAATATTTTTCTGGTGCTGGTATTCATTGAGGGTTGGCATATCATTGTGGTCTTCTATTTTATTAAAGCCTGCATTGGTCATTGCCAGTTCATCTCCAAAATAATAATAGGGTGTGCCACGCATGCTCATCAAAAATGTAGTCAGCATTTTGGAAGACAGATCCCTGAACGCAGGCTGGTCATTGCCAAAGCGGCTAACCATTCTTGCCTGGTCATGATTGGCAAGGAAAACCGAGAGCCATCCTTTATCCGCAAAAGTGCTGTCCCATTTAGTAAATACCTGTTTAAAATGGAGCAGACTGTAACCTTCTTTTTTTGGAATGTCCACCGCTTCAAAGGGATAAGCCATGTTCAATTCATTTCTATCCGCATCTACCAGGTCGTGTGCATCCTGCAGCGTATTGCCTGCGCCTTCTGCTACACTCATTACATCATATTTACTGAATACTTCAGCATTCATTTCCTTTAAATAATCATGCAGGTGTGGACCCATTGCATAGTATTTCATAAAGTCTTTTTCATAACCAGCAGGCCATGCAGGAAAAGTGGTATCCTTGGCAGCAAACCCAAATGCATCCAGCCTGAAACCGTCTACACCTTTATCTGCCCAAAACCTCATCATACTGTATATTTCCTGGCGAAGTGCTGGATTTTCCCAATTAAGGTCTGGTTGTTTTCTTGAAAAATAATGCAGGTAATAAGCATTGGTGAGTGAATCATATTTCCAGGCATCATGGTTGATATCAAACAAACTGTACCGGTAGTTGGGTTTACCTCTTTCTGCATCCCACCAATGGTAATAATTTCTGTACGGACTTGTTCTGGAACTGCGACTTTGTTTAAACCATTCATGTTCGTCGCTGCTGTGGTTTACCACAATGTCCATTACCAGTTTTAATCCTCTTGCATGCATGCCTTTTAAAAGGGAGTCAAAATCCTGCAGGGTTCCAAAGTCTTTCATGATGTTTTGGTAATCGCTTACATCATAACCGTTATCATCATTGGGAGAACTATAAATTGGATTTAACCAAACCGCATCCACACCTAAACTTTTTATATAATCCAGTTTTGAAATAATCCCTTTCAGATCACCTATGCCATCACCATCACTGTCTTTAAAACTACGTGGATAAATTTGATACACTACTGCTTCTTTCCACCATTTTCGATTGTAAGAATCTTTGACAGCAACCGTGGGTTCTTTTTTTTTGTCTGAAGAATTGCAGGAGTTGCAAACCCATGCAATGATTAAAATGAAAATTGTGGTATTTAAATAAATTTTCAACATTAGTATTTTTAATTTTATAAGTTTTTTACCTCATCCTCTTATCCTTCTCCTTCTGGAGAAGGACGGTGCTGTTTACCTTCTCCATACATTTCATCTTCCACATCTTCTTTAGTTCTTTCATCAACAATGATGCGGCTATCCTGAAATTGCAAAAACAGTTTTTAATTGTAAGGTACTTGCCTTAAAGTCCTCCTTAGGAGGATTTAGGAGGCCTTTCATCTTCCACATTTTTCATTTGTTCTTTAATCAAAATTATTTCCACACCATAATTTTCAGCAAACACTTTAAATTTTTGAACCCTTGTCCTAAATCCCTCCTTTGGAGGGCGGGGAGGCCTTTAATGCCCGCCACCCATCAGCACCGGTTCATCGCCTGTTGGTTTATCACTTTTTATTAATAGCGTGAGTGACGCTGCAATTAATAAAAAAACTCCGGCAAATGCAATCGCATTTCCAGGATTGTTATTTAAAAAATGTTTTAAGATAAACCCAAAAGTGGTGGTCTGAATAAACATGGGTATCACAATCATCATATTGATAACGCCCATGTACACCCCATATCTTTCTTTTGGAATTTTGCTCACCACCATCAAATAAGGAATGCCCATCATGCTGGCCCAGCCGATACCAAAACCTGTGATAGCGGGAAATAATAAATATTTATTTTCAATAAAAGGAAAAGCCAGTAATCCAATTCCTGCCAATACAAGGCATCCAAAATGCACCAGTTTGGGAGAATACTTTTTGGCAAACCACACCAGGCCAAAGGCACATAAAAAAGTTACAATATTGTACCAGCCATTTACAAGGCCTGTCCAGCTGACCGCTTCCCCGTATAACTTTTCATTTTGCTGTGGTGTGGTTTTCCACACAGATAAAGCGATACTCTTGGAAGAATTTTGCCAGTAACAAAACAATGCATACCACTGAAACAAATAAACCAATGCTAACTGCCACATTACTTTAGGCATACTTAATATGGCATCTATAATTTCAATATTCTGTGCAAATAATATTTTAATGGTTGAATGACGTTCTGCGTAATTTAAAAATCTTCGGTATAATCCTTTTGAAAAAATGGAAGGGATGATCAATAAAACAAGCACTATGTATGCAACAATTGTTGTTAGTATAGATAGAAAAAACTGGATAGCCGGATGAGGCATTTCTTTATTTTTTTCTCTTAAAGCAGTTAGCTCAATATCTGTTGGTGGAATTTCAGGTGTGGTTCTGATACTCCACAGTATTGAACCAATGGAACAAACTGCACCTAAAAAGAACGAAGCAAAAACCCATGTAGGCAGCTTGCCTGTTTTACCAACAAATATCAAAGGAAAAATAAATAAAGAAACGTTGGCCAGTGTTTGTCCGAAGCCAGTAAAAAAACTCTGTGCCTGGAAACCTGTTGGTTGCTGGGTTGCATCTAATTTATCTGCAATAAAAGCACGGTACGGTTCCATGGCGGT
>JAYVLZ010000497.1:0-5380 GCA_043759175.1 Chitinophagaceae bacterium | reverse complement strand
ATCTGCCTGTACCAATTGAATATGTAGGCACCAATGATACGTTTGGAGAAAGCGGTAAACCATCTGAATTACTTACCAAATATGGTTTAGATGCACCCAATATTGTTGAGGCTGTTGAGAAAGTGCTGAGCAGAAAAAATGCTTAATTCCTCAATCAATTGTTTTTCTTTTTTGATTATGTGAGTATCAGGCCAGCCATTTCATTTTTTAACTATCAAAGGATTAAACCTTTTATTGTAAAACCTATCTTACGGTAGGTTTTTATATTTTTATGCAGCTTAACTACTTATGCCAAATCAACATTTAGATGATAAAGAACTGTTGCTACAGTTTAAAGAACCGTCTTTAAAAGAAAGAAGTTTCACTGCTATTATAAAAAAATATCAGGAAAAACTTTATTGGCATATTCGGCGGATGGTGGTAGATCATGAAGATGCCAATGATGTATTGCAGAACATGTTCATCAAGGTATGGAATGGCCTGGAAAATTTCAGGGAAGACAGCCAGCTCTATACCTGGCTTTACAGAATCGCTACCAACGAGAGCCTTACTTTCATTGAACAGCAAAAGAAAAGGGCTTCTATATCATTAAGCGATGATGATGGTGTATTGGCCAATAAGCTAAAAGCAGACAGAGATTTTGATGGTAAAAAAATAGAATGGAAGTTGCAATTGGCTATGCAACAGTTACCGGAAAAACAAAGGGTGGTTTTTAATCTCCGTTATTACGATGAAATGCCTTATGAAGAAATGAGCCGGGTATTGGAAACCAGCGAGGGCGCTTTAAAAGCAAGCTATCATCATGCGGTAAAAAAAATTGAAAATTATTTATTAAATAGTTAAACTGCATAAGCGGTTTGAAGTCAGTATAACCAGCAGGAAGAATGGAAAAGAAAAGTGACATATTGAATGAATTACAAATCATCAGCCCGTTATTGGCGGGGATTGGGAAAGTGAATGTTTTTAGGGTGCCGGATGGTTATTTTGATTCCATCAGTGATACTCTTATGCTTACGCTAAAGGAAGATTTTTCTGCTGATAATAACTTATTTGCTTCAACTCCGTCTGATGTACCTGAAGGATATTTTGAAAATCTTTCCCATTCAATTCTCGACAAAATAAAAAATAAAAAAAATTTATCAGTACCAGATAATGAAGCGGATGAATTGCCTGAAATTTTATACCGCCTTAACAAAGAAAACATTTTTACAGTACCTGAAAACTATTTTGAAGAATTGGCTGATTCTGTAATCAACCGGATTAAAATAAGCAGAGAAGAATTAATTGATGAAGATGAAACTTTACCTGATGTTTTACAGCATTTAAAAAGTGTACAACCATATAATGTACCGCAGGGATATTTTACTGATTTACCTTCAAATATTCTGAATAAGATCAGGCAACAATCCGGCGCAAAAATTATTGCTATGTCTAAGCGGTTTTCAATATTCAGATATGCTGCTGCCGCTTTTATTACCGGTGCTCTTGCGTTGGGTGTTTATAAATTCATTAATCAACCATCGGTTAATATTACTGCTACCGTTACGTCACTGCAACTGGATCCAAGTATTGAAAAGGGAAAAGTGATGGATAATAAAAAATTTAATGAGACGCTGAATAATTTATCTGCAGATGAAATAGTAAATTATTTGCAACGCAATACCAGCGAGGCTGATGTTGCAGTGTTAAGTTTGAATGTGGAGGAAACCAGTTTGCCAAATGAAGATGATTATTTATTAGACGACAAAACACTGGATAATTTTTTAAAGGATTTAGAAACAAAAACTAATTAAACAAAATGAAGAAACTATACATCGTATTAATCTTTTTAACTGTAAGCTTTTTTGCTAAAGCCCAGGAAGAACAGCCCCAGGTATCTGAAAAAAAGCAGCAGGATATTGAAGCATTGAAAGTGGCTTTTATCAGCAAAGAACTGGACCTTACACCAGATGAGGCACAAAAATTCTGGCCCGTTTATAATCAGTACTCAAAAGAATTAAAAAACACTGTTAAAGACAACCAGGATGTAATAGACAGGGATGAAAAAGTATTGAATTTAAGAAAACGCTACAGGGATCAATTTACAAAAGTACTTGGCCCGGCCAGGATGAACCGCATGTTTAATGCTGAAGGAAAATTCAGACAACTGCTGATAAAATCACTCAGGAGGCAACGACAAAAAGCTAATATGGACAGGCCTTTATTAAGAAGAGGTTTGTAAAAAGATAATTGCTTTTCATATCAACCTTTAAAATATGGTTCAGGTCGCTTTAAGCGCCCCGCCCCGTTTAGTTAAAACTGGTCATCGCATTGTAGTCTAATGCTGAAGATTCATCTTCCTGCCTGTTCTCATTATACTCCACAATAAAGTTGTTCCTCCCTTCACCTGTTATGATCAGTAAATATTTTTGTTGTGATAATTCCAGTAAACTCAGGAATAGAAATAATGCATGAATTCTTTCCCGGCAAATTTCAAAAATCTTTTCAAAAGAAGTTGTTTTCTGAGTGCGGCAATGATCCAGCATATAATCACGGGTTTCTTCCATCGTATAGTTATACTGTATTACCGTATGCACAGGTTTGTTATTTCTCTCATGCAGTTTTTGCACCACCTTTTCAAACGCCTTCATCAATTTAAACAAAGTCACTGCCTGTATCTCTGTTCCTTCACCTGCTTCTTCACCAATTTGGGCCAGCTCTTTTTGCAGGTTGCCTCTTTTAAACATCAGGAACCTTTCTTCTTCCATCTGAGCCATTTTTGCTGATGCCTCCTTGAATTTTTTGTATTCCAGTATTTTGTTTACCAGTTCCTGTCTTGGATCAATTTCATTACCCTGTTCATCCAGTTCCTTACGTGGTATCAGCATTTTTGCCTTTATCCGCATTAAGGTGCTGATGAATAAAATAAACTCACTGCTTAGTTCAATATTCAATTTTTCACCCTGGTGAATAAAATCTAAAAAATCGTTGGTGATCCTGGTGATTGGAATATTATAAATATCCAGTTCATCCCGTTCAATAAAAAACAACAGCAGGTCAAACGGGCCTTCAAACTGGTCGAGTTTTATTTGATAAGAAGCAGTATTCAATGCCTTAAAATTTAATGATAAAAAATCCTCTCCGGGTAATAAACCAGGAGAGAAGCAAATGTATCAATAAGTAGACAGACTATTAGAATTTAGCAGCAAAGCCTATCCCAAATGTGGATAATACCTGCAAACCTAAAGCACTGGTTGTGCTTTCTGGATTTCTAACGTCATCATCATACAACATATCCAGTGAGTAGCTTAAGTTAAACCATTTGTACAGCTTAACCTTAAACTGGTTGGCCCAGAATACATCCACATTAGAAACATTTTTCAGGTAGTTAGCATACAAATCTAACTTGCTGTAATAAGATACATTTTTCAACAGATCTCTTTTGACTGTGGCAGTTACAAAAGCACCAAATTCTCCTTTGTTTTCTTTAGCAGGATCCACTCCGTATAAAGTTGCCAGAGGCGTTTCCTGCTGACCGTTAAAAATACCACCCTGACCGGCGTAACTATATGGTGCGTTTGTAACAATGGTCCACCGTGCAGCTAAAGGTGAAGCAAATAAAGAAAACCAGCTATTGGGTTTCCAGTCAACACCCGGAGATACGATAATGTAGGCCGGAGCAAAAAAGCCCGAGTTCCTTCTTTTTTCTGTTGTTCCTAAATAATCATATTCATATCCACTGGTTAGCTGGGAACGTAGCTGCCCCAACAAAGAAAGGTTAACCTTGGTCCACTTCTTTGGTTTGTATCCATACTTACTTACAAAGTCAAGCCTGTCATTTATTTTTCGAACACCCAACGTAGTGGTATTAACCAGTCCGTAATTAATATCCAAAACATTTTCCCATGTATATCTGCCCCATGTTTTATTAGCAAAAAGATTTAATGAACCAGCAGCAGAAAGAGAAAAATCATCACCACCTGCAGCAATCCAGTTGCTGTTTCCTATCTGGGTAAGATTAAAACTTATGAGGCCACCTTTTATCCAGCCATTTTTATTAGGTTTTTTAGCAGTATCGTTTTTAATTTCTTTTAAAGCGGAAGATTGAATTTCTTTAATCGTAGCATCCTGGGCACTTAGTTGGCAGTATATAAAAACAGCAGTAGCAAAGCTTAGCTTTCTTTTCATTAGTTTGGTATTATATTATACAAAAAGCGGCTCCCAATAATGGAAGCCGTTGCAAAACTAACTTATATTTTCATTTTTTAAATCAGCATTCCCTCATGATTCAAACACACATTATATACCGCCCGTTAATTTATTTTTCTATCTGGATTTTTAAAGATTCAATGTGAGGCCAAGACCAAAAATTTCCTTTAACTGAAGTTTGCTAATAACATCGTCATCATATATCATATCAACACTGATGGTGCTTCCAAGCCATTTATTAAATTTCAATACCAATAAATTGGTAAAAAAAACATCCACGTTTTCAGGTTTTCTTTTGTAATTGCTAAACAAATCGAGCCTTCCGGTATAGGTGGCCCAGGTTGTAACTGGCTTTGTATATTTTGCAGTAATATAAGCTCCTATTTCATTATAACTTTTACTAAAAGCAGGTACTCCAAATTTGTCAATTGCAAAGAAATCTGCATCATTCTTCAAAATCCATCGTGTGGATATGGGAGAAATAAAAATAGATAAATTATCATTTGGCCTGTAATCCATACCCAGTGAAAGTATTATTTTCCCAGGTGTAAGAAAGTTGGAAATTTTTGTATTGGTTTCATAATCATATCCTGCAAGCGCCTGGCTGTTAAAGTTCACAAGGCCTGCTACATACCATTTTGGTGCCACCTGGTGCCCATACTTGCTGGTAATATCAATCCTGTCATCAATTTTTCTGAGCCTGTTAAAACTGGTTGCATTTTGAAATCCCAGGGCAAGGTCAAAATAATTATCCCAGGTGTTTTTTCCATTGCGGTAATTAATGCCATAATTAAAAATACTACTGATGCCAAGGGTATTTTGCTCGCCACCTGCAGCCCAGTTTTGCAAACTTCCCTGGTTGAGGTTAAGAATAAAAGTACCGCTGTGTTTCCAGCCATCTAATAAGGTATCAGAATTTTTTACTTCTTTGTTTGCAGCATTTTGTAAATCTTTTACTGTAGCATCCTGTGCCTTTGTTACAAGAGTTGCAGAGGCTACTAAAAATGTAACCAGAATTATCTTTTTCATTTTTTATTTTTTAAGTAAAAAAAAGCATCGCAGCCAAAGGCCCTGCAATGCTTTAAAAATATATTTAATTCTACTTTGACAAGTCATGTTGAATCATTGTGATTTTGTTTAATTCTTCTTTGCAGATGTCGTTTATTTATTTGTTCCATGATTGCTTTTTCAG
>JAYVLZ010000496.1:0-3984 GCA_043759175.1 Chitinophagaceae bacterium | reverse complement strand
AAAAATAAAAAGCAGCAACCCGGTGATGATTCTGGATGAGATTGATAAGATTGGTGCCGACCATCGTGGCGATCCTTCTTCTGCCCTGCTGGAAGTGCTTGATCCGGAACAGAACAATACTTTTTACGATAACTATCTTGAACTGGAATATGATTTAAGCAAAGTATTGTTTATAGCTACTGCCAATAATATCAGTAACATTCAGCCTGCACTAAGGGATCGCCTTGAGATAATAGACCTGAGTGGCTATGCAGTGGAAGAAAAAATTGAAATAGCAAAACGCCATCTTTTGCCCAAACAAAAAGATGCACACGGGCTGAAAGATGTGAACATAAAAATTGCTGATAAAATATTAGAGATACTGATAGAAGATTACACAAGGGAAAGTGGTGTACGGGATCTTGACAGGCAACTGGCTGCTGTGATGCGTAACCTGGCAAGGCAATATGCCACCAAAGGAAAAGTGAAACCTACACTTACGCACCCCGACCTAGAAAAAATATTAGGTAAGTCAAGGTTTAATAATGATATGTATAAAGTGGCTAATATGCCCGGTGTGGCTGTGGGCCTTGCCTGGACTTATGTGGGTGGTGATATTCTGTTTATAGAAACTGCGTTGAGCGATGGCAAAGGTGAATTAAAAATGACAGGTAACCTTGGTAACGTAATGAAAGAGAGTGCCAGCACCGCCTTTACATGGCTACAGGCCAATGCAAAGAAATTTGATATTGACCCAGAAATATTTAATAAAAAGAATGTGCATATACATGTGCCTGAAGGCGCTGTGCCTAAAGATGGCCCAAGTGCAGGCGTGACTATGATGACAGCCCTCACAAGCGCTTTCACCAACAAAAGAATACGGCCCTACTTAGCAATGACAGGTGAAATTACACTGAGGGGACAGGTGCTGCCTGTTGGTGGCATTAAAGAAAAAGTTCTTGCAGCAAAAAGGGCCGGGCTTAAAGAAATAATCATGTGCTGGCAAAATGAAAAAGATGTGCTGGAGATAAACCCCGCTTTTATAAAGGGCACTAAATTTCATTTTGTGAAAACGATGCAGCAGGTACTTGAAATTGCCCTTTCATAACTTTTTTTTTTGTAAAGAGCAAACCATAATAAAATATTTATCGTATCTTGTGAAGTATAGGAATCAACATTTCATGTTGGTTGTTTTAAGGGTTAAAGAAAAAACCCCTTGATTCTTCAGGGGGTTTTTTAATAGGTGCCATTCCCGTTAAAAGTTTGCAATGAAATTCATTTATAAGAGGCTGGAATCAGCAAGAAATTTTTTAAAAAAAAGTTTGCCCATATCATAACAATGTCTGAAATTGCAGGCATAGGAATCAACATTTCATGTTGGTTGTTTTAAGGGTTAAAGATATTCCCTCCTGTTCTCAGGAGGGAATTAGTTTTTATATACTTCCTGTATTGTACCGGGTAGAATGATGATAAATAATAACTGCATGGGAAAGCATAATGATTTTAATATTCAGCCGCTTTTTTGCCAACCATCACCACAAAGCCAGTGATGATAAAAGCCGCCAGCACATCAATGGTGTAATGGGCATGCTGAAACAAAACTAATATACCAACAGAAACGGCAGCAATATAAGCCACCCATTTATCTGTCTTTTTTTCAAAGCACATGGCCATCATCAGCATGTTGGAAGTGTGGCCCGAAAAGAAAAGGTCTTTGGTAATGAAAATATCTTTACCGCCGTAAGTAATGCTGGTAAGCGGATCTTTAATAGCAATAATACTGACAGGAGGATCAAGCGGTGTAAGGTATATAGAAAGCATTCTTACCAACAAAAGCAAACAAAGACAGTAAATAACTTTTATAAAAACCGATGGCTGATAAAAACTTCTTACAATAAATAATAAAGTAGTTGACCAAATAACGATGAATATTGGAACAGATACATCAATAGGGCCGATATAACGGAGCAGCACATCATCTAAAACTACCCCATTTCTCTTTTCAATAAAAGCAAAAAATGTTGGCAGCAACATAAGAATGCAAACAAATATTACAACACCTGCAATGAGCTTATTCCTAAACCGGGAATTCTCAAGTGTTCTTCCCCAGGTGGTTGTTTTAATACCAGTGTAATTAGTTTTTTCCTGCACGGGTGCAAATGTAGCTTATCAAACTGTAATTTGTAATAGCCATATTCAAATTAACAGGTAAAATATTTTGAGTGGCTTATCTTTATTTCTGGGATATTTGCCCATAATAAAAACCATACATCATGTTTAAGAAAACAAAATTATTATTTGCATTCGTAGTGATTGTTGCCAGTTTTTCTTTTGTCAGCCAGGATGGCTGGGTACAGTTTAAGTCGCATGGGTTTGCAGCAGAATTTCCTAAAAAACCTGAGGTGGATTCTCAAGTTGTGCCATCGGGAATAGGTGACTTAATACTGAACACATTTATGTACCAGCCTTCGCAGGCTGGTGACGATAATTTGGTGTATGCCGTTATGCTCACTAAATACCCTGATTCATTAATGAAATCAAATGATGCTGCATTTACAAAAACTGTTTTCCGTAATGCCATAGACGGTGCCGTAAAAAATGCAGGTGGTAAACTGCTTTCCGAAAAAGAAATTGCATTAGATGACTATCCGGGCAGGGAAGTAAGGATTGATTATCAAAATGGGGTGGCTGTTATTAAGATGCGGATGTATATGGCAAAAAGCACCATGTATCTTATTCAAACTATTGCAGAACCTACAAAGGAAAATAATAAATCAGAAGTACGGTTTATGAATTCGTTTAAGCTGGAAAAATAAATATTGTTATACGCAAGTTTAAAATGATCCGGTCATTATTCATATTATTTTTTTTCTTTGCAATCCATGATACATCCTATTCTCAAAAAACAAAAAAAAGAAAGACCACACCTGCAATAATTACCAAAACAGTTGAAAACAATAAAAACCCTTTTAAAGACAGTTTGTTTTTAAAAGATCTTGCAAAACTTTATGGTGATAGTATTTTAGTTATTGTTGACAGCTTACTTAAAGACTCTGCAATTATTAACTTAACAGAAAACACCTCCTTGTGGAATTGTGGAGAATTTGTTTCATCTCAATACAAAATTCCATTTCCAATAAAACCATTAGGATGGACAAATGATTACGAAAATATCTTTACAAAGGGACAAATAGCAGAATTAGATTCTATAATTAGCAAATTTGAAAAAGAAACTACCAATGAAATAGCAATTCTTACAATCGATAGTTCCTGGACAAAAGAAGAAAATTTTAACAGTTTTATTTTATCAATTGCTAATTATTGGGGTGTTGGCAACAGGAATATCAATAATGGCATTCTAATAGGCTTTAGCAATGGGCTTAAAAAAATCAGGATAGAAAATGGTTATGGTATTGAAGGCAGGCTTAGTGACAATGAAACACAAAAAATAATAGATGAAATTATTGTTCCTGAATTTAAGAAGGGGAATTGTTTTGATGGAATTAAAAAAGGGTTGGTTACAATAATGCAAAAAATCCGGTAAATTAATTACTCACCATTGGCTGATTGGGTTTCACATTATTTTTTTCATCTGCATTTAATACAACAGATAACACAAATAATATCTTACCATCTTTCAGGGCTTCATCGGCATTCATTGTTTCTATTTTGGCAAAATTGGTTTCATTGCAATTAACACAACCTAAAATAATTTCTTCTTTATAAAAATCCAGTTTCCCTTTGTTGCCCGTTATTACAGTACCGGATTTTACTGAATTACCTCCATAAAATTTTAAATCATCGCCATTCAGTATCCTTAATTCATACAAAGTCATTCCAGGGTGCACACCGCTCTTAAAATGCCAGTCACTTTCTGCAATGAATTTGCCACCTTTCATGGCGCTTTGTAATTTTTGCTGTCCGCCAAATAAAATATCATCAATGCCGCACCTGTTTACTTCATCCCTCCAGATAAAAACCGCCTGTCTTGCGGTATTTATAAAA
>JAYVLZ010000495.1:0-4359 GCA_043759175.1 Chitinophagaceae bacterium | reverse complement strand
AATGGTTTTACCGGAGTAGGTATACTGATGCGGCTTAGAAATTCGCTGAATTGTTTTGGCCCCACCTGCTTCATTATATAAGCTGTTGCACAGTTTTTTGAATAAGCTAATGCATTAGCCATCGTCATAGATCCGCCACCACATTGTTTACCGGCAGGCACCCAGCCACTACCCGGAAAAAATTGAGCAACATTTTCACATTCTGTTTCTGGAGTAAAACCTCTTTCTTCCATGGCTTGTGTATAAAGAAAAGGTTTGATGGTAGAGCCCACCTGTCTTTTTGTTTTCAGGTTTACATGGTCGTATTTATAAGTTTTAAAATTAATTCCTCCTACCCATGCTCTTACTTCACCGGTTACCGGATCCATAGCCATAAAAGAAGCCTGCTCCATCTGGCGGTGATATTTTATAGAATCATACGGCGTCATTACAGTGTCTCTTTCCCTTTTTGTATTCCAGGCAAATATTTTCATGGGGACTTTCACATTAAAACTTGCCCTTATTTCTTTATTGCTAAATCCATCATCCTCCATAGCTTTCCACCTGTCAGATTCCTTAATAGCTCTCTCCAGAATTTTTTCATGTTCTTTCCAGATAGTCCCATTTTTTATCGACCCTCTTGCATTTACACTTCGCTGCAATGTTATCATTTGCTGCGCCATTGCTTCTTCTGCATATTGCTGCATAAAAGGGTTGATAGTAGTATATATTTTTAATCCGTCATTATAAATATCATAGGAATCGCCATTTGATTTTTTTACATCAAGCAATGCAGTTTTTATATCGTCTTTCAGCACTTCCCGGAAATAAGGGGCATAGCCGGTATTTTCATCCATCTTTTTATAATTCAATTTAATGGGCAATGCTTTTAACCGGATAGCTTCTGCAGAAGTAATATTATTATTTTCTTCCATCCGGGTAATAACAAGATTACGGCGGTCAAGTGCGGCTTTGGGATTGCGCCGTGGATTATATAACCCCGGCCCATTAATCATACCAACAAGTAGTGCTGCCTCTTCTACATTTAACCTGTCTGTTTCTTTTTGAAAAAATGTTCTGGATGCATTGCGTATGCCGAAAATATTATCAGAAAAAGGAACGGCATTCAGGTATAAAGCAAGTATTTCTTCTTTGGTAAAATTCTTTTCGAGTTTTATGGCAATAATCCATTCTTTAAGTTTTTGAATTACCCGGATAGCTTTATTCGAAGCCCGTTGATTAAAAAGAGCTAATGCTAACTGTTGGGTGATGGTGCTTCCACCGCCTTTGCTACCTAAGGAAGTAACGGCCCGCATGGTACCAATCATATCAATACCCGAATGGCTGTAATATCTTTTATCCTCAGTAGCTACCAGTGCATTAATTACATGTTTAGAAATATCGCTATAATTAACAAGGCTGCGGTTTCCGTTTTCACGATAGTATTTACCCATCAGTGTTCCATCTTCAGCATACACTTCGGATGATTGCAGCATGGAGGGATTTTCCAAATCATTGAGTGTAGGCATTTTGCCAAATACACCAAAGTTGGCCAGTATTATCAATAGTACAAACACTGCAAAGCCTGCAATAAAGATGCGCCAGAAAATACTAACAGTTTTTTTCATAAAGATGTGTGGGTCTGTTTAAACAGAAATGAATCCAACATGAAATTAAGCAAATACTTCAGGGCAGAGAGGTGCAGGTAATTAATTTTTTGCCAAAACAAAAAACATTTTTAAGTATTACAGCATATTGTTAATACTAAAACCGGGCCGGCAGTTGCTGGTGGATAAAATCTTTATACTTCTCAATGTCTTTAGTGGCTTTCAGTATCTCAAAATTGTTGTTATCTAAAATGGAGAAGCTGTATTTACCCCCTTTCAACCAGGGAATGATCTCGGTAGCAGTTTTTGGCAGGGCCTTGTCTATATAATCCATGGCTTCCTGTGCAGTCTTAAATGGTGCTATAAGAAGCAAACGGTTGTCTCCATTAAGTTCAAACAGTTCCGTTGTAAAGGATTTATTATAATAAGTTTCTTTATTGTAGCGGGAAAAGGCATTTTTAGCTTCATTCATAAATACAGGGTCTACTTTATTTAATATCAGCATTACATAATGAGCTTCAGCCGGCTTATATGTAAACTGTAATGGAATAACCGGGGGTAAAGGTTTTGTAACAATTGTATCTTTTATTGGAGGATTATTATTGATAACAGGAGGTAAAGGTTTTGTCTGCGTGGTATCTTTTGGCGGATTAGTTATTACAACCGGCTTAACAGGCTCGGGTTGATTTATAATAGCATCATCCGGGTATCTTGTTATAACAAGGTTCTTCAGATCTTCTTCTATCTGGTTTCTTCGGCTGAGTACTTCTATTAAATTATTTGATTTAGTAGCTATAGGGGTGTTTTCAAATTGAGTGATGATGGTATTTAGTATAGTGATGGCGGTACTATCATTTTTTTGTTTTATATAATATACGGCTTCTATATAAAGTAATTGCGGCGTCCAGAAATTTTTACCATACAAACTATCGGCTATTTTCTTTTCTGCAATGGCCTGTTCAAAGTTGCCTTCAATAAAGAGGTCATAAATTTTTTCATACGTTTTTGTGGCTTCAGGATTAGCAGCACCCGGCGCCTTATTTTTTCCTGTTGTCACTATGCTTGTATAGTTACTGCCTGTATATTTTTCACTCATCAGCTTTTTAATTGCGGCTGCTTTGGCAGTTTCTCCGTTTTTATAGTAGCAGTAATAAAGATTAAAAAGCACTTCATCCATTTTATCAAATTCAGAATAGCGATTTCTTAGTTCTTCAAATGTTCCGGTACCGGCGGCACAATCTTCAATTTCCTGTACATATATTTTACCAAGCAGAAACATTGCCTGCTGTATAGAATCATTGGAGATTTTTAATTTTTCAGGTGTAACGGGCAGATTGTCAAACAAAAAATCAAACGATACTTCTGCACCTGATTGATTGGTGTTATCTGAACTGTTGTTATTACCTAACTGGTTTGAATTATTAGTAATTCCGGCTGCTATGGCTGCACTTCTTCTCCAATTATCAGCATTCGGTCTGTTGCCCCACTTATTTTTAAATTCATTTTGCCCGGCAGTACGAAAAGATGCATTATAAAAATACCATTCACCTTTTTGATCTCCGGTTGGGAATAATGGGGGAGGGGCAGTAGTCGTAAAAGGTGATCCGCTGGTTACTGGTGCTTCATCTTTTAATCCCTGCTGTTTACGAATTTGCCGCACCATTTTTTTTACAAAATCACGGCGATCATCTTCCGGCAATAAGGCAATACGTTGTAAACTATCCTGCCGTGTAATAATTTCAGAATTTAAGGCCAGGCGTTGCAGCATTTCTTTTCTGGCCGTAAGTGCTTCAATATTTTTTAAGGAAGGTTCATCTAATTTTAAACTATCATAATAGTTATAAGCCGGGCGGTATTGTTTTTTGGCAAAAGATAATTCTGCCAGTTGCAGAAAAGCTTTATTGCGTTGTGCATCATTGCCTGCTGTACTGTATTGAGTGCTTTTTAATAATAGTGAAATGGCCGCATCGGTATTATTTCCTTCCAATAGCATCTGTGCTGCCATGTAGTAGATAATATCACGGTAATCTGTGTATTTATCTCTTTTGGCCATTTTAATAAGTTCTGCTACATTTTTATCTATGGTTTTATCACCACCATCTTTATTTACTTTTATTGAAAACAGCCTGGCATAGATATCCATCACCGGATCGGTAGTATGACTGGATACTTTTGCATAATATTTTTCGGCTTCTTTATAATTACCAGATAGCTCATAAAGCTGTGCGGCTAAAAATTCCCATCTTGTTTTTTCCTGTTTATTAGTGGCATTGTCCAATGCGTTTATCAAATGGGCTGCTGCACTATCCCACATATTTTGTTTGTAAAACCAATAGGCCTGCACTTCCTGCAGGTCGTTTTGTAATCGTTTTGGAAATACAGGGTCGCTTCTCAATGTAACGATAAGGCTGGCCGCTTCAGCAAACTGATCCTGCGCCAGAAAATTTCTTATCTGCCAGATAAAGGCATCGTTGCGGCTTGGTGGTTCTGCAAAAATTTTCTTTGGAATACTATTTTTTTCTTTGGTTGAAATACTGAGGGCTGAATTACCATCCCTGCTGCTGCCAATAGCGAGGTAGTATCCATCTTTTTCTTTGGTGGCAAATGCATAGTTGATGAACTGAAACATCAGGTAGGCCGAATCAAACTTTTTTTGGAGATAATAAGAAGCTCCCCATAAAAGATAAAGATTATCAACCCAGTCATTTCTTAAATCATGCAAGGCTATGCCGGTAGATGATTTGTAAGTAATAGAATCCAGTTGTATAGAATC
>JAYVLZ010000494.1:0-21325 GCA_043759175.1 Chitinophagaceae bacterium | reverse complement strand
AAAGCCCGGAAGAGAGAATAATTTCTTGTATCACTGCCCTAAAGGGCAGTGCAATTGAAGTTTGTAATTGAGATATATGCCTTAACTAAATGACATTGCCCTAAAGGGACTTAAAGGCAAGAGCAATTAAATTTGAAATGCTAACTAAAAAGCAGGTTGTTTGAGTTATAGATGATTAAAGAATAAATGTATATGTGGAAGAATACAAACTTTATTAAAGAACAAATGAACCGCTCCTTTCCCTTTAGGGAAGGAGAAGGAGGATGGGGCTTATGAATTTATCATTACTCATATTGATCCCGTTAGTTACGGCAGTTGCTGTGTTGCTGGCATCTAAACAACAGGCTAAGTGGATCTCTTTGATTGGCTCAGCAGTTCAGTTTATTGCTGCTTTTGGTTTATTGGGAGCCTACCATTCACAAAGAGCTGCCGGGAATACAAAACAATTTCTTTTTGAACAGCAATACAACTGGTTTCCTTCGCTTAATATTTCTTTTCATTTAGGCGTGGATGGCATTTCTGTTTCGATGATATTACTGACCGCTTTTGTTGTGATTGCAGGTGTACTGGTTTCATGGAATATAGAAAAAATGACAAAAGAATTTTTCTTCCTGCTCATCTTACTCAGCATGGGGGCGTATGGGTTTTTCATTTCTTTAGACCTGTTTATTTTATTCTTCTTTTTAGAAATTGCTGTAATACCCAAATATTTACTGATCGGTATTTGGGGTAGCGGCAAAAAGCAATATGCTGCCAATAAATTGGCCTTACTGCTCATGTTCGGCTCTGCTTTAGTGTTAGTAGGTATGCTGGGTACTTATTTTGGTAGCGGACAAAAAACATTTGACCTGCTTACTTTATCACAGGCGCATATACCTGTTGCGATACAAAAAATTTGTTTCCCGTTGCTCTTTGTTGGCTTTGGTGTATTTGCTGCATTGTTTCCGTTTCATACCTGGGTGCCAGACGGGCATTCATCTGCACCAACAGCAGGATCAATGTTTTTGGCGGGTATCTCCATGAAGCTGGGCGGATACGGATGTTTAAGAGTGGCAACTTACCTGATGCCGGACGGCGCAAAAGAATATGCCAATATTATTATTGTATTATCATCCATTGCTATTTTATACGGTGCCTTTGCTACCATGATGCAGAAGGATTTTAAATACATCAATGCTTACTCATCTGTAAGTCATTGCGGATTTGTTTTACTCGGTATAGGCATGCTTACCAAAACAGCTATCACCGGGGCAGTGATGCAAATGGTAAGTCATGGTGTAATGACAGCCTTATTCTTTGCCGTGATCGGAATAATTTACGAACGCACTCACACCAGGCAGGTGGACGAAATGGGCGGCCTGCTAAAAGTAACGCCATTCATATCCACTGTATTATTTATTGTTGGTTTGTGTTCTTTAGGTCTGCCAGGTCTCAGCGGTTTTGTAGCGGAGATGACCATTTTTGTTGGATCATGGTCCCGCCCTGGCGGGACAGATTCTTTTCATCGAATTGCTACAATTATAGCTTGCATGTCCATTGTAGTAACGGCAGTATATATTTTAAAAGCAATTGGTAAAGTGGCCATGGGGCCATTGAAAGAAGGATACGAAAATATTATAGATGCAACATGGAACGAACGGCTGGCTGCTATTATTTTGGTGGGAGGTATATTGGCAATTGGGCTTGCACCTTTCTGGTTAAATGATTTAATAAGCCCGGGAGCAGAGATCATTATGGAGAAAATAAAAGCCCCCTAAAAGCCTCCCCAAACCCCTCCAAAGGAGGGGCTTAAGAACAGCCTAATATTTTGAAGTGCTGGCTGGATAGCAAGAGTGGGGTGTGTTTGTTGATTGAAGAAATAATGTAGATATGGAAGATAAAATATTTATTAACGATTTAAAGTACCGCTCCCTCTCTTTTGGAGAGGGAGAAGGAGGGTGAGGCCAAAATGAATGAATTTGTAACATTAATGAAATCTGAACTGGTGGTTACCATCATCATCTTCCTGTTGTTGTTTATCAAAATAGGAAAGGGGATAAGTAATGAAAGGTTACTTGTGTTCATACAAATATTATTGGGCATCAATTTTTTTATTGGTTTTGCAGTAAATGAAGAAGGCAATTTGTTTGGAGGATTGTTTTATACAAATGCACTGATTGCATTGCAAAAAAATATGTTGAATCTGGGTATATTGCTGATCTCATTATTATTTGCAGACTGGTTTAAAAAAAGTTGTCAACTGGCAGAGTTTTTTATCCTGATGTTATCAGCTTTATTGGGTATGTTCTTTTTATTATCCAGTGGAAATTTGCTGCTGTTTTATTTGTCGCTGGAACTGGCATCGATACCAGTTGCGGCAATGGCTAATTTCGATCTGCAGAAAAGAATATCATCAGAGGCCGCTATAAAAATGATTTTATCGTCTGCATTTTCTTCCGGTATTTTATTGTTTGGTATTTCGCTGATATATGGTGCTACGGGTACAATCAGCTTTACAGAACTGCCGGGATTATTGCAATTGAATAACCTGCAGGTGCTGGCCTTTATCTTTTTGTTTGCTGCCTTTGCATTCAAACTATCTGTTGTTCCATTTCATTTATGGACGGCGGATGTCTATCAAGGCTCACCTGCAGCCACCACTGCGTTTTTATCAGTTATTTCAAAAGGTGCTTTTGCGTTTGTATTCATCACAGCATTGTACAAAATATTCCAGCCGCTGCATTCAGTTTGGTACAATCTCATCATGCTGTTGTCTGTTGTAACCATGATTATTGGCAACCTGTTTGCATTGCGCCAGCAAAATATCAAACGTTTTCTTGCTTTTTCATCCATAGCGCAGGTGGGTTTTATTTTAGTAGGTATCAGCAGCAACACTCCGGAAGGCACAGCATCTGTGGTGTATTTTATTTTGATCTATATCTTTTCTAACCTGGCAGCATTTGGCGTGGCTGATGCTATTGCATCACAAACAAATAAAGAACTGATCGATGATTATAAAGGTCTTTATCAAACCAACAAATTCTTAAGCTGGATGATTGCACTGGCATTATTTTCATTAGCCGGTGTTCCTCCAACAGCAGGTTTCTTTGGAAAATTATTTTTGATAAAAGCTGGCGCATCACAGGGCAGTTACTGGTACATTATCATTGCAGCATTAAACTTAGTAGTGTCTTTATATTATTACCTGAAAATTGTAAGAACAATTTTTATGGAGCAAAATGATCAACTTATTCAAACGGTTCAAATAGCTGCTTCAACAAAATTAGGATTACTTATTTGTGCTGCAGGTATGGTCCTTACAGGATTAATCGGATGGATCTATGATTATATACAGTTAATTAGTTAAAATACATTAGATGAAAGCTCATCGAAATAAATATTATATTCTAAATTATGTTTTCATTATTTGTGTTTTAATACTTTTATTCAACGATCATTATTTTAAATTTATTTATTCAAATTGGGTAACAGGTAAATTCTCTGACATAGTTGGCATAATAATATTACCATTGTTGATATCGTATATATTCCCCCGTTTACAAGATTTGGCAATATTGGTTAGTGCAATAACATTTATATTTTGGAAATCACCACTCTCTCAAAATTTAATAGACTTATATAATGATCTTTCAGTTTTACAAACATCAAGAGTAGTTGACTATACCGACCTGTTCGTTTTGATATTTTTGCCCTTTCCCTATTATATAATCAAGAAAATCGATAATTTAAATTGGATTAAAATACATAAGGCTAACCCTGTGGTTATACTTTTACCTACATTCTTTAGCTTAATGGCTACATCACCGCCACCAAGCTACTATTATACAAAAACTGATGGGAATTTAAAATGTTATAAATGTAATTTTATAGTGGGCTACAATCAAGATGAAATTGTAGAAAAATTAAAGAAACTTGATATTGTTTTTGACAGCATAGCTCCAATTGATTCAATTGCTCTGAAAAGAGTTCCAGATTTGAAAAATGAAAATGCCCATGTTTACAGGTTAAACTCGTTAGTAATTGATAAAGACACCTTGAGAAATCTGGATTTCACAATGCGTACAGTAAAAAAAGGGAAAACTAAAATATACTTTAACGGAATGACTGTTTCAAATGATATAAGCACTTTGAAATTAGAAATAAAATTGAGGGAGTACTATAAAGATATTTTGTTTAAAGAATTAAAAAATAAATTGAAGAATTAAAAAAGGGCTCTTAATATAAATCGCAAATCATAAATACTTTATGGCTATCAATAAAAATCATGAATTTGAAGAACTCGATGGAGTAAAATGCGGCATCGTGGAAAAAAATGTTTCTTCTGAAAGAGTGGCATTCCTGAAAAAATTACTGGAGTACAATCACTACACTGTTATAGTAGTTCCTTCTCCACCACCCAAAGCAGCACCAGCAGCTAAGCCTGCAGAAGGTGAAGAAGCACCACTACCGTCAACTACTGTTGCACCCACAACATTTACCATCGGCGTTACAGATTATACTTTCAATCCCATCAATGCCATCTTTGGAAGGTTATTGAAAACACCTGAAGGTTTTATTGTTACACAGGCGTACTGGTATCAGAAAGAATCCTCTGGTAAAGATGAAGTGCCTTATTATGAAAGATGACTTGGGTGGGTCATCCGCTGTTTAGCGGAGTGGCTCACCCTGGCTGAATTTTAAAACACAAAAGAATAACCAGCACTTTTTCCGTTACCATTTTTCATCTGCTCAAATTTATCAATCTCCAGCTGCAGGTATTTTTCATATTGACTATACATGAAGTTTCTGAAAATGCTGATATCTTCTTTCAATCTTGTTTGCTGCAGTGCTTCAAAATAAGCAGCCTTATCTTCTTTAAATACCATGCTCATGGGTAAACCAAAATACAACTGCAGGTAATTCATCAGCAAACGACTGGTACGGCCATTGCCATCATAAAATGGATGAATGGTTACCAAATCAAAATGGACATCAAAAGAAAGATTTATTTTTTCTATAACAGTATCCCCTGTGTTTAATTTATCTGTAACGGAAGAGCATAATTTTTTCAATAAACCTTCCACTTTATCATAACCCACAAAGTAAGTATTGCCGGCACTTACATTTCCTTTTCTAAACACACCCTTTGCTGCATCCAGTTCTCCAAAAACAGTTTGGTAAACAACACCGGTTTGTTTCATCACCAGGGCATTGACACCTTGAATAAATTCCGGGGTTATTGCAATTTTATTTGCTGCCTGTTCAATCACAAACAGCAAAGCCCTGTAATAATCCTGCATCATCAGGCTGTGCAGCAAAGGTTTTCCAGCGGGTGTTATGCCTTCATCTAACAGCAGTCTTGTTTCTATTTCAGTAAGCGTACTTCCTTCGATGGTAGTGGAATGATGGGTAATAGCATACTGGTTGAATTTATCAAAATCAATATTGGCTGACAAATTCAGTGATTGAAATTTTTCAATTAATGATATGATGTTTGCAATATCCATTTAGTTTTAACTCATCTTTAAAAGAACAATGCATCAAAAAAATTAGCACATTAGCACATTAGCAAATCAGCACATTAGCTAATTATGCTATCTTCTCCAGCACTATTTTCTTTACCTCACTCATTCGTATTCTTTCCTGCATCATGGTATCTCTATACCGAATTGTTACAGTATTATCTTCCTTCGTCTGGTGATCAATGGTTACACAAAATGGCGTACCAATCGCATCCATGCGGCGGTAACGTTTACCAATAGCGTCTTTCTCTTCATAAAAGCACATAAAACTGCCTTTGCATTCGTCCATTAATTCTCTTGCAATTTCAGGCAAGCCATCTTTTTTAATTAAAGGCAGGATAGCCAGTTTAGTAGGAGCTATCTTTGCAGGTATTCTTAGCACCACACGGCTGTCTTCGGTACCATCTTCTTTGGTCCATTTTTCTTCAGCATAAGCAAGGCTCATGATGGTGAGAAACAAACGATCTAACCCAACAGATGTTTCCAACACATACGGCACATAGTTACCATAAGCTTTGCCTGTTTGCGGATCAATGTCATTATCAAAATATTGTAATTTCTTTTTACTGTAAGTCTGGTGCTGGGTCAAATCATAATCTGTTCTTGAATGAATACCCTCCAGTTCTTTCCATCCAAAAGGAAATTCAAATTCTATATCCAGTGCAGCATCTGCATAATGCGCCAGTTTCACATGATTGTGAAAACGCAATTTTTCAGCAGGTACACCAAGACTCTCATGCCATTTCTTTCTTTCTGCTGACCAATAGTTGTACCATTCCATTTGTGTACCCGGACGAATAAAAAACTGCATCTCCATTTGTTCAAATTCCCTCATCCTGAAAATAAATTGCCTTGCCACAATTTCATTCCTGAATGCCTTACCTGTTTGTGCAATACCAAAAGGAATTTTCATCCTGCCGGTTTTCTGCACATTTAAAAAGTTTACAAAAATTCCCTGTGCAGTTTCAGGACGGAGATAGACAATGTTCTCATCGGGGTTATCAGCAGCCAACGCACCAAACTCAGTCTTGAACATTAAATTAAACTGACGAACATCTGTCCAGTTAGAAGTTTTACTAACAGCACATTGAATTTTATTATCATCAATCAATTTTTTCAAACCTGCATAATCATCTTTAACCAGCAAAGCATCCATCTGTTCCAATAATGTATCTGCTTCCTTTGCCTCTTTCTCTCCTTGTTTTCTTAGCGCTTCAGCATGTGCTTCAATCAGATGATCCACACGGTAACGTTTATTGCTATCCTTATTATCAATCATCGGGTCGCTGAAATTATCTACATGCCCACTTGCCTTCCATGTGGTTGGATGCATAAAAATTGCAGCATCAATACCCACAATATTATCGTGCAATTGCGTCATGCTTTTCCACCAGTAATCACGGATGTTCTTTTTCAGTTGTGCACCATTTTGACCATAGTCGTACACAGCCGCCAGCCCATCATAAATTTCACTCGATTGAAAAATGTAACCGTATTCCTTGCAGTGTGCAATCAGCTCTGCAAATATGTTTTGTCCGTTTGCCATAAGGCTGCAAAAGTAAGCGAAAACTCAAAAGTTAAAAGGCAAAATTTTCAGGAAAGGAATTGTTTTTTTTACTCGGCATTTGCTTTTCATAGCATCACCGTTGGCAGAGTTTATACTGAGGAACGAAGTACAGTCCCTGCCCGTCCGGTCAGGCGGGCGTTTATCTTTATCTTTGGGCAGCTGTGGCTTCCGGATTCATTCAGTACAATAAAATATTGTATTCTTATAACAGTTACCAATAAACTAACTATGCATTGAAGCAAATAGTTGATATACCCGGTCACCAACCATCCCGGCTGGAAAAATTTGGAGTGTACTATCTCACTTTGTTCCGCCGCATTGATTCCGATCATAGTGTATTTGATTTGTCTGACAAAGAATTAGCAAACCGGATACGCCGCATTACAATGAAAGGAATGGTTCTTTCTTCCATCATTGGTTTGGTATGTGTGTTCCCAACCGTTTGGGTAGATATTTATTTTCAGAATAGTACTCCTTTGATCCACTATGGCTGGGTGGCTGCTGTTGCCATTTTTTCAATTGCAATAGAATTGTATGTGTTATTTATTATTGCGCTAAAAGCAGTGTACGAAGTAAGTGAGCTCATTAACATGCATGCCAGCAAAAATGAACTGCTTAACAATAGTGTATTCAGTGTAAAAAATATTCTTGCCCGTACGGCACTGGAACTGCCTGATCCTGAATTAAAAATTTTAGGTATTGATCCGTTTAAGCGGATTTCAAAAAAGAATCTTTTTGTATTGGGCCTGTTGTATAAAGCAAAAATATTGCTCACTAACCTGGTGTTGAAATATCTGCTGCGTTTTACAGTGGGTAATTTTTTATTAGGTATTTCAATACTATATGAGGCATTGCCTGTAGAATGTTTCTGGAACAGCGTGGTGTTGAGGAGGGTGGTGCTGGAAGCCCGGCTAAGATTGTTTGGATTTGCACTGGCCAACCGGATTGCACAAGATGTGATACATGATAAACTGCTGCAGCAATTATCTCCATTGGCCAAAACAGGTTGTCTCCGTGCCATTGGCAATGCGGTGGTGATGTCAAAAAATTATCATCCCAATATGATGATACTGCTCATCCGCTTCCAGGAACTGTTGAAAATTGAAGAAGAAAATAAATATGATGACTGGAAACTGTTTATCCATACACTGCATACTGTTTCAGAAAAAGAAAGAAATTTTTTACTGGATCTGTTTACCGTATCTGCAGCATTTGACGGTAAGCTGAGCGACCTGGAAGAACACAGCCTGAAGGAAACTTACGGCAGCCAGTACCCGCTTTATCTTCCACGCCTGCAGCAGCTTACTAATTGTTTGAAAGAAGGTAAACTGAATGAAGCGCTATCGCTGTGCCGGCTGGATTTTGTGGCGGGGTAAATAGTTGTTTTCAAAACTCTTTTTCAAAAACTCCATCAGCTTTTATTCCGGTGTTTTTGGCGGCCATAGTTGCAGTGGAATGTTCTTAAAGATGCCTCAAATAATACTCAGGATTATCAAGAAATGTTTTGGTTATGCGGTAATGGCCGGTTTCTTTATATTCCACCATTTTCATTGACTCTTCCTGTATTTCATAAAGTGATGCACCAGGTATTCCCATCAATATGGGGGAGTGGGTGGCTATAATAAACTGTGCAGTTTTATTTTTTAGTATTTCCAAAATCAAAGATATCAATGATAATTGTTTTAATGGGGAAAGTGCGGCTTCTGGTTCATCTAACAGAAAGATACCTTTATCGCCAATTCTTGTTTGCAGTATTTTAAGATAGGCTTCACCATGAGAAAAAGCCTGCATGTTTTCACCATAATTTTTTCGCATTTCACGTAAGTTGTAATTCATGCTTTCACTCATTTTATCAATGATGCTGTCATCAACCACACCTTTTAATTCGCTTAAATCGCCGGCTATTTTATTTCTTTCCCTTTCTACAGAATTTATAAAATCACTAAAATCTTCTGCCCTGAAAAAGAAGCCCCCGCTGGTTTCCCTTTTCCATTCAATTTTTAAATAGGGCTGTAAAAGTTTGGCTGCTTCAAACCCTGTTCTGTTATTGGCTTCTATAAAACCGCCAATTAATGGCAGGTTTATTTTGTATGCAATGGCTTCCAGTAAAGAAGATTTTCCGCTTCCATTATCTCCAACAAAAATGGTAACGTTATTATTCAGTGTAATTTCTTTTGCATATTGTACAGCAGGCACATTAAATGGAAAGGGATGCTGCTTTGCTGTGTTAATGGAAAAAGATTTTATAAAAGGCATGGCGATTATTTTGATGCAGCAATTTATGCAGTGAAAAGGTAAGGGGTAATAATATTTTTTAATGCCGCCTGTCTTTAATTGGATCGAATGCTATATTCAGATCTTTCTTTGCCTGAAGTATTGCTTTGTACATCTCATCATTGTCTTTTAGAAATTGCATTAATCTTTCTTCTGGTGTTTTAGCCAGCCAGAGTTTTAACTGAATATCTTTTACATGTTGGGGTGTGTCTGTCATGATTTCAATTTCTCATTCTTCTGATGCCTTTTTGCATCCCTTACATTTTTCTTCTCAAAATTTTTTTCCAAAGCAGCAGTCAAATCCACACCTGTCTGATTTGCCAAACATATTAACACCCACAGTACATCCGCCATTTCATCACCCAGGTCTTTACCCTTGTCGCTTTCTTTAAAACTTTGCTCACCATATTTTCTTACCATCAATCTTGATAGTTCCCCTACCTCTTCCATCAATATACCAAGATTGGTGAGTTCATTAAAGTAGCGTACACCAATAGTTTTTATCCATTGGTCAACATCGGCCTGTGCTTGCTTAATTGTTATTTCATGCATGATTAAAAGTATTGTTTATAAACCACAAAATATATTGCCTTCTTCGCTTCCATCTTCTCCATTTCTCTCTTCCCCTTGGGAAGAGGATAGGAGATGGGCTACTCTTTATTCTTCGTGTCAATAACAATCGTAATCGGCCCATCATTCATTAACTCCACTTTCATATCAGCACCAAATATTCCTGTAAATATTTTTTTACCTAAATCATTCTCTAATTGCACAATCATTTGTTCATACACAGGTATAGCGAAATCAGGTTTGCTGGCCTTGATATAAGAAGGACGATTCCCTTTTTTGGTGCTGGCATGTAAAGTGAACTGGCTTACCAGCAATATATCTCCGCCAATATCCTTTACTGATATATTAGGCACTTTATTTTCATCGTCAAATATGCGGAGATTAACGATCTTGTTACTCAGCCATTGTATATCTTCATCAGTATCGGCATCTTCAATTCCTATCAACACCAACAGCCCTTTTTTAATAGCTCCCGTCACTAAATTATCCACGGTTACACTGGCGTGGCTTACTCTTTGCAGTACTGATTTCATGTAGTCAAAGATAGTACCAGGTGGATGAGTTTTAACAAAAATGCAGTAAAATCAACCAATTAAGATTTTATTGAATCTACCAAGAGCTTTGTTAAAAATTCTATCCACAAAAAGTGCATAACCCACCAAATCCACTGCCTGTATGAGCCGGATATTTTTGCACAATCTTTTTCCACAAGTGTTGATATTTAGAACTTCCAATAATGGGTTACATCTGATATTTTCGTTGGCCTTTATTTAAATAACAATTTCTTAATCTTACTAACCAACCTTAATATTTTTTTATGCCGAAGAAAAATCAAACTGCCCAGGGCCTGCAGTTCAGCAGGCAATTTACCAAAGAGGGTGTATCCCCTTTTGATATGTTCGAGTACGACTACCGGACATCAATCATTAAAGATCCCAGCGGAAAAGTGGTATTCCAGATGGACAATGTGGAAGTGCCGAAACAATGGAGCCAGATAGCAACGGATATCCTGGCACAGAAATATTTTCGAAAGGCCGGCGTACCGCAAACGGATGGTGCTACAGGCAGGGAAACCACTGTAAAGCAGGTGGCTCACCGCATGGCGCATTGCTGGAGGGTTTGGGGAGAACGGTATGATTACTTTGCCAGTGAAAGTGATGCACAGGTTTTTTATGATGAATTGGTGTATTCTATATTGAACCAGGCCTGCGTTCCAAACAGTCCGCAATGGTTCAATACAGGTTTGCATGAAGTATATGGTATTACCGGCAAACCACAGGGCCACTATTATGTAGATGCCATTGACGGACAATTAAAAAAATCAAGCAGTGCTTACGAAAGGCCACAGCCACACGCCTGTTTTATATTAAGTGTGAATGATGATTTAGTAAATGATGGCGGCATCATGGATCTCTGGGTTAGGGAGGCAAGAATATTTAAATATGGCAGTGGTGTAGGTACTAACTTCAGCAGCATCCGTGGTGAAGGCGAAAAATTAAGTGGTGGTGGTACATCCAGCGGCCTGATGAGTTTCTTAAAAATTGGAGACAGGGCAGCAGGTGCAATTAAAAGTGGCGGTACTACCAGGCGTGCAGCTAAAATGGTTTGTTTGGATTTAGATCATCCTGAAATAGTAGAATTTGTAAAATGGAAAGGTGAAGAAGAAAATAAAGTAGCCGCATTGATTGCTGCAGGTTATGCAAGTGATTACGAAGGGGAGGCATACCGCACAGTAAGCGGGCAAAACAGCAACAACTCTGTTCGTATTCCCAATTCATTTTTTAAAGTATTGGATGAAGACGGAGACTGGGAACTAAAAGCAAGAAGCGATGGCAGGGTGATGAGAACAGTGAAAGCAAGAGAGCTTTGGAAAAACATTACTGAAGCAGCATGGAAATGTGCTGACCCGGGAACTCAATATGATACTACTATTAATGAATGGCATACCTGCCCTGAAGGTGGCCCGATAAGAGCAAGTAACCCTTGCAGTGAATATATGTTTCTTGATAACACTGCCTGTAACTTAGCCTCTGTAAACCTGCGCCGCTTCTTCAATGAAAGCGATAACAGTTTTGATGTGCAGGGTTTTGAATACACCTCACGGTTATGGACAGTTGTTTTAGAAGTATCTGTACTGATGGCGCAGTTTCCTTCAAAAGAAGTAGCACAATTATCTTACGATTACAGAACGCTGGGATTAGGTTATGCCAACCTCGGCAGTATGCTGATGGTAAGCGGCATCCCTTACGATAGTGAAGAAGCAAGAGGTATTGCAGGAGCTATCACTGCAATCATGACGGGGGTTGCTTATAAAACATCTGCAGAGATGGCTGCATTTCTTGGAGCATTTGAGAAGTATGAAGAAAACAAAGTGCACATGCTGCGTGTAATGCGTAACCACCGTGCCGCTGCTTATGATGCACAGGATGCTTATGAAGGAATTGAAATTAAACCACAGGGCATCAACGCAAAATATTGTCCTGATTATTTATTGACTGCTGCTATTAAAGCATGGGATGATGCGGTGCAACTGGGTGAAAAATATGGCTACCGCAATGCACAGACCACGGTGATTGCTCCAACAGGGACCATAGGCCTGGTAATGGATTGCGATACCACCGGTGTGGAACCAGACTTTGCCTTGGTGAAATTTAAAAAATTAAGCGGTGGTGGTTACTTTAAGATCATCAACCAGAGTGTGCCTGCAGCGTTGCGTAATTTGAAATACAGTGAAAAAGAAATGGAGGAAATTGTAAACTATGCAAAAGGACATGCTACTTTAAAGGGTGCACCATTTATCAATACAGCATCATTGCTGGCAAAAAGGTTTACCAAAGAAGAATTGAATAAAGTAGAAGCATCTCTCGGCAGTGCATTTGAAATTGGTTTTGTTTTCAACGTATTCACTTTTGGAGAAGAAACCTTACAGCGCTTAGGATTTAAGCCTGAGCAATACCATGATTTTGGATGGAGCTTACTGGAAGCATTGGGCTTTACAGATGATCAGATAGAAGCTGCTAATATTTATATCTGTGGTACCATGACGGTGGAAGGGGCTCCTTATTTAAAAGATGAACATCTGCCGGTATTTGATTGCGCTAATAAATGCGGACAAAAAGGGGAACGTTACATACATGCACACGGACATATCCGCATGATGGGTGCAGCACAACCATTCTTAAGTGGGGCTATCAGCAAAACCATCAACCTGCCACACGAAGCAACGGTGGAAGAAATTGCAGACTGCTACCGCCTTAGCTGGGAGCTGGGCCTGAAAGCAAATGCATTGTATCGTGATGGCTCTAAATTAAGTCAGCCACTGAGCAATAAATCTGACAAGAAGAAAAAATCTGCAGAAGAAAAAGAAGAAGCAAATGCAGCAGATGAACAAACAGCAGAGAACAATGCGCCACATATAGTTGACATGAGTAAACTAACCGTGGATGAGTTGCTGGATGAAGTAAGCAAGCGTATGCAAAGCAGTCCTGACACTGTGTTGAAGGGACGTTTGGCAAAAATTGTAGAACGTAAAACTTTACCAGCCAAGCGCCGTGGCTTTACACAAAAAGCAAAGATCAACGGGCAGGCATTGTTCCTTCGTACCGGCGAATATACCGATGGTACGGTTGGGGAAATTTTTATAGACATGGCCAAAGAAGGTGCTACCATGCGTAGTATGCTCAACTGTTTTGCGATTTCTATTTCTATCGGTCTGCAGTATGGTGTGCCATTGGAAGAGTTTGTAGAAAAATTTGTGTTCACCCGTTTTGAACCATCCGGTATGGTGGATCATCCAAATATCAAGACCACTACTTCCATCATCGATTTCATGTTCCGCTCACTGGCGTATGAATATCTTGGACGCAACGACTTAGTTCATGTATTAGACAAACCGGAAGTTGGTAACCTGGGTGATGAGCCCTGGGATGAATCTACACCAACTATTGGTGACAGGAAACCAGAGTTGAGTGAAGTAAGGGTGATTGGAAAATCTTCACCGGCAGGCAATGCACAAACTGCTAAACAGTTTAAAGCAACCAGCAGTTATGATGCAGTGAACGCTGCAGCTAAAAGCATGCAGAGTGATGCACCGGCATGTAACACTTGCGGACATATTACCATCCGCAGTGGTACTTGCTACAAATGTTTGAACTGCGGTAATAGTATGGGGTGCAGTTAACCCCTAATCTCCGCTGGCCAGCGGAGGAGTTAAGAAAGCGAAGACTAACACGGCATAAAACAGCAACGCCACTCATTTGAGTGGCGTTTGTTTTTGTACAATTTCTATACAAGTTTTTAAAGAATCAATTAATGCAAAGGCAACGTATTCTTTCAATGCTGAAATGTCTCCGGTATCTGCTTCATGCAATACAAACAAATATTTTTTTTTATCCGTAGATTTAATAATCACAGGTGGATAATCATTTTTAATTAAATGATAGTTCATTAATAGTCTTGCAATCCTTCCATTGCCATCGTCAAAAGGATGTATTCTTACAAAACGATAATGAAGTTCAGCAGCCACTTCAATTGAGTGTTGCAGGTTATCATTCGATGCTGCATGATACCATTCCATTAAATCATTCATCAGGGCAGGGGTTTCAGATGGAGAAGCATAGTCAAATATTTCCCCATTAGCCAGCCTCAAAGAATTAGGCAAGGATTTGTATTCGCCAATTTTAATGAGTCTCCTGGTTGATTGCCCGTCAGGGGTAATAGCCTCTTTGTAGAAGGGCCTCACAAGCAGCACATCATTTAGTTCACGTATAAATTTTTCAGTTAAATTCCTTTCATTGTCTTTAGCCAGATCAATCACCAATTTCAATGCCACATCATGTCCTTTCATTTCTTCATATTCCCTGAATTCATGGTTGCCCTTTGTTTGGTCAAAGATTAATAACAACTCTGTTTCACCATAAGTGAGTGTATTACCTTCTATATGGTTACTGTTATAGTTCCATTCAAGTCTGAACTTTTTATCAAGCCTTTGCTGATCTTCAGGCTTTAAAAGATTAAGCTGTTGAAACTGTTTTTTTAATAATTCAATATGTTCAATTAATTCTTTCATAACAGGGATAAATCTACTTAAATTTTATTATCCTCAATAACAATAAATTCATTTTAATGATGCTTCAAATTTTTATCTTTGATCTGCTCATCAGAATAATTCATGTTATGAAAAAGCTCCTTACATTATTATATTTATTAGTAACCGTTGCAACTACTGCCCAAAATAAACAGGGTCTCGTAAGCGGCCCATGGGCGGGCAATGTAGAATTACGCAATGCCACCATCTGGGTGGAAGTAACACCAGAAGTAAAAAATGTAGCCATAAAATTTTATGCAGAAGGAGGAATGACACAGGATAAAATGGTAGAGTACAAAGGTGAGTTTAGGCAAAGATTTTAATCCTGTAAAAATTGAATTGAATGGACTGGATATGAATACTCCTTACACCTACACTGTGTTGATAGACGGCAAGATTGTTGATCCCGGCTTTGTAACAAAATTTTCAACAAAAGATTTGTGGCAGTTCCGCAAGCCTGCACCAGACTTTAGTTTCCTCACCGGCAGTTGTGCTTATTTTAATGAGCCAAAATATGATCGTCCTCCACCGCCCTATGGTGGTGATTCTTCTATATTTGAAACAATGGCAAACACACCTGCAGCTTTTCATGTGTGGCTGGGTGATAACTGGTACACCAGGGAAGTAGATTACAGCACCCGTTGGGGATTGAATTACAGAGCCAGTCACGACAGGGCTTTACCTGTATTACAAAAATTTATGGCCAGCATGCCGCAGTATTCCATTTGGGATGATCACGACTATGGGCCCAATGATATAGGTAAAAGTTATATTTTAAAAGAAGAGAGCAGAAAGATATTTATGAACTACAGTTGCAACCCCAGCTATGGACAAAAAGGGGAGGGCATTTATTCTGTAGTGAGTTATGGGGATGTGGATATTTTTTTAACGGACGACCGTTATTTCAGAAGTGAAGATGATATGCCCGACAGCATAAATGGAAAACCAAATGCAGATAAAACTTATTTTGGCAGGGTGCAGTTAGACTGGCTGAAGAATGCTTTATTATTCAGTAAAGCAACCTTTAAAGTGATAGCCACAGGCGGGCAGGTACTAAATCCTTTATCGGATTATGAATGTATGCATTCCTTCAGCGTGGAGTACAATGAACTGATGAATTTTTTGGCAACAGATAAAATAAAAGGTGTTTTATTTTTTACCGGCGACCGCCACCACAGCGAAGTGATAAAGCAGGAACGAAAGGGTTTGTATCCTCTGTATGATGTTACCAATTCGCCTTATACATCCGGCATTGGTAAAGTAAGTGGAGCAGAACTGAATAATCCTGCAAGGATGCCCGGCACTTTGGTGGAGGCACAAAACTTTACTAAGGTAACCGTAAGTGGTAAGAAAAATGAACGGTTAATGAAGATTGAATTTTTGGGAATAAAAGGGGAGAAGCTGGGAGAGTGGAGTGTAAGTGAAAAGGAATTGAAGTAGACGATTATAGAAGGTGGTAGCGTCCTTTAAATTACAAACAGGCTATGCATCTTTTACAACAAGCATGAAAATTAATCTGTTCCTAATTTATATTTCCGTTTATCAATAATAAAAGAATGTTTTAAATTACTCCTGCTATAAAATTTTTCATTTGTCTTGATATCATACGATTCAAAATCAAAATTATCTCTCATTGAATTGATATAGTACCTGTAATTTTTTTCAGAAAAATCACTCCCCACCTGTAAGTAAATAGTAATTGATCTGTCATCAAAAAGCACCTGGTATTGCCTGATTGATTTATCATCTTTAAATAAAAAATTAAAATATACACAATGTATTTTCTTATTTTTTCTATCTACAATAATTTCATCACATCTGCCAACTACATTTTTTATAACTGGGTAACTTCTGCCACAACTGCACACTTCATCACAAAACTCTACTATGTCGCCGGTATTGTATTTCATAAAAATACATGCCTCGTTAGCCAGGTCGGTACTCAGGAGTACTCCTTCATCATCTATTTCATATATACAGCGGCTGCTGATCAGGTGGAGCTGGTGCTGCTCACATTCAAAAGCAGCAATGCCAGCCTCATTGCAACCATATTGATTAAAAACTTTTACACTAAATGCTTTTTCAATATTGGTCCTTGTTTTTTCAGTAAGCATTTCAGCAGTACATACAATGCCACATAAACCCGGGATAGGAGAAATATTATTCTGAATAATATAATCTGCTATAATATTGATTGCCGTTGCATATCCATAAATCAGTTTTGTATTTTTCCGCCGTATTAATTCAATATATCGTACAATTGATTCGTCTGTTATAATTGCTACAGGATAAATATCAATATTCATTAGCTTATAAAACACCTCATGTTTGATACTTTTTTTTGCTAATGCACTTCCTGCAATGAATGCCACCTTATCACCAAACTGGTAACCGGGAACCTCCCATGAAAGCAGGAGCCCTGCCCATAAATACGACTGGGCATCCGGAGAAGTATAATAAACAAAAGGAGTACCAGTGGAACCGCTCGTTGATTTTTTAATTAATTTGTTATGATAAATACCGGAGAGAAAATGAGAAGGGTTTTCACTTATCACTTTTTTTGTAAGTATAGGTAATTCATTATAATTATCGAATGGGGCATAATAAATGGCAGATCGTTTGGCAATTGAAAAAAGTGTATTTAATTTCTCCTGTCGGATATTATCAAGTTCTTCTGTTGGCAAGTATTGATGTTTTTTGAACAACTGCAGCACATCATAAATTTTCAAACCTGTAATCCTGTCAATAAACTTCAGTCTTAATAAATTTATTTTTTTCATTTTTATAAAATATTAAATGGTTAAAATGGAAATTTTCATTTACAAATACTTTGTTTTAAAATATCAGGCTTAATCCCAAATAAATCCCATCCTTTTTTGCATAAGGGTTGTTGAGATAATTAAGCCGCCTGTAATATTCGATGGATAGTACATGAAAGATATTTCCAATTCCCACACTGGCTTCCATGAAGGGAGCGGTACCTATCAAATTAAAATTGGAACTTTTATTATAGCCAATATTGGCTTTCGTCATATCTCCCCAGTAAGCATTAAAAGAAAAACGCTCCCGCCAGCCGAGCTTTTGCAACAATGGTATTTTATCAAACAATGCACCCCCTAAATAAAATCTTGTGTGCAGGCTTACATATCTGTCTGCAGCAAATTCATAAGGGGCCATTGTATTAAAAAGGTATTTGTTGGCAACATAATATTCGTTGCCTGCCGGTATGTTCAACAGCAGGTAAGGAATGGTGCCAAATGTTTTCCCTGCATCCAGTTTATAGTAAAGCATCATTTTGGGCGGCAAACGTAACTGCTGTTCAACAGCAACGTTTACCTTTTGAAAATTAAATAATGCTTTACCCTGTTCAAATCCATAAGTGAAGCTGGCAGTAAATACCGGAGAAAAAGTACCCAGTTTGATATTGTCGTAATTGAGCATTTTAGTACGTTCATTATGGGCATAGCGGATGCCTGCAGATGCTTCTGCAACCGGCAACATTTTTTCAAATACACTATCATAAGGTTTATCAAGCGCCGGGTTAATTGGCCGGTATTGAAAATCAAAAACCGGGTTTAATTCTTTGTAACCAAGTGAAGCTTTTGCAGTAAAATTGGGCGAAAGATATTGCTCATGTTGTAGCATAAACTGTTTAGTGTATGTTCTGGTATAGGGTATATTTTTTCTTAACAGGGAATTGATAAGATTGTCTTTATCCAGTTCATCATCCTGGTCTATTAGAAAATCATAATCGCTGCCATAACTAACGGTTGTTTTTGTCCACCTTGCTTCATTCCAAACATATTTGAGGCCCAGCATACCTTTTACTTTTTGGTCTTTGGTACCATAAGCGGCATAGCCAAACAGGTTTATTTTTTTACTAATGCCGGGCATTGTCCAGAAGCCGGCCCGTATGCGCCAGCCTTCTATAGAATTGCGGCTGATGAAGGAAGTATAAGGACCAATTCGAAGTTGGTTGCCAAAATCCCAAAAACCGGTACCTGCAAAAGCTATCAATTTTATACCTCTTTGAAAAAGGTCGTTTTGTTTTAATGAATCAACCATTTTATAAATATTTTTTTCATGGCTGGTAAGTGGATCCGGACGGTTTTGTATCCAAAATATTTCCGGCTTTTCCCAATTGGTTGTTTGTTCTTTTTTAATGAGGTTGGCAACAATAGTGGCAGGCTCACTGGTATTTATTTTTATTTTATCAGTAACGGTGGTGTTCTTAACAATAAATTTTATGCTGTTTTTATTTTCAGGAATTGGTAAACCTAAAAGGGCCAGTCCGCTTTCAAACTTTACTTCCGACGAAAATTTATATGGCATATAAACTGATTTGTCTGCGGCACTATCGTACACTTGTTTATAATCTTCATAATAATTAATGTCGCTTACAAAATTGAGATTGGCAGTTTTATTTAAGTGCATATTCACCGTTGTTACAGCAAGTGTTTTGGTATTAATCCATAAGCTGCCGGTAAAAGCCCTCTCGTAAGAACGTAAGGGAACAAAGCGGATTAGTTGTAACGTATCGCCATCTTCCACCATTTTATCTCCTTCAAAAAAATTATAATAACCGAACGCATTGGAGTTAAGTGGGCTTACATAAGTTTGGTCAAATATGGGCACCCAGTCATCATAAACATTAAAGTGAAAATAAAATTTATCTAATTTACTCAGCAGGTTATCCGTTTTAAGGCCCAGGTTTTTCTTTGCAATAATATTTTCCCTGTCAATATTGGGAGAAACAGCATGGTAATTATTAGCCAGCCTTTCAGCAAAATATACTGGCAGTTCTTTATCATATTTGGCAGTAGAATCAAAGCCTGCATAAGTTTTCAGCATCAGGCTTTTTAATCCACTCCCTTTTGATTTTTGAAAATCTATATTGTCCATATCCAGTTCATTACGGGTGTACCGCTGATAACTGTAACTCCTCAGCCTTGATGGATTATTATTGGCTTTATAATCAATAACTTTTTGCATAAATGATTTACCCGGTTTGTTAGAAGTTCCAATAATTACTTCCTGTAAAGCAGTTGCTTTATTTTTCATAACGGCACTAATATTGGTGGTATGCCCATCTTGCAATGCAATTACAAAGGGTTCAAAATTTACGCAGGTAATTTCTAAGCTATCATGCCATTCAGTTATATTTACCCTGAATGAACCATCCATTTTTGACATAGTGCTGGTAGTGCTGCCTTTTAAATGAACCGTTGCGTTTTGAATGGGTTTGCCACTACCAGCTTCATTTACTTTACCTGAAATAATATAGCCATTTTGTGCATTTGCAGTAATTGCAAAAAAGAATGACACCAATGAAAAGAATATTTGCACCGCATTTTTATTCATAAAAATATTTGAACTTAAACCCCTTCACACAAATAGTTAAGCATGGGTAAGTACCAATTAGTGTATGAATTCAATAAAATGGTTGGGTGAAGAATATGTTAATGGAAGAAAGCTATAATAACTATTTACAGACCGCAAAATAGTTAAACAGAATTCCTACAGTTTTGAGTTTGAATTTTATATTGGACAAAGTATTCTGTCATTTCATTATAAAATATTTTTTTATCAACCCAACCATTTTAAATGGCTGATACCACTATTTATATAAACCAAACTGAATTATTGGAACAGCATGCAGAATTGATACGAACCTGTATTAATGGGGACAGATATTCCCAAAATAGTTTGTATGAGCAATTTGCACCAAAAATGTTTGGAGTGTGCATGCGATATTCTAAAAACAGGGAAGAAGCGGAGGAAATTTTGCAGGAAGGATTTGTGCAGGTGTTTAAATCATTGCACAATTTTAAACATGCAGGTTCCTTTGAAGGCTGGATTAGAAAGATAATGGTGTACTGTGCTATTCAGCATTATCGAACAAGACCCAAAATGCACCCGGTGGTGGGTATTGAAAATTTGCCGGCAGAAGAAACATGTAATGAAGATATTCTGGCAAGATTGCACAAAAAAGAATTACTAAAAATGGTACAGGCATTACCGCCAGCATACAGGATAATTTTTAACCTGTATGTTTTTGAAGGAATGAAACACCGGGAAATTGCAGAACAGTTGGGCATTGCTGAAGGAACATCTAAATCCAATTTTTTTGATGCTAAACTATTGTTGCAGAAAGCAGTTACCAACGGTTTAAAAATCGCAAAAAATTATTAAAATATGGATGAAAATTTACACAATATAGAAGACCTTTTTCACTCCGCACTTGATGATAACGAGGAAACGCCATCTCAAAATGTTTGGGAAGGCGTAGATAAAAGGCTCGATAAGGATAACATCGTCAGTATAAAA
>JAYVLZ010000493.1:0-7679 GCA_043759175.1 Chitinophagaceae bacterium | reverse complement strand
TATCATAAGCATGCCCCACTACAAAACCTGACAGCATGAAAAAGAAATCAACGCCAAGATAGGCGTGGTGCAATGGATTAACAGCACTGTCTGGAAAGTTGGCTTCCAGCAAATGAAAAATCACAACAAATAATGCGGCACTGCCACGCATGCCATCTAAAATCTCAAAGCGTTGTTTCATAAATTATTTTCTGTATGGTTTGCAAAATACAATATAATATTTTTTATGTAGCTACAGCTTTTTGCCCTGTTTACCAACAGTTTTATTTAAACTATACACACAGGCGAAAATCTATTTTTTTTCTGAAACAGATTATTAACAATCCCACAATAAAAATAAATTTGATTAATTACGAAATGTTCGTAGATTTACGAAAAATTCGTAGAGATGGAAAAGTTAACCCACGCAGAAGAAGAGACCATGCAGGCCGTGTGGCGTACAGGTGAGGCCAATGTAAAAGCATTTATGGAACATCTGGATGAAGCCTTGCCATACACCACCGTGGCATCCACCGTTAAAAACCTGGAACGTAAAGGTTACGTGAGCAGCCGGCTGGCAGGCAATACCTATTTATACAAACCGGCAGTAAGTGAAGATGATTACAAGAAAAAATTTATGGGAAAAGTGGTGAAGGAATATTTTGATAATTCTTACAAAGAGCTCGTGAATTTTTTTGTAGAACAGAAAAAATTATCTGCCAAAGAACTCAAAGAAATTATCGGTATGATTGAAAAAGGAAATAAATAATTTAATTATCACAAACCATTTGTATGCCTTTTATTTTTTTATACATCCTCAAATTGTCCATCTGCCTTTCTGTGGTATTCCTGTTTTATTATTTCATTCTGCAGAAACTTACTTTTTATAACTGGAACCGTTACTATCTTTTTATTTACACCGTGGTTGCTTTTTACATTCCATTGATAGATATTTCTTCTATGCTTAAGCAAAGCGATCTGCAGTCTGCAAAGCTGCTGCAATGGGTTCCGGCAATGGGGAATTATCAATATGTAAACAATGCAGCATCAGCTGTGCCGCTTTCTGTCAATACTATTATTATGCTGTTGTTGCTGTCAGGTATGCTGGTGGCGCTGGGACGATTGTTTATTCAGTTCATTTCTTTCCGGCAATTAAAAAAGAAAGCACAGCCTGTTTACAATAATGAAATGAAAGTGTACCAGGTGGATGCCAATATTATTCCTTTTTCATTTGGCAATTCTATTTTCATCAATCCGCAACTGCACAGCCAGGCTGAATTACAGGACATCATTCGCCATGAGTTTGTGCATGTAAAACAACAGCACAGCATTGATATTATCTGGAGCGAATTGCTGTGTGTTATTAACTGGTACAATCCATTTGTATGGCTCATTAAAAAAGCCATCCGCCAAAACCTGGAATTTATTGCAGATGATAAAGTGCTGCAAAATGGTCTCAGTAAAAAAGATTATCAATACCTGTTGCTGAAAGTTACCGGCAACAATCAATTTAGTATAGCCTCCCAGTTTAATTTTTCTTCACTCAAAAAAAGAATAGCCATGATGAACAAAATGAAAAGTGCCAAACTGCACTTAATTAAATTCCTGTTTTTACTGCCGTTGATAACAGTATTGCTGCTTGCATTCCGGAATGAATGGAAAGTACCAGCCGCAACTAAAAACAGCGAACAAAAAGCAAGTACTGCCGGGTCGGGAGTGTATGCTTCCACCCGGCAACCACTTGCTGAGGCAAGTATTGAACTGCCCGGTTACAGCGGGGCAAAACAATTGTTTGAAAAAATACCGGAACAAAAAATCAGCAGCATTCCAGTTGATACTGTTATTGTACCTGAAGCAAAAGATCCTAACAGTAAAGGATATTTTATTGAGATCATTGACAATAAAAACAACTGCACAGTAGTGGTAAAAGACAAAGATCATAAAGAAGTGAAACGCCTCTTATTGACAGACTGGAATAAAAAGGAAAATTATTATAAAGGATTGTATGGTGAAATTCTACCACCACCACCACCAATTCCTCCGGTACCACCAGTTCCTCCAACCGATGGCTTACCTCCAGCGGCTCCATTGCCACCTTTACCGCCAACAGAATCATTACCACCAATGCCACCGTTGCCGCCAGCACCACCATTGCCGCCATTGTTGCCAAAAAATGTAAGCAGCCTGAATATAGACAATGATAAAGCAACCGTAAGGCTAAAGAACGGAAAAAAGGAAATCTACGATCTTACTGTTCCGGAACAAAAAGAAAAGTTTGAGCGTAAATACAGGCCATTGCATTCAGAAGAAAAATTAAAACCAACTGATGCTTTATAAAATAGCGGCTGGTAAATAAATTGAACATTCTATGATGGCTGGTGCATACATCAGCCATCTTTTTTAATGGGTGCAATGCACTTTACTATTTATCAACTTTATATGAGTACGGGAACTAAATTTTTTTTATTGGGTTCTTGCACCATTAATAAAAGTATATTTCACATCTCTGGGATCTTTTATCAGGGAGTAAAATTCGTCTATGTAATTAATCATATACTTTTTATTTTTTTCTGTCAGCAATTCAAAATTATTGATGAGGGAAAATATGCTGTCCTTTTGTTTATTAAATACAGCAAGCGATTCATTTAATTCTTCCATTGTTCTTGGAAAGCCCCTGTACACTCTTTCTGTCACAGATTTTATTTCCAACTGCGGATCCGGTATTGCATAAGGGGTATTTACAAGGCCTGAATAATCGAAATCATAAGGAACAGCGTAAGGTTTTCCAATAGAATCTTTCCTTGATATAATTGTTTTAACATTATGTTTCCCTGTTACCGACCAATCTGTATTGCCGATCATGTATTCAAACAAAGCTACCAGTGTCATTTGTCTTCGATCGGTCATTTCTGCTTTTGGTCTGCCTGCAGTGTATTCCCGGCACTTATTTCTCTTTGCCATTTCTTTTACATCTTCAATAAAAAAAGCATAGTTTTTAAAAGGCTTTTTTTTGGCACTGCTATCTATATAAGTTACATCTGTAAGCCGTACACGAAAACTTTTTTCTGTAAGCAGGTTAAAGATTTTATAACTAAGAAATTCCATCAGCACATACTGGTTATATAGACTATTCTGTACGCAGCTATTAACCAGCTTCAATTTTTTTAATGATGACAAAGGCGAAGAAGCCGAATCTTTTTTTGTGAAAATGATCCGGAGCGGTGGCATATAACAATTCTCTCTTCTGTAGTGTCCCCGAATTTCTATCTGCACCTGCTGGCTGATAGTTGTACTGTCTGGCAACAAGTAAGTAAACCGGGATGGATATAAGTTAACTTTTTGAGGATTTGAATAACCAAGGATTTTATTCATTGAAGTAACAATCGTTACTGGTAGAATGGTTTGATCAGTAAAAAAAAATTTTTTGTCGATAGACGGATGCTGACCAATGGCAACAGGGATTATTAAAAATATATACAACGATGCTGAAAAGAATTTTTTCATACTGATATTTTTATCAATCCTCCTGCTATTTTTTTGCTGAAAGACAATTCAATTTTTAAGCAATTAATATACAAATATTTTTTGGATACATCTTTGCAGGAGACTATAGCTATAACCTACCAGCTGACAAGAATAATTATCCTGTCTTTGATTAGAAGCACCATCCACAATGATAAAAAACAATGCTGTATTTTATTTTAATCCGGGGTAATATTCTGATTCATGCGAAACAGGTTAGCAGGATCATATTTACGTTTTAAATCCACCAGCTTTTGATAATTCTCCCCATAGGCTTCTTTCACCCTTTCTTTGCCTTCCACTCCCAGCGCATTCACATACACTTTATTACTCAGGAACGGCTGCATGGCTTCCCAGATATTTCGGGTCCAGGTAATATTGATTTCATCTTCCTGTTTGTCTGGCCAGTTTGATATGATAACAAGATCAAATTGAAGTTGACGGTGAGGATAAGAAGTACCGCCTTCGGGTTCCCTGACGGCAGCGCCTCCATAATATTCAAGGATCGTTGCCGAGTAGGGGGAAGGGTTGGAAGCCATGTGATTAATAATGGTTTCAATTGCTTCATCAGAAAGATCATTTAAAAATCCCGATTTCCAGTAATACCGGTTACCATGCGGAAAGCCACCATCCAGTAAAGACTGCATTTGCACATAAGGAATGGGTTGAATCAAGTCTGCAATGGGTGTACCAAACTCACGTAAAGGTTTAAGCACTGCTTCACCTTTTTCAATATCGCCGCAATAACATCCTATAAGCCCTACTACAGGAACACCGTCTGGTGATGTCAACAGGCCGGTATATAAAGTGAGTTCTTCAGGCGCTGTTTTCATAAACTCCCGGTAAAATTGAATCACTTCTTTGGCTTTATCTCTTGTATGAAGGATCATTCCTCCCAGTACCATACCCACGTCATATAAACGTAGCTTCATTGAACTCACAATGCCAAAGTTGCCGCCTCCGCCCCGTATTCCCCACAAAAGATCCGGGTTTTCCTGCAAACTTGCTTTTACCAAATTGCCATCAGCAGTTACCACTTCTGCTTCAATAATATTATCACAACTTAAACCGCATTTACGCACCAGCCATCCAACCCCTCCGCCCAGGGTAAGACCGGCAACACCGGTAGTGGTAATCAATCCACCGGTAGTAGCTAAACCATGTTGCTGGGTTGCTTTATCAAAGTCTCCCCAGGTGGCTCCCATTTCCACTAATGCAAGTTTTTTTTCAGCATCTACTTTTACAGACCGCATCAAAGAAAGATCAATCATGATACCACCGTCACAAACTGCATTTCCGCTAACATTATGTCCACCGCCTCTTACAGATATCAGCAGGTTATTTTTCTTTGCAAACTTTACAGCGTATTGAATATCGCTTGTTTCCATGCACTGTGCAATGAGAAAAGGTTTCCTGTCGATCATGCCATTCCATATTTTTCTTTCCTTATCATAACCTGCATCACCTTCCACAAGAATTTTTCCTTTAAAATTTTCTCTTAAGCCAATAGTAGCAGGCATGGTTGCAGTGCCGGATGCTATTGCATTTTCTGTATTCATGTTGAAATAATTTAATTGTGAAAATTGAAATTCGTATGCGTTAGAAAAATACGCTAATAAAAAATTATTTGCAAGCGTTTTTTTTAACAGATCATAGAAGCAATTTTTTTATACCGGCATTTGTATTATGTTTCTGCCTGTGGTGGCAGATATTGTGGAGGGTGGGTTCGTAAGGATACGGAAGACCGCGGGGTAAAATTTTGTATAAAAGGTCTCACTGTAATAAATTAAAAGCTTTCAGGCAACGTCTCCATAATTAGCTTTGCAACCTGGGAGTGGCACTCTTCGTCATTCATCCAGCTCCCGGAAATTTAACACCTCTTATTTCCTTTGCCTTGGAGGTGAGATAAATTTAATACTGATTATTTTCTTTCAAATGCAGGGTTATACAAAAATGCGGAACAGAGGTAAGCAACTAATGAATATCTTCCTGTCTTAATTTTTATTATACTTGAATGTTTCTTCCAGCTCGTTATTTTCATAACGTACAAATACTAAATGTTTCTGGTTTTCCAGGTTTATCACCCATATGTCACGGCCGGCTTCCTTTACGTTCGATACACCTGCTATACTATATTCATCGTATGCTTTCTGCACTTCATTTTTTATTTTATCAGAAAGGTTTTTTTCGCTCCCAAAACTTACATCATACTTTAGATAGCCTTTTTTTGTAAACAACGCATTGTGCTTCATATCATCTTTGATAAACTTTACCAGGTACATTTTATTCACTTCGTACCAATCCAGTAACTGTGCATCTGGAAATGCTTTTTTAAAAGCCTTGTCAATCTCTTTGTTCACAATTGTTCCGGATGTAACCGTAACAGTTGGCAAAGTTGTCATTGGATTTGTTTCCTGGGCCGAAAGCTGGACTGTACTAATAAATACCGCCAGCATTGAAACGATTAATTGCTTTTTCATTTTAGTAAATTTTAAGTTTTAAATAATTTTTAAGATTTTTTTCAGCAGTCATTAAAGCGAATCATACTGAATGTTATCTGATGCAAATCTATGGTGCAGATAAGGGCTTGTCAATCCCCAATGATGGGTAACTAATTTATGGGATGCGGCAGGAAAGAAAGGGTGAGCAATATGAAATACAGATCATTCAATGAATGATCAATTAGTCATATTTTTTAAATGACTTCCAAAACGGGCTGCCACTTCGGCACGGGAGTGCACATCCAGTTTTCTGTAAATACTTTTCATATGGGTGTTCAGTGTTTCTCTTGCAATAGAACAGTCACTGGCAATTTGTTTGTACCCAAGCCCCTGTACAAGCTTGTTTAAAATTTCTTTTTCTTTTTCGGTGAGATGATATTCATTCATGTTGGGTGCTGCATCTGCCTGTTTTTTAAAATAATCAATTACTTTGGCAGCAATAATGCCGTTCATGATGGCTTCACCATCCTTCAGGCTAAAAAGCGCATTGAGGATTTTATCCGGCGAATCTTTCTTTAGTAAGTAGCCATTGGCCCCTGATTTTATAGCGCCAAATATTTTATTGGCTTCTTCAAAAACGGTAAGCATTAATACTTTTATATCGGGCCATTTTTGTTTAAGCTGCCATACGCCTTCAATGCCGCTTATTACAGGCAGGTCAATATCCATGATTACCACATCAGGTAAATCATTTTCGAAATGAGCGATCATTTCTGTACAGGTTCCCAATTCGTGGATAACCTGTATTTCGGTGTTACGCTGCAGTATTTTTGACAGTGTACTGCGGTAATCTGAATTGTCTTCTATTATGGCAAGGCGTATCATACCAATAAAATTATTTTTTTTATTTTTATTTTCCTACCCCCAATATTAGTTACCTCTTTTGGGGTATGGGTGAGGAACGTTCAATATAATTTCTGTACCTTTTCCATTTTCACTTTTTATAGTTAGCTTCCCGTCAATCATTGCTGCATGATTTTTCATATTCAGTAAACCGGAACCCTTCTCATTTAATTTGGTTGCGTCATTATTTGCTGGAATGCCAATTCCATTATCCTTTATGTAAAGTGATAAACTATCCTCCTGATAATTAACGCTTACTGTTATTTTCTTTGCATGTGCATGAGAGTTGATATTGTTTACAGCTTCCTGGAAAATATAAAACAGTATCGCCTGCTTTTTTAAGTCGAGCCCACGGGATACACCATTCAGTGAAAATGCTATTTCATATTTTTTTGTTTTTTCTAATTGCTGCAGCCGTTGGCGGATAGCTTCGCCTAAACCAATTTCATTCAGGTAATCAAGGTTCATGTTCAAAAATTTCAGCCAATGCTTGAGTACGTGCTTCCATTAAGGTATTGCCTGCGCTCATGCCGTTGCTTACATACAAATTGCCAATAAGATTCACAGGGAAATACACGACCTTTTCATCGCGTAAACGTGTGTAGGGAATCGCGCAAATGCCACGCTCTGCATTGCCTGAGTTTAAATCGATGAGTTGGCTGGCAAGTACCGTGCCTTCTGGGTTATAGAATTTTTGCAGCTCTGGCGTGAGCAACTCTTTTGGCCATTTTTTACCTGTTGGCTTAAACCATTTTTCATTCGGATAGTGCACAAATGCTTTTTTGGACGCATTTTTATTTGGGCGAGACCATTGCCAATAAAGCATTTGTGCAC
>JAYVLZ010000492.1:0-12516 GCA_043759175.1 Chitinophagaceae bacterium | reverse complement strand
TTTTATATTCTTCTTTCATTTGAAATATTGATTGAGTTTTGGGCTGATCCCAAGAATGCCAATTATCTATCAAAGAGCTTTTTAGCATTAAGATTTTATTTTTTAAAGTATCAATCTGTTCTAAAATATTCCCATCAGAAATAGAAACTCTTACAAATTCGCATTTAAGATTTTGTTCAACATCAATTTGTCTTGCTATGTCATTGTCAAAATTTTTATTGTGATGTAGTTCGTCAATTTCTATTGCAAGAATAAGTTGAGGATAAAATAAATCTATCAAAGCATACTTATTGTCAATCCTCTTCACATATTGCTGTGTCAATGGTAACAAGTCTTTCAGCCTTTCATCGTGTAATAATGAACCAACAATAAAATTTTCGTGTGGCTTATAAGCAGTTCTGTGAATTTGTCGAACTAAGTGTTCGTATTTCCAATTTGGCATTTCCATTTTAGGGCTGACTTAAGGTTACATCTAATGCTTGAAATGTTGCAACTAAAAATAATCATTTGCGACAATATACCCAAAATGGAATAATAGTTGTAAGTGCTGAAAAAAAAATTCGATGATCAATTATTAATATGTAGCATAAGTTTGTGACACAACAATGTCACCATAAAAAACGAAACTCCGTACAAAAAATAATTCACCCCAAATAAAAATAGCCGCTCAAAAAAGCAGCTATCAATTATGGTATTTCATTTTTTACTTACTGGTACACCCTCACATAATCCACTTCCATAGTTGCACTGGTAACTGCCTGATCTACAGCACCACCAAAATTTCCACCCATCGCAATATTCATGATCAAAAAGAAATCATGATTAAAAGGTATACTGGAAGAATTAACCACACTGTGTACCTGCTCACCATCCACCAATATTTTGATGAGTGCAGGACTCCATTCCAGGGTATAAATATGAAATTCCGTGGTGGCATTGGAAATCACTTTGGTAGCGCCATCCGCATTTCCGCCAGACCTGCCGGGATAATGCAGCGTACCATAGATCTTATTCAGGTCCCGGCCAAGGTGCTCCATGATATCGATCTCTCCGCAGGCGGGCCAGCTTACCGTATTGATATCACTGCCCAGCATCCAGATGGCGGGCCAGGTGCCAACACCTGACGGCAGCTTGGCCTTTGCTTCCACCTTGCCATATTTAAATTCATATTTCCCTTTTGACAATAACCGGGCAGAGGTATAAGCGCTGCCACTGTAATCTTCTTTTTTAGCAGTAATTTTTAATACGCCATTTATCACCACTGCATTGTCTGCACGGCTGGTATAATACTGCAATTCCTGATTGCCCCATCCACCTGCCCCAATATCGTATCCCCATTTGCTGGCATCCGGTAAACCATCGGTATTAAATTCATCTGACCAAACCAGTACAGGATCTGTAGCAGTAACTGTTACCGTTACAGAAATAGTCTTTACAGTGGTTGATCCTGAACTGCTTTTTGCTGTAACTTTTACAGTGTAGGTATTGCTTCCGCTAAGCGTATACCTGTACTCGGTAGTACCGCTTGGAGCAGTTGCAATTACACCATCTCCAAACTCATAATCGTATGTAACCGCATTGGTTGCTGTAGCGGTAAAATTTACCCTGCCCGTACCATCGGTACTGATTACTGCATTTACCACCAGATTGGTGGGAGCGGTACTGTTATTGGAACTGTTTTTTTCTTTCTTACAACTGGTGGCAGTAAAGGAAGAAAACAATAAAAACAATATGGCCAAGTTTTTGTTCAGTTTCATAAAAATTATGGTTTAACTTTTAATTTTTGATTTCTTTATTTAACTGTTCCTAAACTGTTGTTAATAGCTTAAATAGCATTAGTTAAGAATTTTTTTACCCTTCAATAATAAACAAAGAATTCAATTATTAGTTTATTAATAACTGCTTTGGTTTATAGTGCAATAAATTTGAATTGAAATATTCCTGCTGCTCCCGAACCTGCCCTCAATATCATCTTATCTGAATTGATTTCTATAATACGATAAATATTATCTGAAGGCACATCCGTTGTCCCAATAAAACGGGCTGGTGGCGCAGAAGGTAGTTTTATTGTGAGCAGACCCGCTGCTCCTCCCTCCACTGCACTAAAAGTAAATGACTGGTTAGCATAAGACCTGCTATCACCGCAATTGTAATTTGGCGCTATATTGCCACCATTGAAAGTAGCACCATTTGCATTGTAAGTAATTTTACCATCAGCCGTAAAAGTATATATATCATCTATTTGACAATCCGCAAGAGGACCTCCTGCATAATCCCTGGTTGGGTTTGCATCGGTACCTACGGTGATGGAGTTTGCCCCTGAAGCAGGATCCAGTTTCCAGCTTTTACTACTTCCGCCAGTGAGTGCAAGCAAAATATCGGCCGGCACTTCAAAACTTACCAACACCGTAATTTTTTTACTGATGGTAGAAGTGGCTCCACCTGTTCCAATGGCATTAACAGTAATGGTATAATCAAAGGTTCCTGTCTTGGTGTATTTATAATTGACCGTTCCGGATGATAATATCTGACTTGTACCATCGCCAAAATCTATTTTATACGAAAGGGCATTACCTGCGCTGGCGGTGATGGCTACCATACCAGAGCCATTACCATTTGGATTGGAAGCATCTGCCCCTTCAACCACTGCTGCTAAAGAAAGATTGGCCGGGGTTTTAATATCACCAAAGGAATATTCGGTTTTCTTACAGGCCATTAGCCCTACCATTACAGTAAGAAAAACAAGGTGGAGTGATTTTATATTCGTTATCATAAAAGAATAGTTGAATTAGTTAAGTTTAATATCATCGAACAAAAAAGTAAAGTTGGCCGAACCATCCCCCACTGTTCCCAAATCGAAAATGAGCACAATTTTTTGATATGATTTGGATGCGTCAATGGCGCTGTAATCAAATGTGAGTTCCTCCCAGGCATTAGCGGTGGTAGTAGTTACTTCTTTTTCAAAATTGATCCCACCGTCTGTTAAATTCTCTACTTTCAACAAAACCTTGGCACCCACCCTTGGGGAAAATACTTTCATCTTAAATGTTTTGCTTACAGAAAAATTGATGGGTGATGCCAACGCAATAAAACTGCCACCCCAGGGTTGCCCTGCACCTTTTACCATCTTTGCCACTTTGCTGCTGGTATTGATACCGGAAGCTTGTGTATTGCTAATGATGGTTACATTGCCACCATCAAAATTGGTAAAGTCATAGTTCAATGTGGGTGATTCAAAATCCAGTGGCAGGCCAAGTACTGCAACACTGGCCGGTACAAATATTACATCATCCCAGTAAAAAACTTTTCCGTTTCCGGCATTGCCAAAGTCAAAAAAGATGGAAGCCATATCAAACTTATAAGCAAGATTGAGGGCTGCTGTTCCTGGTGATTGATTTGCAAAATTGAATACCAGTGTTTCCCATGTATTTGCCACGGTGGTCAGTGCATCTGTTTCTACAGAGTGGGTAGGGTCTGTACGGTCTTCTGCTTTTAATTTTACTTTGATACCTGCAGCAGGTGAATACACCCTTACACTCATTTTAGTAGCACTGGCTGTAAAAGGAATGGCTGTAGCAAAACCCGGGCTCATGGTTGATCCTGCCCATGTTTCTGCACCATTCGGCTTGGTGGTTTTCTTTACTTTATTGGCGGCGTTTGTTGGGTCTGCAGCATCCGCTGTTTGGTTGTTGCCAAAATCTGTAATGTTATAGGTAACTGCCGGATCATCAAATGTAACAGGCAGTGTAAGTAAAGTAGTTGGCAATGTATTGGTCAGCCTGATATCATCAAACAAAAAAGTATAATTGGCTGTACCGTTACCAGCCGTACCCAATTCAAAAATGAACACTATTTTTTGATAAGCATTAGCGGTGTTGATGGTACTGTAATCAAAAGCAAGGTCTTCCCATTTGTTTGCAACCGTAGTGGCTACTTCTTTTTCAAAACTGATAGCGCCATCCGTTGCATTCTCAACTTTCAATAAAACCTTGGCACCTGCCCGTGGGGAAAATACTTTCATCCTGAAAATTTTATTGGCAGAAAAATCAATGGGTGCACCCAGCGCTATAAAACTACCTGCCCAAACCTCGGGTGCATTCTTTACCATCTTACCAACCTTTGTACTGGTATTGATTCCGTTAGATTGTGGGTTGGTAATTACGGTAACATCGCCACCTCCAAAATTGGTAAAGCTGTAGTTGAGTGTGGATGATTCAAAATCTAACGGCAATAAAACGGGATTAACAATAGTTACGGTTTTTGTAATTTCAGAGGTAGCTGCACCACCGCTAAAGGCTACTATTTTTACTGTATATGTTCCTACTGCTGCATATACATGGCTGATGGTTTCTCCTTCTAAAAAAGACACAGGTACTTCCGTAGCGGACTCTCCAAAATAAACTTTAAACAATGTTTCGTAACTGGCTTTTGCAGTTACGTTCACTTTAAAATTATTGGCAACATCTACTGCTGCGGTAGCCTCTAAATTTTCTGGTGCCCTGAAAGACACAGTTAATTGCTGTACAGACTCAGATGTTTTTCCGGAAATGTTGTGTGCCACTATTTTTACATCATACACCCCTTCAGGATAAACATGCTGTATTTTTCCACCAGCGGCTACGCTTGCCGGTGTGGTGGTACCATCTCCATAATAAATATCATAAGTGGTGCCACCTTCACCATTTGGAATAATGGTTACCAGGCCGGTATTATCCTGCGTAATATCAAACAGGGCACCCAGGTTACCCGGCACAGTGGCTGATCCTGCAAAGGAGGTATCACCGTATTCCGTTTTAGTACATCCTGCAATGATCAACAACGAAAACGCCATGCTGAAAAAATATTTTACTGTATTCATAATTGTCAGTTTTTAAATAATGTTTTGATTAGTATCCCTCATTTTGTGTTAAGCCGGAAATATCAATTTCCTGCTGCGGTATGGGGAACACTTCATTTTTCCCGGCAACAAATACTGTGATCTTCGCAGCGGCCTGCCCTGTTCTTACCAGGTCAAAAAAGCGATCGCCTTCCATTGCAAATTCCAGTCTTCTTTCATTCCAGATAGCCTGTTTCAATGCATCGCCTGTTGAAGTAATATCATGCAGCAGATCACCAAACGCCCGCTGACGAACTTTGTTCAAATAGCTTTGTGCTTTTGCATCATTCGGAGCAGCAGCCCTGTTGTTGGCTTCTGCAGCCATCAGTAATACATCTGCATAGCGGATGGTCCTGAAATTATTGAGGTAGTTCAATTCAACCTGCCCGGAGGTTTCACCTTTACGGGGCAAATATTTTTGATTGTACAAGCCTGTGTTTTTATACGGTGCCACCAGGTAGGTGATACCAAAAGAAGGATTGGCATTTTTATATGCTTCGATATCAATTACGGTTACTGCTTTTCTTTTATCCCCGGCAGTAAATGCATTCGCCAAGTCTGTAGTAGGTAAGTTGGTGCTCCATCCCTGTCCATAAGGGCTGTTGCCTGTCAGGTTACGGATACCGCATACCTGCACTGCTAAGTTGCCCTGGCCTCTTCCGGGGTTTGACCAGTCATAAAAAGGACTTGCATTGGAGTACTGAATTTCAAAAACAGATTCTGTTCCGTTTTCTCCTGCCTGCAAAAAAATGTCTCCAAAATTGGTTACCAGACTGAACGGGCCATTCACCACATTTTCCAGCATGGCTGCAGCCCCGTCAAATTTATTTTGATACAACAGCACCTTACCTAATAATGCCTGTGCTGCAAATTTTGTAATCCTTCCTTTTTGAACATTGGTGATTGGCAATACTGCAATGGCGTCCGTCAAGTCCTTCTCTATTTGCGTATATACATCAGCTTTAGGTGAACGCTGAAAAGTGGCAGATTCTGCAACTGTCAAACGTTTATCAACAAACAACGGAACATCACCAAACAATCTTACCAGTTCAAAATAATAGAATGCCCTCAGGAAATAAACCTCTCCGTACAATGCATCCTTTCCTGTAAAATCCAGTTTGGCCTTATTCTCCTCCAGGTAATTGGCCCTGTTGATTCCTTCGTAGCAGGATTTCCATGCTTCTGTTAAATAACTGTTGTTGGGGATAATTTGGTAATCATCAATTTGCTGAAAGCCTAATTGGTCTGTTGCATTTTCGCCACCAGCTACGGAGTTATCAGAAGCAACATCCCCGATAACTGTATTGGCCCATATCCATTGCAGCGGCGAGTAAGTACCGATCACCATTTTCTGGTAATCATCTGAATTTTTTAAATAATCATCTGCTGTGATCTGGTAATCTTCTTTTGGTTTGTAATCCACGAATTTTTTACATGCCGGTGTTACCAGGATGATAAGGGCAATGCTCAGTATATAGTTACGATTTTTCATGTAGCGTAATTTTTTTGATTGATTAAAATTTGAAATCAACTCCCATTGAGTAAGTTCTTGCCTGCGGGTAAGCACCACGGTCAATTCCTGTATCAAATATGCCTCCTGATATTTCCGGATCGTATCCGGAATATTTGGTGAATGTGTACGCATTCTTCACCTGTGCATACACCCGTATTTTAGAGAATATCTTTTTCTTATAAACGGATGATGCTATTGTATAACCAAACTGGAGGTCTTTGATCTTTACAAAAGATCCATCTTCCACATACCTGTCAGAAGCCCTGGTATTGTTGTTGGCATCAATAAAAGTATACCTGGGATTTCTTGCGTCATTGGTTGTTCCTTCGCCGGTCCATCTTGCCAGCACTCCCCTGAATTTATTGGTCATCGCAAGATTTCTTTCGTATCCCCTGTAAATATCATTGCCGATAGAAGCATATATAAATGTGGTAAAATCAAAACCTTTATAATCCAAATTCAAACTCCAGCCCATAGTGAATTTTGGAAATGGATCACCAATTTTTGTTCTGTCATCCCCGTCAATTTTTCCATCACTGTTCACATCCACAAAGCGGATATCACCCGGTTGTGCATTTGCCTGGGTAGCGCCTTTTGTAATATCTCCCTCGTTTTGAAACAGGCCGTCTGTTTTATATCCATAAAAATATCCTGGTGTATAACCCTTCTCAAACCGGGTTACACTTTGATAAGGAATACCATATCCGCCGCCGGTAATTAAACCGTTGTTGGTTTCAGTAACTAAATTTTTAGCAGTGGTAAAAGTGAGGTTGGTATTGATCCTAAAACTCTTACTGATGTTATCACTAAAACCGAGGTTCATTTCAAAGCCACTGGTTTTGGTGGTACCGATGTTGGCTGTAGGGGCAGCGGCTGTGCCTAAGTATAAAGAAAGCGAAGGCGTAAATAATAAACCGCTGATGTTCTTTTCAAAATAGTCTGCAGTAAAGGAGAATTTATTTTTCAAAAAACGAATATCAAAACCGGCATTTAGTTGCTTTTGTTTTTCCCATGCCAGGTCTTCGTTTTTAAAAGATGCAATGGTAGCGCCGATGGAAGTAGGTTCGTTACCAAAAGTATAACCGGCATTTTGCCCAAGATTATAACTGTAAATACTGGTTGAAATTCTTTGATATTGAGGGCTTACATTTTCATTACCAGTTACACCATAGCTGCCCCTTATTTTCAGATAGTCAATAAAATTAGGCTGAAAGAATTTTTCGTTGGACACTACCCAGCCCAGTGAACCTGCAAAGAAGTTGGCAAATTTATTATTGGCGCCAAATGCATAAGAACCATCCCGCCTTGCCGAAAAAGATGCCAGGTATTTATCATCATAATCGTAATTGATCCTGCTGAAATAAGAAAGGTTTCTTCTTTCATACTGGAATGAACCAACATCCAAACCAGATGCAGGAGCGGTACCGGTGGCTGAGGAAATATCTGCAAACTCCCATGAATTAAATGGCACATCCTGTCTTGATCCATTTACTGAATTGCCCGTAACCTTTGCCAGTGAAACACCCAGCACCACATCAAAATGATGAATGTCCTGTAGCTTAAAACTATAATTGGCAAAATTTTCAAAAGTAAAATTGTAATAAGTGGTCTTGTTTTCACCAACACTGTTGTGGGCTCCTGCTTTTGCAGTGCCGTCTGCGTTTAGCGTGGAGTTGATATGCCCTGCACCATAATATGACAGGGGATTAAAACTTTTACCCGTAACATCCACATTCGTATATCCGTAACGGGAAGTGAATTTTAAATTCTTGAATACATCATACTGCAATTCCAGTTTACCATACAGCTTATTGGTATTGGATTCATTGTAAGTATCGGCTAACTGTGTAAGCGGATTAAATATTTCAGACAATATATTGGGGCTGGTGCTGTACCTGCCATAACTGTTAACGTCTGTATTATAAATTCCAACAGTGGGATCAAAATTCAATGCATTGGAAATAACACTGTTGATGGAATTTTCTGCAACGCCTGCTCCCTGTATGTTTACAAAACTGGTGTTTACAATAAATTTTAATCTTGACGCAAGATCAAAAGAAAGGTTGGCAGTTCCATTGATCCTGTTGAAGTACGACTTGTTTCCACCGCCTACAATACCATCCTGCCCCAGGTAACCACCTGAAAGAAAATAAGCCATTTTTTCGCTGCCGCCTTTAGCAGTAATATTGTAAGATTGCAAAGTGGCTTTCTTAAAAATTTCATCCTGCCAGTTAGTACCCTTACCCAATATTGATAAATCGGGAAATAAAACGGCACCCCCTGAAGCAGTGCTTCCTTCATTGATGATCGCTCCATATTCAGTAGCATTTAAGACACCGATAGTATTTAACACTTCCTGTTCCCCATAATTTGCCCCGAAAGAAAATTCTGTTTTTTGATTTTTTCTGCCAGATTTGGTAGTTAAAAGGATAACACCATTACCACCTTTAACGCCGTAGATGGCAGTGGCTGCCGCATCTTTCAGTACATTGATAGATTCGATATCGGATGCGTTAATAGAATTTAAATCATCCAAACTCTGGATAGAACCATCCACAATTACCACGGGGTCTGTACCGGTATAAGAAGGGATACCCCTGATCAATACGGTTGGCTTTGCACCCGGAGAGCCAGCAGATACCACTGTTACGCCGGAAGCCCTGCCCTGTAAAGCATCTTCTGCCCTTACCGGCCGGAGTTTTTCTATGTCGGCACCTTTTACCGTTGCAATAGCACCTGATACCTTGGTTACTTTTTGAGTACCATATCCAATCACCACCACTTCATTTAAAGCCTGAGTGGCAGATACAAGTGAGATTTGAAAATTGGTATTACTTCCTATTTTTATTTCCTGTGCCTGGTATCCAATCAGGGATATCACCAGCACCGCATCTGCATTGTCTGCATTTAATTTAAAAGCACCTGATTTATCTGTAACAGTGCCCTTCATTGTTCCCTTTATATTCACACTTACACTTTCCAGTGGCACCCCGGAAAGCTGATCTGTTACCACCCCTGTAACAGCTATGGCAGCCGGGTCATTCAGGCTCCTGCTATCGTTTGCAGTGAGGGCCAAATCTGAAATTGCCATGCCTGCGGTTAAAGTCTTAAAGTCAGTATTGCTCTTGTAGATAACATACGCCTTCGCCAATACTTTTTTAAATTTTATCTGGTAGGGGCTCAGTAAATCTTCCAGCAGTTTTTCTACAGAAGTGTATTTGCTTACATCAAAACTTACTTTGGTGGCAGGCAGTGTATTGGATTCATACACAAAGTCAACATCAAATTTTTTTCTTGATTCGGTGAGGATGTCGGCAATGGTTTTGGAATCTTCTATCTGCCCTTTTGCAAAGCAGGTAACATTTAAGATCAGCAGGATACACAGGAATATCTTGCCTGGGAAGGTTTTTTTTCTCATACAGCTTAATTTATCGTTTGGTATAAAAGGCCTTCTTTTTACAGTTGGCTGATGTTAATTGTTCTGTTTTCTATTGTCATTTTTAATTTAAATGCCAACTGAAGCACAGTCACCAGTTCCTGCAGGCTGGCGGCTCTCAGATCCCCGGTAATAGAGCGTTTCAATAATTGTTCGTCGGTTGTTTCCAGTGTATATCCATACACATCCTCAAGCATAGTAGATATTTCTTTTAAACTGGTATTACTAAAATGAAACTCATTTCTTAACCAGCCTGAATGAAAACTGATATGCTCATCAGCAATCAAATTGATGCCTGATGCAGTATCCAGTTTAACCACTTCTCCGGGATTCATTTCAATCACTTCTTTTTTGATCTTCTCCTGCAGTATTGCTTTTGTTTTACCGTTTACAGATAACCTGATCTTACCTTCTTCCAGTGCTACTATTGCCTGCGCATGCCGGGTATTTACGTTGAATTTTGTACCCAGCACTTCCACATCAACATCTTTTGTGTGCACAATAAATTTTTGATGGGTAGCAGATTTTTTCTCCACTTCAAAATAGGCTTCCCCATCCAGCCATACCTGCCGGTCGCCTTTTTCATTCCAGTCCACAGAAATCTTCAGTTCAGAATTTGCATTGAGCGTAACCCTGGAGCCATCGGGTAAAGTGATATTTTTTATTTGGGAAAAAGTTGTTTTATATAAATTAACATCACCGGCATTTGCAGACTGGAAATACCATACGCCGGCACTAAACAGTAGTAATAAGGAAGCTGCCACCAGGATATTTCCTCTCCAGCGAATATGGTAAACCGGGGCATCTTGTTTAATGATGCTTTCTACTGATTTCCAGTTAGCAGCCTGCTTATCTTGTGATACTGATCTTTTTTGAAATTCAAAAGGCAGTTCATTATCCTGATCACCGGGAACAAAATTATCGTTCATTAAATGGGATTTTTAATAAGACACTCAAAAGAGAAATACCTACTCATTATTAAAAAAAAATTAAAATTTTCCTGAGTGGTACATTGAGCAACATAAAATGAAAAGGGAAAGTATGTTGTTGGAACGCATTTGCTGGATAGCCCTTTGCTTCAGGTTGAGTACAGACTGGTAATTGATATCCATTACTTCCGTGATTTGTGTAAGGCCCATGTTTTCAAAATAATGCAGGTAGATCACTTCCCGTTGTCTTTTTGGAAGACTGTTCAGTAACTCCAGTATTTTTTCTTTTAACCCGGCATCTTCTTCCCTTTTAATTAAAATTTCTTCGTGGGAAAATTCAATATCGGGCTGAACACTCATATTGATTTTCAGATGACGCAGTTTAAGGTCACGAAGTTGGTTGAGTACCTGGCGGCGGAGGGCAGTATAAAAATAGGCTTTTACTTTTTGCAGGTCGCCAATGGAGGACCGCTTATTCCAGACCTTTATAAACAGATCCTGGATGGCATCATCGGCCAGTTCCTCATCATTTAATAATTTGGCAGCATAACAATAAAGACCCTGGAACAATGAGGCATGAATATGACCAAAAGAAGCAGTATCATTTTTAAGAGATTGCTGCCACCATATCCGTAACTGTTCATTCTCAGGCTGCATTTCATCCATAGCAATAATACCCGGCGGAAAGGTTATTAATAAAAAGCTAACAGTAGCAACGCTAAAGTACAAGTTATTTAGCGAAGCTTATTTTTTTACAATGTTAGACAAAAATTTACTGGCAATTTATGACATGAAACATTTTCTATTATAACTAAAAAAAGGGAGGATTGTTTGATTGAGCTATTTAAAAGAAGGTTCTTTTTTGATGGGAAATGTGTGAAATAATTTCAGCTTCGGAAACTGTAAGAAATGATGATTATGTAATTTATCAGCGTCTTTTAAAAATCCACTTAATGATAGATGAACTGCCAGGATATTTATCAGTACAAGAAGAACCTTCACAAAATCCCAAAGACCAGCCTGATTTTAATTTATAATAAAAACCCCAGCCCCGTTCAACTGCTAATTTATTATTTAATAATTCTGGTATTTCAGACAATTTCATTCCCACTTGATAACCATCTGGCGTTAAAAAATTTGTGTCTGTTGTAGCAATAAACAATGTATCATCTTTATCATTTGTCACTAAATCAAATCTGCATTTATCAATTACGACAGATTCATAAGGCATTGTTTACCCACTCGAAATAAGCATATACTTACTATAGCTTTTGTTTTTAATATCAGGCGATTTCTGTAATTCAATTTTTAATGCCTCCTTAGTAAATTCGTTTTGATCTTCACTTTTTGATTTTCTTCCGGTGTCCATATTTGGCTGAATTGAATCAATATAAATTTTTCTTTGAGTTGATATGTCCCAGCCATCTTGCATATCTTCTTTTACAGAATCTGAATTTACAATAGTTAAAGAGCCGCTATTTTGTTTATTGTTATTACATGAGATAATAACTAACAACAATAACAGGATTAAGGAGATTTTATTCATAGAGTTAATTTAGCAACTTACCGCTGCTCCAGCAAACAAAAACTATACTGTTCCAGTATCATATGCTCATGATCAAAACCAATGGTATAAGTTTTATCTTCCCAGTGATCATACAATTCATTTGCAACAGGGCCATGCTCCTTAAATACAGCCCATGATAAATAAGATACCCGGCTGCTAAAATTAAAAACACAATACAATTTCTGTTCATCTAAT
>JAYVLZ010000491.1:0-6360 GCA_043759175.1 Chitinophagaceae bacterium | reverse complement strand
GAAAAAATCCGGCGTTCCCTGATTTGTAATTTTGATTTAACTTGCCTCATAAGTGACTTTTTTTTGTCAACCTATTTCAGGCATACACAGTTGAAGGTTTGATGGTTGATGGTTGAAGGTTGATGGTTGAAAGTTTACCAGCACTATTAAAGCTTTACTATTTTGTTTCTAACCTAAACCTCCTAAACTCCTAAACCCTCTAAACCTTCTAAACCTTCTAAACCCTCTAAACCCTCTAAACCTTCTAAACCCTCTAAATTTCATGAAGCCTTTTTACGTTTGCTGCCCAAGCTTTCTTTCAGTTGTTCCATCAGGTCTTTTGTTTTATTATGCACCACTTTCATGTGGCCGTTAGTTGCAGGCAGTTTACCTTTTGCTTTCAACTTTATCAGTTTCAGCAATTGTGCCGTATAAGTATCCTTGTATTTGCTGATATTAAATTTACCGGAAAGCTGGTTAATGAGTGATACTGCCATTTTTAATTCTGCTGGCTTAACAGTGCTTTTTGCAGGCAATGTCAGTTCTTTGGTTGGTCTTATTTCTTCAGCAAAACGTATCTTGTTTAGAATGATTACTTCGCCTGAAACCCTTAATATAGCAAGGCTTTCTTTATTACGCATTACAAAACTTGCCACACCCACCTTACCGGTTTTTAGCAGCGCTTCCCTCAGCAGGGCATAAGCCCTTACACCAGATTTATCCGGCTCCAGGTAGTATGGCATTTCGTAGTATGCACTATCAATTTGTGGTTCATCTACAAAATCAGAAATCTCTATTACTTTTGTTTTTACTGCGTTGGCTTTTTCAAAATCTTTATCATCCAGCACCACATATTTATTATCAATTTTATATCCTTTCACAATATTCTGCCACGTAACTTCCTTCCCTGTTTTTTCATTCACCCGCAGGAATTTTATATTGGAGTGATCCTTTTTATCCAGCATATCCAGATCCAGTTCGCTTGCTTTGGTAGCACTGAATAATTTTACAGGGATGTTTACCAGGCCAAAGCCTATAGCTCCCGTCCATAAAGGTCTCATACAATTTTATTTTAATGGTTTTCTAATATTTTCATTACCACTTTTTCTTCAGCAGTCAGCCCGGATTTGTTATCATCTTTTTCAATGCTGTCCAGTTCTTTAAAATACTTCTCAAGACTTTTATCTTCATACATAGAAATGATCACCGGATGCACATAATACTTTTTACATACCGTTCTTGTATTACCCAAATGTCTTGATACCATATCCAGTGCCTCTACTATTTTTCTTTTTGTTTCCGTCACCGTTTCATAAAATCCCAGGGCTTTAAAAGCCAGCAGTGCCTGTACCGTACCTGCCCATGTTCTAAAATCCTTTGCTGTAAAATCACCGCCTCCGCTTATTGTTTTTATATAATCATTAACCATGCCTGAGTCAACAGATTTTCTGCTGTTGCTTTCATCATAGTACTGAAATAATTCTTTGCCGGGAATGTCTTTGCATTGTTGTACAATGGCCGAGAGTTTTTTGTTTTTTATACTGATGTCATGCTGAACACCTTTTTTGCCTTTGAAAGAAAATTTCATTTGCGTACCGGTAAAGCTTACATGCTTATCCTTTAAAGTGGTTAACCCGAATGACCCATATAATTTTTCGTATAAATTACTTCCTATCCGGATGCTGGTACGTTCCATTAAACTTACAATAGTAGCCAGCACTTTTTCTAATGGCAATCCCGGGAGCGAAAGATCTTTCTCTAATTGCAAACGAATGGCTGGCAACACTTTTCCAAATTCATTCATCCGGTAATACTTGGTATGATTTCGCAACAAACTCCATAGCGGATGATACCTGTATTGTTTTCTTTTCATCAGATCAAGGCCTGTTGCCTGCAAATGCCCGTTTGGCAAAACACAGATCCAGACATTTTCCCATGCAGGTGGAATTACCAGGCTTTTTATACGCTCCAGCTCTTCAGCATTTTTCACCTGGGTTCCTTCCTTCAGGTATTCAAAATCGCTTTTTGTTTTGTTCCGTACAATACCTGGTTCCTGATCACTCACATAAATAAGTTTAACCGCTTCGGCTGTTTTAACAGGATCGTTAATTATTTTTTTTATCCTTTTGGCAGGCAATTTTAATATGTCTTCTGCAACCATTTTTTGTTTATTTATCCTTAAAAATATTTTAACCTTAGTAGAAACATGACCCCATAGAATACTTTCAACCTTATTACCTTATTGGGCCTAAATCTATTTTTTCACATTAACGATGAATAAGGTAATAAGGTTGAATTATTAATCTAATTATTTCTACTAAGGTTGGTACAAGATCACTTTTTTACTCCTTGCGAAAACTGCCCTATCAATTTTTATTTTGATAAAAATGATATTTTCTTTGCTTCATCACTGTAACTTTTAATGATGTTTTTACCTGCTATTACTTTTACTTCATGTTCAGCTCCATCATCCATCAACAAAATAAAATCACTTGTCTCTTCATTTCCATTCTCAATTATTTTTGTAACAGCGCCAGGTGTTGGCTGAAATAATTCTATGCCGTAAAACGTATTGATATAACGGTAACGGATTTTTAGGGATGGCCATTCTGCCGGAATACAAGGTGAAAAATATAACCTGGTTCCTTTTCGTTTGATACCAATGAATGATTCAATCAGTAATTGATACATCCAGCCTGCAGAACCGGTGTACCAGGTCCATCCACCTCTTCCTTTATGCAGTGGTTCTGCATAAACATCCGCTGCTATCACATAAGGTTCTGTTTCATATTTAGCAATGGAGTCCGCATCCTTTCCACGGTTCAGCGGATTAATCAACTGCAGTAACTCCCAGGTTCTTTTACTATCACCCAACGTAGCAAATGCCATGATCAGCCATATGGCAGCATGTGTGTACTGTCCACCATTTTCTCTTACACCAGGCACATAGCCTTTTATGTAACCCGGGTTCATGGAAGATTTATCAAATGGAGGATCAAATAACTGTATGATGCCATCTTCCTTTTTCACCAGGTATTTTTCTGCGGCATTCATTGCCGTTAGTTGCCGCCCGGGTTCTGCGGCACCTGATAATACAGACCAGCTTTGTGCAATGGAATCTATTTTACATTCTTCATTTTGTTCTGAGCCAAGTGGAGTACCATCATCAAAATAAGCCCTGCGGTACCATTCGCCATCCCAGGAGTTTTCACTGATATTAATGCGTAACTCTTCCGCCCTTTTTTTGCATATTTCTTTAAAGGAAGTATCATTTCTAATGGCAGCTATCTCCATAAATTTTACCAGTATTTCGTATAAGAAAAACGCCAGCCATACACTTTCTCCTTTACCGTGGTTGCCCACTTTATCCATTCCATCATTCCAGTCTCCAGAGCCAATCAATGGTAATCCGTGCTCTCCAAATACCAGCGCATGTTCAATTGCTTTTACACAATGCTGATACAAGGAGGCCTGCTTATCAGATTTGATCGGAAGATCATAGTAAGATTCTTCTCCTGCATTTAATAACCGGCCTTCCAAAAAATTAGCTGTTTCATCTAATATGGCAGTATCACCTGTGCTCATTACATATTTAGCGGTAACGAATGGTAGCCATAAATAATCATCAGAACAGGTGGTACGTACACCCCTTCCCATCGGCGGATGCCACCAATGCTGTACATCGCCTTCTTTAAATTGTCTTGATGCACACAACAATATCTGTGATTTTACCAATGCTGGTTTTGTGTGAATAAGCGACAATACATCCTGCAACTGATCCCTGAAACCAAATGCACCACCGGATTGATAAAAGCCGCTTCTTGCCCATATACGGGATGCCAGCGTTTGATAATTGAGCCATCCGTTGGTTAAAATATTTACAGCCGTATCGGGGGTTTCAATTTGTACTGCACTTAAAGTTTCTTCCCAGTATTCACTTACTTTTTCCAATGCTGTTTCCGCAGCACCGCTACCTTCAAATCTTTTGACGATATCCAATGTATCCTGAATATTTTTACCAACGCCTAAACGGAACACCAGTTGTTTTTCCTGGTCCTCGGCAAGATCAGTCACTATTTGTATCGCAGCACAGGGATCAAGCGCTGCACCGGTTCTTCCAGAAAGCCTTGCCCTGTTCAACCCGTCGGGATTACTCAATGTTCCGTTGCGGCCAATAAATTCTGTACGGTCGGCAGTGATGGTTTTGTTCACATCATCTGCATCAAAAAAAGCTACCCGGTTATCAAACTCTGTATTGTATGGATTGCGGGCAAGTATCGCTCCTGTTTGTGTATCCACCTCTGTTATTACATGCATTTGGGTTCTTGCCTTCAGATCTCCCAGTATCCATTCCACATACCCTGTGGTGGATATGCGCCTTGGCCTGCTGGATTTATTATGCAGTTTTATTACAATGAATTTTACAGGTTCCTTTATGTCTGTATATACTGTCATAGATGATTCAATACCATCTTCACTGTGTTCAAAAATGCTGTATCCAAATCCATGACGGGTGATATACGGTGAGCCACCACGACAGGGTAACGGTGCAGGTGACCAGAATTTTCCGCTTTCCTCATCCCTTAAATAAAATGCTTCTCCTTTAAGGTCTGTTACTGGATCATTATTCCACGGAGTAAGGCGAAACTCATGTGCATTATCTATCCAGGTATAGGACTGGCCACTTTCTGTAATGATGCTTCCAAAGTCAGGATTGGCCAGCACATTGCTCCAGGGCACCGGTGTGGCTTGAGCAGGAGTGGTGGTAATCACATACTCTTTTCCATCTGCTGAAAATCCACCAATGCCATTAAAAAATTGCAGATCAGCAGCAGGTGTAACTGAAGTAAAATTGGATGGATAAAATTTAGCCGGACTGAAATAAGGTATGGCAGTTTTTAATTTATTTCGTCTTATAATTTGTTCTTCCAGCGAACCAAACTTATCTGAAATTACTACTCTTGCTACGGTTTGAAATAATATCCTGTCTTCGTTAGAAATCTGATCGGACGAGCGGATAAAAATACCACCCGGCTGATCTTTTACATCGGATGCTGCACCCGGTGTTAACAGTGCCAGTATCTGGTTTTGCAATACCTGCCTGTATCCTCCGTGATCTTCATTCCATATAACAAGATCCACCATCAAACCTTTCATGCGCCAGTACGCATGCGCCTGTATCATTTGCTTCACCAGCTCTATGTTGGAAGAATCCTCTATCTGCAACAGCACAATGGGAATATCACCAGAAATGGAATAGCTCCATAAACCTGACTGCCCACGCTGATTTTTTATGATCACTGCAGGGTCGGTACGCAAGGAATCATTTGCAAAAATGATAGAGCCTGCAAGCCTGGAATATAACTGGGCATCCGCTTCCCTGGCATTGATCTGCCGTAAAATTACCTGGCCGTGTGTCCATGCCAGTTCCAGCACACGTTTGGTGAGATGATGATCCTGGTATTTTTCTACCAGGATAGTGCATTGCTCTTTTGTTTCGGCAATGCCCATAATAATATCTACGGTAGCAGATGCATACGGCTCAATAATAATTCGGTAGCGCATAGAAACCACCGGATCGAGTACTGCACCTTTACTGTTAGATAAAACAGCATCCCTGCCCATCACCTTTGGCTTATTAATAGTATATCCCCTGCCAATAAAACGGTTCCTGTCTGTTTCATAAGAAACTGCTTTTACCTCTGCATTATCTACTTTCATCAAATGAAACATCCATGGCACCTGTTCATCAGCGGCACGTGGCCTGCGGGTGCAAATAATAGCATGGTGTTTTTCGTCAATAGCTGTTTCTACAAAAAGATTGCTGAATGCAGGATGCATTTCTTCAGCCAATGCAGGTACCAGCACTATTTCAGCATAACTGGTAACTTCTATGGTTCTTCTTTTACGGGACCGGTTGGTAATATGTACCCTTCTTAATTCAATATCATCTTCCGGCGAAACAACGATCTCGGTATGTGTTTCAAGTGAAAGGTCTGTACGCCTGAATTCGGCACGGCCCTGTGGGAAAACGGCTTCATAATTATTCCCCTGCTGCAATGATGGCTGGTAAGCAGCTGACCAATAGTTTTCGTTTTCCAGATCACGGATATAACAGAATGTTCCCCAGTTATCACAGGTTGCATCTTCACGCCAACGGGTAATCGCAATATTTTTCCACCTGGTATAACCGCCCCCCGAATTTGTGACCATAACATGGTATCTTCCATTAGACAACAGTTGTACTTCCGGCATTACAGTATGAGGCGTATTGATCACCCTCATAGACATATCATTACCGGTTGCAATACTTGTATCTGCTGCATGTATTGTAGGTGAATAAAATGTGCTTATTCTTGGTATCCTTTCCTGTAATAATAA
>JAYVLZ010000490.1:0-5521 GCA_043759175.1 Chitinophagaceae bacterium | reverse complement strand
TATGCATGGACAACGGACGACTTTAAAGTTTCTGAAACCATGCTAAATTACTTTGCCAATTTTATTAAAAACGGAAATCCAAATGGCGATAAGCTGCCTGAATGGACTGCTGCAAAACCTGGAGAGACCAGCCCGCCTGTAATGATCTTAAATACAGAATCAAAAACAGTGAATGCGGCCAATGATGCCCGTTATGAATTTTTAGATAAGGCTTATAAGAATAAATAAATTTTGCTAATCCTGTTGAAGTATTTTGAATGCCAGCTGTACCTGCAAGAAGATTCGTACAGCTGGCAATTTTTTTATTCGGATTGGAAGAACAAATCACAAATAGTTGAATTAATAAATAAGAAAAATGAAAAGTAAAATTCATTTCATCACAGTGATACTTTGCTTGCTAAGCACAAACATGTTTGCTCAACCAGGTAGTCCTGTAAAAAAGACAGCTTCCATATTTTCTGAAGATGCAGTAAAGCCAAGGATGCGTATTATCATTGACAATGATTTTGGCGGCGATCCTGATGGGCTGTTTCAATTGGTACATCATCTTTTGTCTCCTTCTGTTGAAATACGTAGCATTATTGGCTCTCATTTAAAGGCAGGGGATGGCTTTGATCCATCCAAAGAAACTGCAGGCAATGCAAAAATGAAAATTGAAGAGGTGTTGAGTATTATGAATCTTGGTAAAACTTTTCCTGTGTATCAGGGATCAAACGTGGCTTTAGAAAACGACAGCACTGCACAGCAATCAGATGCAGCCAATGCAATTATAAAAGAAGCCATGAGAGAAGACACCAAACTGCCTTTGTATGTTGTATGTGGTGCAGGTCTTACAGATATTGCAAGTGCTTACCTGCAGGAACCAAAAATTGTAAACCGTTTAACACTGATTTGGATTGGCGGACCAGAATACGCTGAACTGGCAACCCCTCCGCCGGGTTATACAAGTCTTGAATATAATTTAGCAATTGATATCAAAGCAGGACAGGTAATTTTTAATAAGTCTGCAATTCCTGTTTGGCAAATCCCCAGGAACGTTTATCGCCAGGTTATGATGCCCTATTCTTCCTTGTTGCTGAAAGTAAAAACACAGGGCAAAATAGGTGAGTATCTCACAAATAATATTGAACGCATTATGAAGATGTCTGTAAAATATAATTTCAATGTAGGTGAAACTTATATTGTAGGTGATAGTCCGTTGGTGCTGTTAACTGCATTGCAGTCTTCGTTTGAACCTGATCCTTCGTCAAGTTTTTATGTGTTGCGTCAATCACCGCTCATTAATAACCAGGGTTTGTATGAAGTAAATCACAAAGGCAGGAATATAAGGGTGTATACCGCATTGGATGTGCACCTGTTGCTGGAAGATTTTTATTCTAAGTTGTCATTATTTAATCAAAGCAAATGAATGATGAATGATCAGTAATGAATAACAACATAGCAGTAATACAGTTGGTACATAAAATAAAAAAACATGAAGAAAATAAATGCAATATTCTCAGTGCTGCTGTTGATTTTATTTTGCATGCCTGTATTAACAAGTGCACAGGCGAATAAAAAATTAAGGGTGCTGGTGCTTTCTGATATCGAAGCAGATCCGGACGATACACAATCATTGATACGTTTTCTTACTTATTGCAATCAATGGGATGTGGAAGGGTTGATTGCCACAACATCCATTCACCAGCAAACAAGAGTAGCTCCCGAAAGTATTATCAAAGTACTGGATGCCTATAAAAAAATTCAATCCAATTTGTTGAAGCATGAAAAAGGTTATCCCACTTATGAACAATTAAAATTGAAAGTAAAAAAAGGATTGCCTGTGTATGGTATGCTGGGTGTTGGGGCTAATAAAAATTCTGAAGGATCAGACTGGATCATCAAAATACTGGAGAAAAAGGATTACCGTCCTGTATGGTTCTCAGTGTGGGGCGGTACCAATACGTTGGCACAGGCCTTATGGGAAATAAAAAATACCAGGAACGCAACCGAAGCAGAAAAGTTATACAAAAAAATAAGAGTATATACCATTTCCGATCAGGATGATACAGGCCCGTGGATACGGAAAAATTTCCCTTCGATTTTTTATATTGTAACGCCAGGTTACAATTATGCAAAAGCTACGTGGCTCGGAATATCCTTTCCTATGCCTGGTTCAAATACTGAAGTAACTTCCGGTGACTGGCTGGCAAAAAATATTCAGCAGGGGCATGGGCCTCTCGGCGCCGCCTATCCTGATGTGGCTTATGGTATGGAAGGTGATACGCCAAGTTTTTTAAGCCTTATCAGCAATGGATTGAACGATCCTGAACATCCAAACTTTGGTGGCTGGGGTGGCCGATACGAATTTTATTTACCTGAATTTGAAGACTCCAATACGGGTATGTTTAAAAGAGAGAACTGGCCAAAAGATGAGCCCGAAACAAGGGCCATCTGGACGAATGCCAATGATTCAGCTGTATCAGCACTTGATAAAAAATCTTATACCGGCAACAGGGAAACCATCTGGCGCTGGCGGCAGGAATTTCAAAATGATTTTGCTGCACGTATGTTATGGACAACAAAAAATTTCAATGAATGCAATCATCCTCCTGTTGCAAAGCTGGCCCACGGTGATCATTTAATTGTAAAGTCGGGTGAACAATTTCATTTAAACGCCGCAGGCACTGCAGATCCGGATGGCGATTCAATAAGTTATTTATGGTTTCAATATCCAGAAGCAGGTTCATATAAAGGCATTGTAAGTACCAGGCCTTATTCACCAAATTTGTATGATATTCCTGTAACAGCGCCAATGGTTGACAGTGCACAAACCATTCATTTTATTTTGAAAGTTACAGATAAAGGAACACCGGCTTTAACGAGATATAAAAGAGTGATCGTAACAGTGATGCCTAAATAAAATCTATGTTCAAAAATAATTTACCAGGTATTTTATTTCAGCTTATATTTTTAAGCAATACTATTAACTTTAATAAAATTGTCAACATGAAAAAAATAATGATTTGCCTGCTAAGCTTTTTATGCATTTTAAGTATTACTAAAAGCCAGTTAGTAACCGGAGAGAATACTGCTGTTACCAATACCAATTCTGGTAAAGTACGTGGCTACATTAACAATAGTATTTATACTTACAAGGGTATCCCTTATGCGGAAGCCAAACGTTTTGAAAGACCACAACCACCAAAGCCATGGACGGGCATTCGCAGTTCCATGACCTATGGTCCGGTAGCTCCTTTAATGGATCCAACTACTTCTGTTCAGGATGAAGGGGAGTTTGTATTTCATCATGATTTTGGTTATACCAATGAAGATTGTTTACGGATAAATGTATGGACACCCGGCATCAATGATGGAAGGAAAAGACCGGTGATGTTTTGGATACATGGTGGTGGATTTACGGCGGGTTCATCGCAGGAGCTTCCTTCTTATGATGGTGAAAATTTAGCAAAGAAGGGTGATGCAGTGGTGGTTTCTATTAACCACCGTTTGAACATCCTCGGCTTTTTAGATCTGTCTGCTTATGGTGAAAAATACAAACATTCTGCCAATGCCAGTATGCTGGATATTAAAATTGCGTTGGAATGGGTGAAGGATAATATTTCAAATTTTGGAGGAGATGCCAATAACGTTACCATATTTGGACAATCAGGTGGCGGAGCAAAAGTGAATACACTAATGGCCATGCCATCAGCAAAAGGATTGTTTCATAAAGCTATCAATCAAAGCGGTTCTTTCAGAATGAACATGCTGGAGAAAGCAACCACACAATCCATAGCAGCCGAAGTTTTAAAAGCATTGAACCTGCAGCCAAATCAGGCTGATAGTTTGCAGGGCATACCGTTTGCTCAATTAAGTGAAGCAGGCAAAAAAGCGATTAAAATAGTTGCAGATAAAATGAAAGCAGAGGGAAAACCTGTATTAGGTTTTGGATTGAGCTGGGGGCCCAGCAGCGATGGTGAAGATTTACCGTACCAGCTTTTTTCAAAAGAAGCATTTGAACTGTCTAAAAATATCCCATTGTTGATTGGCACTACAAAAAATGAATTTACACCTTTTATGAATGGCACTTTGAACAATGCACCGCTTGAAAAAATTAAAGAAGTTATAAAAAATCAGAAAGCTGATAAAGCAGATGCATATATTGCTGCTGTAAAAAAAGCATATCCGGATGATACCAAACCTTCTGACCTGTTGGATGTGGATGTTACTTTTCGTCCCGGTGCAGTCTATCAGGCAAATGAAAAATCTGCATTGAATGCGGCACCTGTTTATATGTATTTGTTTACCTGGCAATCGCCTGTAATGGATGGAAAATACAAAGCCGTTCATTGTATGGATATACCTTTTGCATTCAACAATATTCAACGTTGCCAGGAAATGACTGGTGGAAATAAAGACGCTTATGCATTAGCTGATAAAGTTTCTGCAGCATTTATAAATTTTGCAAAAAATGGCAATCCTAATGATAAAGGGCTGCCTGACTGGCCTGCTTACAATGCTACTAACACTTCAACTATGCATTTTAATAATAAGTGTGAGGTGAAGCCTCAATTGGATAAGGAATTGTTTGAAATAAGTAAGTAACAGCAGATGGTAATATTTTGAAAAAAAAAAGGATCAATAAAAACTTTCAATAAGACAACGCTTATTGCCCGTAATGTTTCGGCTGCTGCACAAATAAAATTGTTACCACAAAGTGCGGCGGTAATTGTTTGTGTTCCTGCTGGTGGTAAAGTAACTTATCAAGAAAAAAAATGCTGGTGAATGGAGTGGTGGTGGATTATATGTTTCAGCAAAATAAGTAAATGGCAGCATATAAATGGCTAAGACTTGCAGGCATATTACAGAAATCATTTTTATTTAATAACAGGAATAATTATTGGGGCTGTCAACTGTTGAAGCATTCTTCAACATTGTTCCGGCCTTACGTTTGTAGCCCTCCTTCGTCGGGGCTACCACTTCAGTCCGGCAGCCATTCATCTTCATTTCTTTAATCATCGTTGTTAACGCTAAGTCCCTTCTAAGGTAGTTGCCTTTTTAAAGCTTTACGGCCATTACTTTAAACAAATTTTTTCTCCTACATTTACCCCATGAGCATCTACGCCGTTAAAACTTACCTTAAAGAATTAGAAGACCTGAAGCATTATGGTGGTACCAGCAAAGAAACCGCCATCCGTTTTGCCTTTCACAAATTATTAGACAGTTATGCAGCCGGCAAAGACCTGCGGCTGGTGGCTGAAATATCAATAAAAACAAAAAGCGGTAAAACCGTAACACCTGATGGTACACTCAAAGATCAGTTGCGGCTGGACTGGGGCTATTGGGAAAGCAAAGACGAAAGCGATGACATTAATGAAGAAATAAAAAACAAACTCTCCAAAGGTTATCCCAATGATAATATCCTGTTTGAAGATTCTGTTACAGCGGTACTCATACAGCATGGAGATGAAGTAATGAGGGTAACAATGGAAGATGAAGAAGCATTAGATAAACTGCTTCAAAAATTCATTAACTACCA
>JAYVLZ010000489.1:0-9108 GCA_043759175.1 Chitinophagaceae bacterium | reverse complement strand
ATGAGAGTTGATATTGTTTACAGCTTCCTGGAAAATATAAAACAGTATCACCTGCTTTTTTAAGTCGAGCCCACGGGGTACACCATTCAGGGAAATGCTATTTCATATTTTTTTGTTTTTTCTAATTGATGCAGCCGTTGACGGATGGCTTCGCCTAAACCAATTTCATTCAGGTAATCAAGGTTCAGGCTTCGGGCAATATGTTTAAGATCATCCACCACATTATCTAAAATGCTGATGGCTTCTTTACGGTTGATCTCAGTTTCTGATGCTGTCATGGCTTCGTCTTTGTATAAAAGCAACATAGCTGTTGAAATATTAGAACCAATATTATCGTGCAAATTTTGGGAGATAGCCTTGAATGTATCTTCCTGTATTTTAAGTTCTGTCTGCAGCAGTGTTTTTTCATACAGGGCCTGCATGTCCGCCAGTTGCTGCCGGTAGCGGAATTTACGCGTCTGCTGTATCAGTAAAGCGGCCACAACCACCGTTCCGAGTAACAGTATCAGCGTTGTACTGGCAATGAGTATCAGTTGTGCTTCATTGGGAATAGTATGCATAAAAATCCGGCTGTTAATAAAATGTTTTTGATAATAATCGCTACATCATATACTATATAATATTGCCTGGTAAATTCAGGGGATTGTTCATATAAATAATTAAGCATGCCAAGATAGTTTACAGATATAGCACAGTAAAACAGGTAAGCAAGGCTGATCCAGAAAACGGGGTCACGAAAAATACTGTGTGTTTCATCGCTGCTGTATAATTGCCAGATATAAGCTACTGAAAGCATGAGAATAAAACTTTCCCCAAACACATAGCTGTTGGTATTCAAGGTAAAAAAACTTTGTATGAACATTACATTCATAATAACAAACAAAGGGAATATCCATAAATAAAAAAGGATAATTTTCTTTATCAATAAACTGTGTAACTGGTAATAATAAAAAAGCGCTATGGTAAAAAAGGTTACCGGATGAAAGATGTTGAAAAGAAAGTGATTGTGAATACCATTAAAAGCCATGATATTGGCAATGGTTTCCATAACAGCAATAAAAATAATTAACCAGGCAAAAAAACGGTAAGAAAAAGAAACGGGTTTACACAAACTAAAGGCCGCAGCAATACCTGCAAGCCACACAAAAAAAATTGTATAAAACATTTTAAAAAATTCCAGCATAGCCATGTAAACAAGATAAAAGAAAAAACCGGCATTGTATAAAAATACCGGTCTGCTATTCTGAAGCATTTATTATGGATGGGGGCACTTGGGCGGACAAAGACCCGTACCTCTTTCCATTGTTTCCATTTCCATTGTTTCTGACGGCATGGTAGCTGTTTGGGTTTCCATTTGCATTCCGTAGGCCCGTGTTTGCGGTTTACCTGTTTGCATTGCACCGCTTTCCATTATAACTGCTGGCCAGTCGGAAGGATGGCAAATGGCAAGGGTATGTATTTGATCACCATCGTGAACAAAGTCGTTGCCGTCAAGGGTTAAGGGATCAAAATTTTTTACCGGCACAAAGGCAAGTGAAGCCTGCGATAAGGAGTTGTCGCCTATTTCCCTTACATATCCATTAAATGGCCTAAGTTGATCATCCGGATGGGTATACCGGATAAAATAAATCCTTATTCCATTGAACCCCGGGGAATTGATTTTGGCTTCGTCAATAAATCGCTGCAGCAGTTCAAGGCTTATTACAGCCGATTCTGTCTCCTGCGCATTATTTTTTGAATCGGAAAAGTTGGCTTTCCATGTTTCCAGTTTTGGAACATCAATTGATTTAAGCATAATAAAGGTTTTAAAAATTTTAAAAAAATAGGAGGGCAAATTTTCAGGGGTTCAGAAAATGCAGAGTAAAATTATATTGTTATTCCACGGCTTGCAATACCCAAAATATGGGAGCTGTTGCAATTGGTATAATGGGCAGGGTTTCGGATGTGGATTAAAATATGCCTGTCTGCTCACCAACACACTTTGCCCCGGGCGGAATTAAAAGCCGCAGCAATACCTAAAAGCCAGGCAAAAAAAATGGTATAAAACATTGCAAAGAAATCCAGCATAGCCATCGTAACAGGATAAAAGAAAAACCGGCATTATATATAAATGCCGGTTAACGTTGAAACATTTTACTTGCTGTTGTCCCGGGCGGACAAAGACCTGTGCCTGTTTCGTATGTTGCTGTTAGGGTTTTTCCAGTTTGCAGGCAGGGGGATTACAAATGGCGGGGATGTGTTTTGTATTACCGGGCTGTACAAAATCATTGCCTGCCAGGGTTAAGGGCCCAAATACTTTTGTTGTTGGCTGCAGTTTTATTCAAAGTAAGATTGCAAGTCTTTGACCTTTTGAATTTGTTCTTCAATATGTTCGTGATTACAATCCTTAGCTGTTAATTAGCGTTTTATATTTATTCCATTTTATATAAACTCAAATAATTTGCTTTAGTGATAATCTCCTAACCACCAATTGCCATCTCCGGGAAAGTAAAACAAAACATCAGATTTGCTATTACCATTAAAATCTCCGATCCAAATCGGTCTGCCATCTGCAACTTGCCCAAATCCGTTTGTATTGCCTGCAAATGACCAAGCTAATTCGGTTCCATTATGAGAACCTAACCACCAATTGCCATCGCCAGGGAAATAGAAAAGAACCTCTGCTCGATCACTTCTTGAAAAATTACCGATCCAAATCGGTCTGCCATCTGCAACTTGCCCAAATCCATTTGTATTGCCTTCAAATGACCATTGTAGATGTGGTCCAAGTATATGATTAGTATCATAATTAGGTGGATTTACAACAGATGGGTCTTTATAGGTATGTGGTTCGCCCATACCCGGTTCTGACCAAGGACGTATGTCGTGAAATGAACCATGGCCTGTTGACCACGGCTCAACATTTTCATTAAGTTGTGCCAGCTCATCTACAGTTAACCCGCTATAAACTCCATCACTATTCAACCGTTCAGAGTGCGGTGGGTCTGTCTGCCACCGAGCATATAATCTATCAACATTACAATGTAATAAAAAAACAAAAGGGTCTCTGAATGATATGTGTGAGTTACCTAATGTTCCACCAATAAAACCATGTGCAGAATTATGTGCAGCTTCTAATAATTGCCACATTGTTTTATAATCTACGGCATTTACAATAGCATTGTCCGTAGCATTTGGGAATGTGGAACCTGTGTAATTTCTTGTAAGGGTTCTTGGTGGATCCACCGGATTATTATGTGCCGTATCAAATGCAGAATCACCTCTATATGGATCGGCACCAGGTACATAAAAACCTGCTAAAAGCCAAGGATCACCTGCATCTCCATTAGCTGCTCCCATAAAATCTGTTGTAAACAAAAATGTAGCATCTTGCGTCCAATCCCAATAATGTAATGATAATAAAGGATTGACCTGACGAATCATTTCTTCAAATTTATTAAGTAAAACACGATGCCAAGGGATAAATTCAGGACCACCATGAACATGTGTGGCTTGATGAATTTCATCTTGTTTGAACCACCAACTTACTCCACCCGGGGGTGAATCAGTTTTTAGACCAGGAAAGAAACGCCTATGCATTTCAATAATTGCATCACGCAATAATGCCCTTTCAGTAGGGTCAACGTCAGCGATATTTCTACGAATACCATCTCCAAGTGCCATGCTTTTATCTTTTTATTTGTTAAGAATAATTTATTTTTTTGAGGAATTAACAGTAACTCTAATTTGATTACTTGTCACAAATTGCAGCCAATAGTACAATACCACTGAACACTGCAAAAAAATACTATCGTTGACTTCACTAATATTTTTATGTGTTATTTTTTTATTTATACAGGGATGTTTTTTCATAACAAAAAATTTAAAAAAATAAACCTGTTAAATGGCTGAATAAAATTAAGGTGTTGCTAAATTGTTTGCAATACCCAAAATATGGTAGGAGCTTTACTTTACTGTTTTTGTAATGTTATAGAAATTCTCTTTGAGCTTTAAATTTATTAGGGAATATGCAGAGCGGAACTAAAAAAAAGAAACAGGTTAAACAGGATAAAAGAAAAACCGGCATTGTATATAAATACCGGTCTGCCATTCTTAAACATTTTTTATCAGGTGTGGCACTTGGGTGGACAAAGACCCGTACCTATTTTAATTTTATTTGTACCCTTTAGCATTTTACCCTTTGGCATTTTATCCGTTTGCCAGTCGGTAGGATGGCAAATGGCAAGGGTGTATATTGTGCCATCATCCCGTTCAAAATCTTTGCCAGCCAGGGTTGAAGGATTAAATTTTTTTACTGGCACAAATGCCAGCGAAACCTGCGAAAGTTCGCTATTGTCTATTTTACTAACATACTTATATGCCTCATCAGCATATTCGTCATTTTCTCTTAATTCGTCATTTAATTTGTTATACCGGATAAAATAAATCCTCACTCCATTGAAGCCGGGAGAATTTTTTTTAGCCTCTTCTATAAACTGCTGCAGCAGCTCAAGACTTATCACGGCTGATTTTGTCATCGCATCAAGAGATTTATTTTTGATGGCACCATAGTTAGTTTTCCACTTTTTTAGTTTTGTAACTTTAATTAAGTCTAGCATAAAAAATAGTTTAAAATTTTAAAAAAAATCAGGAAGGTAAATTTTCAGGGGCTTAGAAAATGCTGATTTAAAAAGGGCTTAGAAAAATGATAATTTAAAATTATGCTATTACGCTACTGTTTGCAATACCCAAAATATGGTAGTTGCTTTACTTTACTGTTTTGCTATACTACGAAAATGTTGCAGGAGTTTTAAATTTATCAGGAACATTTGAAAGCATCTTATAATTTATAGAGGCGGCGCAAAGTAAAATTATGGTTATTGTTTACAACTGGTAACCATCCCAGCGATTCATTTGATAATTCAAATTTGTTTGGGAAAATCCGAAAAGGAATCAGAAGAAAACTTCAAGCGGAATTAAGAGCCCGGATATTATTGCGCTTTAGTCCTATTTGCATTAATCCAATCCGATATTAATTTCACACCCTCTTTATGAATAATTGTCCGGGCAAGTTCGGGCATGGCTGTACCCGGTTCATTACTGTTCATCCGGTAAGCCAGTATAGAGTGTGCCGCATCACCAGGAACAATATCATAATTAAAACCGCCTGCACCATTGCCTGCAGAAACCGGGGATTTCATTATTCCTAAATGACCCTTATCCGTTTGTTCATATTCAAGAAATAACCCGGTATTGTAGGCATCGCCACCTTTAATATGACAATGTGCACAATTAATATCCAAATACGCTCTTGCCCGCTGGTCTAAACTAAAATGGTTTTTGTCCTTCCAGTCTGGTAACCGGCTCACGTTTGATAAACCAGGTAATCCTGATAGCTTTCCCAAGGATGCCCAATGTGCCAATTGATTTTCCTGCTGCCCTGCTATTACAAAATTCAAATTCCTTGCTTTTGGGCCAATGGGCATAAGGGTATCATTATTAACATGGCATCGTTTGCAATCGTTGGTATTGGGCACCTGGTAAACAGTAGAAATTTTATTGCTGCCGTCATCCAGTAAAGTTATGGGCAGCCGGGCACCAGTAATATGCTTAACCGCATCCGTTTGTTCCCTGTTCCACAAATAGTTCATTACTTTCCATTTCTTATCCCATGGATCTTTTACCAGCAGCCGGGTTTCAATCATTATTTTTTGATGTGCTGTGTTGGTGTAGGCGAAATTTTTTATAATGATCGTGGAATCTGGAAAGCCAAGTATTCCATCGGGATTGTATTTTATGGAGGTGCCTTGAGGCAAATAAATAAACCGGTCTTTAACCGCATAATCTGTAAACAAAGCCGAACTCAGTTCATATTTAAAAATTTGTTTTGCAGGATTTAATTCGCTTAGTTTGCCTCCAAAAAAACCAAAGTCAGACAGCTTATCTTTAAATTGAAACTCTTTTTTTTCTGCTGTTGCTTTTCCTTTTTGTGCAGATTTATTTTTACAACTTTGTACACTCACTACTCCCAGGGCAGTTATTAAAAAAAGTAAGATCGTAATAAGAGAGGCCTTTTTCATCTATCAAACGGTATTAAATATTGTTTCTCTGCAGTTGATTTATTTGCAGTTAAAGGGCGCTATATCATTATTGGGCTTCCATTGTGCCGGTTTGCCAATGTTTAAAAAATCCGCATTTACAAATACATTGTCGCCGGGTTGCTGAATGCAAATGGAATCAGGGTTCGCTTTTGTACCCTTGTTTAATATATTGCTGGAGATTCCATCGTACATAATAAAAGGAATGCGTTTATTTTTACGCATAGTATCCTGTGCGTTTAATTTCTTCTCAATAGCAACCAGTAATTTGCCGATATGATGTTTGTAAGCAGGCGCAGGAAATTCTTTTCCCATTTCAATTGTGTTGCCATATATTTTTATGTTTTTGGAAATGGGAAAATAATTATCATTTATTTTTTCTGCTGCCTTGTCATCAACTGCAAATCCGGAAGCGATGGAAACAGCAGCTGAATTATTATTGATGATACGGTTATTGTATAATTCAACATTGGATACGGCTAAAATGATTACGCCGCTGCCGGGAGATGCATTGCCTACACCAGACACAGTGCCGAAAGATCCGGCCTTGGCAAAGTTGCGGTTATTGTTGTCATGAATGTAATTATTATAAGCCTTTACATGCCCGCCTCTTTTGGAAAGTTCGGGCAGATCGAACATTAAAAAACCAGCAGTGTTATTATAAAATTCATTGTCGTACACTGCTGCATTGGTGGTGTTTTCAATTTCGCAACCAGCTACATTTTTGGCGGCCGTACAATTTCGCACTACTGCACTGTCCGATTGTCCTACATAGATACCGGCATCTGATGAGCCTTCTGCATAACAGTTTTCAATGAGCACATTTTTACACATCACGGGATAAATGGCATAGCCACCGCTGGTAGAGTCTGCGGTTTTCCAGGTGGCATGCAGGTTGCGGAACACCACATCCCGGCTCTTATTTACTTTTATAAGATCGCCCTTTGAATCACGAATTGTCATATCCGCTATTGTAAAACCTTTTACGTCTGTTACCCTGATGCCTTCACCTCCCTGTGTTTGGGTTGAAAAATCAAGAATTGTTTTATCAAACCCTTCTCCCTTTAATAAAATGTGTTTTAATTGTACGATGCTGAGGTTATCAAATTTATAAATGCCTGCCTTTAGTAAAATACTGGAGCTGTCTTTTAATGACAATAAAGTTTCTGCAATTTTACTTTCCTCACCAGGGCCAAAACTCATAATGGTTGTATAATCATCCTGGCCAGCAGTTTTATGTTTGCAGGAACAAAACAAACAGGTAACGCCCAGAATAAAAATAGCAACAAGAGAAAATGTATGTTTCATTTAATTTGATTTTGTATGCTCAAGGTATATCAAATTCCAGAAAATATTGCAGGCAAAAGTGGTATAATATACAGCATCCATATTTGAATTTTCAGCACCGGAAGAATGATAGTGATTGGTGATGTTGATAACCCGTAAGCTAATACCAGGATATGCTTTTAGTGTCCTTTGACTGATAACTCCAAAATGGTTGCTGCATGCTGGTTAAGTGTTAGGAGGTTGGTCGGGAGACCCAACTCCGACCTATCTGGATAACTGAGCGTTTTTGATGTATATCACAAGGGCAGAAGCGTTTGCAGTGGTTCATTATTTTTCCCCATCCGGCTCATTTAATTGCTGCGTTAACTGTTCCAGTGTAGGTAATGCCTGCTTAATGTTTTTAGGCAGTTGCTTGTAGGTAAATTCACTTACCCCCATGGGCTTGCGAATATCCTGCAATGCAAAATCAACCACCACATTATTTTTATTTTTGCAAAGTAAGATGCCAATGGTTGATTTGTCGTCTGTTTCTTTTACTAATTTATCAATGGCTGTTAAATAAAAATTTAGTTTGCCCAAAAACTCGGGTTCAAACTCTGTTACTTTTAGTTCTATAATGATGTAGCATTTTAATTTTGTGTGGTAAAAAAGCAGGTCTGTCCTGTACTCTTTGCCACCAACAGTTACTGTAAATTGCCTGCCCATATACGCAAAGCCTTTGCCCAGCTCCAGTAAAAAACGGGTGATGTTTTCCACCAGCCTTTGTTCCAGTTCCAGTTCTTTTACCTGTGCCGTAAGATTTAAAAAATCAAAATTGTACGGATCTTTTAAAAGTGCATTTGCAAGGTCACTGTCTATTTCTGGCAAAGTGTTTTTAAAATTGGTAATGGCTTTGCCCTGCCTGCTATACAGGTTGCTTTCTATCTGCATTTCAAGTACAGCCCGGCTCCAGTTATTTTCTATTGTTTGCTGCAGGTAAAATTTTGCTTGTATGGGACTATCGGTTTTTTGCAGTATCAATACAATATGCCCCCCACGGCACTTGAAGGCAAAGTTGCAAAACAGGAGTTTCTTCAATTTCTCCAACAAGCTGTTGGATTTTTGTATGCTCTAATTTTCCAATAGCTTGTTGGAATTTTGTACGAGATTTTTTTTCAGATTCTATTTTTCCAGCAGGCGGGTTGAAAATTTCAATACCCTGGCTGAAATATTTATAAAACTTCACTATTTCATAAATATTAGATACAGAAAATCCTGCCATTTCAGGAAACTCCGCTTTCAGATCTTTGCTCAACTGATCTATAAAGCCGGTACCCCATGCGGCATGTTGCTGCTTTTTCACTATTTGCCCACCCAAATTCCAATACAGCATTATCAACTGGCTATTTACAGCCAGCGCTGCTTTTACCTGGCTTTGCTTAATGGACAACTTTATTGCACCCAGCCAATTTTTATATTCTGCATTGTTCAATAATTTTTTCTGCATGGTATCCTTTCATTAAAAGATTGGCGGCTGTAATGCAACTATCGATTTCACCAACACATCTATCTCTTCCATTTCTGTTACTAAATATTTTTTTATGGCAAGCCGTAGTCTGCCTTTGCTTTAAGACCAAAGTAGTTGTTCCAAATTTAATATTCTTTTTCACTACCGTCTTGTTAAAAAGTATATCAGTTCTTTGAAAATATTGCTGGATAAGGGTTTCAGAGATTCCAAATTTCAAACGATTTGAACTGAATTCAT
>JAYVLZ010000488.1:0-10654 GCA_043759175.1 Chitinophagaceae bacterium | reverse complement strand
TTAGAACTACAAGTTGCTTTTTCTTTTTAAAACCAATACCACACTACTTTTCCACCTATGTGCATTTCCCTTAACTTTACGCCAATGCGATTTATCGGGGGCTATAGTGTCCTCACAAGCCAGCGACAATTTGGAATGCACTATTCATTTCAAATTTACTGGTGAACCGGCTCTCTATCTGCTATTAAATTGTACTGACGTCACTCCTCCAGATAATGGCTCCTGTGGTTTATAAATAAAATAAACTGCATGGAATTTTCCATCAGTCACCGCTTCAATTGGCACATGAATTACACCCTCCTGCTGACCCTTACCAGGAGTGGGCATCGTTCCTTTACCTAACAATTTTCCATCCGGTGCATCCAGTGTTACCTGAAAGCTTAAACCATTTTTAGGCGGGGCCTGCCAACCGCTTGTGATATTAACAGAACGCACCCCGGTAAGGTCAATCTGTTCCAAAGCAAACCATCCTTCTGTAGCAGGCAGCAACAACAGGCTCATGCCGTTAAATTTAAATGTAGTAAAGCCCTTGGTTTTTTCTGTTCCATTAAAAGATACCATATTGCTCCGCAGAGAAACAGTATTGCTGCCCGTTAGTGCCTTTATATTGTTTCCACCTTTATCAGTATAACTGGCTGATAACACCAGTGTACTTGTTGGCTTTACATTTGCCGGGGGAACGATGGTTCCCGTTGCCGGCAATGATTTTTTAACCACTGCCTTATTAGTAAGCGACAAAATCCATGCAATCATTTGATGTGCATCTTCCTGTGTAAGTGTTGGATGAGCTGCCATCACAACTTCGCCCCAAACACCACCGCCTCCTTTTATTATTTTTTCTGTGAGATAAGTTACTGCATTGGGATCCTTTCCATATTTTTCAGACACCTGTACAAATGATGGCCCTACGGACTTCTCTGCTTCTTTATGGCAGGCTTTACAATCAAGTGACATCATCAGGTTTTTACCGCTAATATTTGCCTGCCCCTGCTGATGACCCATTGATGCGCTGGCTTTATCAAAACCTTCCAGGTAGTCTGCTGATACAAAAAGATTTGCAGGGTCAATCTTTGCAGTATCGGTATTATCCGTTGCCGTTACTGCATATTGAATGGGTGCTCCAGGTAAATAAAAAGATTTATTACCGCCTGTTATATTAATAGCAACTACCGGAGTTTCGTTACCGGCATAAATACTAACTGCATTGCTTTTTGAAGAAGCGCCGTTATTATCTTTTGCTTCTACAACAATTTTAAAATCTCCTGCTTTTGTATAAGTGTAATCCAATTCAGGAGCGCTGGTTTCTTTTTTTGTACCGTCACCCATATCCCAAACATAGGTTACTTTATCTTTTTCCAAATCCTTTGCATCTACTGTTGCTTTAATTGCAAATGGTAATACTCCTGAACTTTTATTAACGTTAACAGCATTGATTACCGGTGGCCTGTTACCGCTATTAAAATCTATCCTTGCAATGCCTGCATCCGGATTTTTAGTAAACCATCCATTACCATATTCAAGCAAATACAATTTTCCATCAGGGCCAACTTCCATATCTATTAAGGAGTTCACTTTTATTGAAGGAAAGAAAGGTTCCATTTTATCAAAGTCGCCGTTAGGTTGCATGGTTACTGCTTTTATCCAGCCACGTATCCATTCGTAAATAATTAATTTACCATTGTAGTATTCCGGCAACCGGGTTTCTTTTGGAAATAAATCTGTATAATAAACAGGCCCGGCCATTGCATTTCTTCCTCCTGTGCCCACTTGTGGAAAATCAGCAGAGGCGCCATAAGGGTACCAGATAAATGCAGGCTGTACAGGAGGCAATTCTGTTAAACCGGTATTGTTCCTGGAATTATTGATTGGTTTTTGCGGATCAAAATTATCACCGCTTTTACCGGTTGCATAATCATATTGACGATAGGGATAATTATTACCTACAAATAATGGCCAGCCAAAGTAGCCGGCTTTACGTGCCTGGTTTAATTCATCATAACCCTGTGGACCTCTTGTTGCGAAGCTGTCTTTATTTGCATCCGGGCCCACTTCTCCCCAATAGAGATAACTGTTTTTTTGATCAACAGAAATTCTGTAAGGATTACGATTGCCCATCACATAAATTTCCGGTCTTGTTTTATCGGTACCTTTTGGAAAAAGATTTCCTTCCGGTATCTCATACGTGCCATCGGGTTTCACTCTTATCCGCATAATCTTTCCACGCAAATCATTGGTGTTACTGCTGGACCTCCTTGCATCGTATTGCTGGTGACCGGGCAGATCATTCAATGGCCCATAACCACTGTTTACATATTTGGCACCAGGTTCATCAAATGGCGTAGAGTTATCACCTGCTGAAAAATACAATAATTTATCAGGACCAAATGCTATGGAACCACCGGTATGGCAGCAAATATCTCTTTGTGATTTTACTTCCAAAATTGTTTTTTCAGTCGCCTTGTCCAGTGTATCATTTTTAAAAGTAAATCTCGATAACCTGTTAACGGCACTGTCTGCCGGGCTGTAATAAATATATACCCAATTGTTGCTGGCATAGTCTGGATCTTTACATAATCCAAGCATACCTTCTTCTGCGTTTACACCGGGTGCTGAGGTCTTAAAATAAACATTTAAAAATCCAACTTGCTTTACCTTCTTTGTCTCATTTTTATACAATAAAATCTCTCCACGTCTTTGAATAATCATAATGTCAAAGTTGGGAAGAATGGTCATTTCTGTTGGCTCAAAAAAATCCCCCAGTGCCAATTGTGTTTTTGTAAAGCGGTTGTCATCCGGTGGAATTTGTGTTGTTGATTTTGTATAATCCAGTTCTTTGTTATCTCCTATCGTATATTGAATGCCACCTAAAATATGTTTAAGGTAAGGCTCTTCAGAAAACGATTCTTTGGTATGCCCCAGTTCTGTATAAAATGCCCTGCCACCATCATAATCATGGTACCATGCCATTGGATGATTGTCACCATTTTTCCCGCCGTGATAAGTTTTTTCATCAATGGTCATGATTACTTTTACATCCTTACTTATTTTTTTAAAGCTGTAAAATTCGTCAGTGCGGTTCCATTGTGTGGGCAGGTGTTTGGTAGCAGCCGTACCTGAATCAATAATATTCAGTACGCCCTGCTGCACATTTGGAAAAGTATCATTTATACCCGGATGATCTAAGAAATAAGCTCCTGCTAATCTTCCATACCATCCCCAGTCGTATTCACAATCTGCCGCAGCATGAATACCCATAAAGCCACCGCCTGCCTGTATGTAACGTTCAAATGCCGCCTCCTGCCTGTAATCCAGCACATCACCAGTAGTGCTTAGAAAAACAATGGCTGCATATTTTTTTAAACTGTCATCATCAAACATAGCAGCATCTGAGGTAGTATCTACATCAAAATTATTTTGGTTACCCAGTTGTTTAATAGCCAGGTTACCATCAGCAATCGATTCATGATGAAAGCCGGCAGTTTTTGAAAACACCAAAATTTTAGATTTACCCTCACGTTTGGAACAGGAGAAGATGGAGAGTACAATGGTTAAGAATAAAAGATTTTTTAAGATGGCAGAAGAGGGGTTCATGTGTATTTTATTTATGATTTACTTTAAAAAAAATTAAAAGTTAAATGCTTTTTTTGTGATGGCAATTTTTATTTTAAACAGCAACTTCCAGTTCAGCCTTTTTAAAAAAAACTATTAACGACAAGCCCACCTCATAAATTTTGACGTGGGTGATCTTACACTTTTTTATATATCCGTGCCATGATATGCATGTGAGATAAACAAAGATATGAGTTGAATGAAAAGAGAAGGAAATTTATTGCAGGTTCTTTAATGTTTATATTTTTAGCAGTCTTTGAAGTGTGAGCCACTACTACCAGTTGGGACAGCCATAAATATTACTACATTAGTTATATGCTGTTAACAGAATGGCATTGTTTTTCAATATGGACAATATGCCACTATAGTCTATAAGTTTGTAGAAACATGGCTGTTATTTTAAAAATCAAACATTTAAAAAGGTCTTCAATCAAGTGGTAACAAATCTTCTCTTAAAGTTTTATCCTCATTTAGCCCCGAACTTTCTTCGGCTGTATTAAGCCTGCCATCTGTTGACGGATTTTTTACCGGTGGCTGATGTTTATGCTCCGGTTCAGTATCCTGCTTTTTAGTTGGAATACCTGTTTGCTTTTTAGCTTCTGAAAACTGTGGCGAGTTATTTTTATCTTTTTTCATAACCGAATTTTTAATGATGATCATAATTAATTACCAGAAAAATTTGTGCCATGCTGGTTGCAGACTATTTGTGAACTGAACCCTGGTTTACCTGCAATAGAAAAATAAGCGACGAAAAAATATTTGTATTTTAATCCTGCGATTCGCTCTTTTCTTTTTCTTTCTGCAGCAGCAGCTTTGCTTTTTCCACAGAATCCCTGATGCGTTTTCTTTCTTTCTTTTTAAAAAAGCCCTTTAATAAAAAATTACTTTTGGCGGCCTCCATATTTTCGTTCAGGCCCTGTGCTGCCTTATCTGCTGTTCTTACCGTTTTTTTTGCTGACATGATGGTTTGTTCCAAATCATTTGACAGCTTTTCGCTGTTGAGCAATTTTCCTAAAGTGCCACTACCGTTATTTACTTTGTTGAAAATACCAGCCAGTTGCCCGGATAAGGTATCTACATTGCCAACAATGTTTTCAATCCTGCTGCCCAGCTTTTCTACTCTCGCCATTACTTTTTCCATATCAAAAGGGTTCACTGCAATCAGCTCTGCATTTTCTGCAATAAGAGCAGCATTGCTGCTGCCTGGTGAAATCTGTATCAGCTTATCTCCCATCAGTCCATCGGTACTGATGCTGGCACGGCTGTCTGCCTTTATAAATGGTTTTACTTTTTTCTGTAAAGAAATATCAACTCTTACAGTAGTATCATTTTGTATATCGATCAATTCCACCGTTCCTACATTAATACCGGCAAATCTTACAAAGCTGCCTTCCTGCAATCCAACCACTGATCTGTAGTGAACATGTAATTTAAAAGTACTGCGGAAAAGATTTTGCTGATTACCTATTAAGAAGACCATCAATAACAATACTGCAAAACCTGCTATAACAAAAATGCCTGTTTTAATTTTTGTGGATGAATTATTTTTCATTAGATCAAAGTTTAAAAAATGAGTTGATGAATTCGTCGGGTGAGTTTTCTAATTCCGTATAACTGCCTTCTGCTATGTACTGTCCGTCATTCATAACAACTATTCTGTCTGCAGTCTTTCTTGCACAGGCCATATCATGCGTAATAATAATGGAAGATGCCCCGTAGCGGTTTCTTATATCCATTATCAGCTGACTTATTTCTTTAGCCGTAATGGTATCCAAACCTGTTGTAGGTTCATCATATAAAATAATTTCAGGGTTTACAATCAGTGTTCTTGCAAGCCCCATTCTCTTTCTTTGTCCGCCAGAAAGATCAGCAGGCATTTTGTCTATTGCATCAGCCAGCCCAACTGCTTCCAGCGCTTCTATTGAACGCTTTTCTATTTCTGCCCTGTCTTTTATTTTTAAAGCTGCCTTTAAAGGAAATGCAAGGTTCTCCCTCACCGTCATAGAATCATACAATGCTGCATGCTGAAAAAGAAAGCCCATTCGTATGCGGATGGCTTTTAGTTCATCTTCATTCAGTTCGCTGATCTCCTGTCCTAATACTTTTATGCTTCCTTCATCTGGCGTTAGCATGCCTGCAATACATTGAATGGTTACACTTTTTCCCTGGCCGCTTTTTCCTACTACTGCTACATTTTCACCTTTTGCTACAGTTAGGTTAATTCCTTTCAACACTTCTTTCCCATCAAAAGATTTTTTAAGGTTTATTATTTCTATTACTTCTTCCATCGGTTATTGATTATAAATAAATATGCTGGTTAACTGCACTGCAATCGCATCTATAATAATGATCCATACTGAACATGACACTACCGCTGAATTAGCAGCGATACCAACACTTTCTGTGCCCCTGTTTGCTTTAAAGCCTTTGTAACAACCTATAAAACCAATGGTAAATCCAAAGAGAATTGTTTTGATGAGCGCAGGAAATAAATCAGAGAACGTAAGCGACATAAAAGACTTATTAAAATAGAGTGTGGCTGTCATACTGCCGGAAACATTGATGCCGGCATAACCACCTAAAAAAGAAAAGGCATCTGCAAATAAAACAAGCAACGGCACCATGATGGTACAGGCGATTATCCTGGTAACTACAAGATATTGAACAGGGTTGGCACCAGACACATCCATTGCTGCAATTTGCTCAGTCACTTTCATACTGCCCAATTCTGCACCGATACCAGAAGCTATTTTTCCAGCACAAATAAGAGAAACAATCACCGGGCCTATTTCCCGTATAACAGAAATGGAAACCATATCGGGAACAAAAGATTCTGCACCAAAATCTTTGAGGGTTGGAAGAGATTGTAAGGTTAGAACAAAACCCAGTACAAAGCCTGTAAGCAATACAATGTTCAGGGATTTAAGACCAATTAAATAACATTGGCGGATAAATTCATCCCAGTCGAATCCGCTTTTGAAAATATTACGAACAAAAGATGAAAAGAAAGCAACGCTGTCACCAGTTTCTTCCAGTAAGTTTTTTATCCGGAGGGTAAAAGTTTTGATCATGCAATAAATAATATGGAAAAATTGTACCTAAAAAATAAGCGATAGATTATTCAGGTTTAGGTCAATGTTGAAATTGAAAACGTAGAATTAAATCCACACATTGCGTTTTTTATCCCGGTTATCCGCATCACTCAACTGTTGATGAATACAACACATGGGAGCGTCAGACATATCCTCTTTATAAAGTTTATACAAATTACAGTTGCCTGATTTTTTAAATAGGGTCCATTTAATAGACTACTTTTATAAAGCAAAAAATCTATTAAAATAACAACATGAAAAATTTAATTGTCATACTATTATGCGTTGCTTATTCATCCGGCTTTTGCCAGGATAAAGCACCTGTTTTTGATGCAGCTTCATGGAAACCTCCTTATTCCCTGCCAATGGAAGGATGGGGTATTGAAAGGTTTTTAATTCCGCCCGACTTTGCACCGCAAATTAAATATGCAGGCGTGGAAGATATCCGGTTTACAAAAGGCTGGGGCGATGTAAAATCTGGTGAATACTGGAGCTATGCTTTTTTATGGTTCCTGGATGGTAAGCCTGTGATTGATTCAGGAATTATTGAAAGCAATTTAAACGCTTATTATGATGGACTGATTGGCAGAAATATTGAGAAAAGAAAAATACCTGCTGAAAAAGTTTCCCAAACAAAAACCACTATAAAAAAAATCGTTACAGCCACAGGAGATATGAGTACTTTTTCAGGAACAGTTGAAATGCTTGATTATATGGAACAGCAACCAAATACACTCAATTGCATTGTTCACCTGAAATATTGCACAGGGCAAGACAAAACTTTTCTTTTTTATAAAATATCACCCCAGCCGGCAACACATACTGTTTGGCAAAGTCTTAATAAACTTTGGACAGACTTTAATTGTAATGAAACTGGTGTAAAATAATTTCACTTGACACGCCATAGAAATGTGCAATGATTTTTATTCATCCCACGGTTGACAGGTCATTATTATTTAATGTCCCGGATTTCATCCGGGGTTATTCACATTTTAGCTCCCGAAAAATCGAGACGGGCTCTTCGGGCTATTGCACATTTTTATCCAGTTTGTACTATAGAATTGCAAGGCATTTTTAGATTACTGATTTGGGTAGCTGTAAATATTAATGCTGTTAAAATTTGCTTTACAGAAAATTCTAAACTAACTTTCTGTAAAGCATTTTCACTTCTACTTGTCATCAAAAAAAATCAACAGTATGTTACAGCAGATTCCCAGTACCAACCGGAGAAAATTTCTTCAAACGGCTGCATTCGCCGCTGCAGGCACTGCTGGCGCCAGCCTTCTGTCTTTTAGTAGTTTTGGCAATCCTTATGCAGAAGATAATCCCAATATCATTGGTACGGTGGAAGGCTACTCACCACAAATTGGCACATTGGTTTCTATGCTCAACTGGATCAGGGGATCTGTAGAACGTGCTGTAAAAAATTTAAAACCGGAAGAGCTTGATTTTTTAATGGACCCCAAAGCCAATACCATCGGGGCGATGCTGATGCACCTGGCTGCCACCGATACTGTTTACCAGGATTTAACTTTCTATAATCTCAAAGATTTTAGCGAAGTCAATAAAAAAAGATTTGGTGCGGCAATGGAGTTGGGTGATGAAGGAAGAAAACAAATCAAAGGAAACAATCTTGATTATTATTTATCTGCTCTGCAGGAAGTAAGAGAAAAGACACTGGCAGAATTTAAAAAAAGAGATGATAAATGGTTTGCAGAAGTGGACCCATCTTTTTTTGGAGGAAAACCCACCAACAATTTTTGCAAATGGTTTCATGTTTGTGAGCATGAAGCCAATCACCGTGGGCAGATTACATTGGTAAGAAAAAGATTACCTGGTGCTGATGCAAGAAAAGAATGATTTAAGTTTCCTTTATATTTCAGCAACAGGCATCAACACATCTTCAGCCTGGGTCTCTCCGGACTTTTTTGCACTCCTGTTTTTTATCAATGTATTCACACGATATAACATAAACACACTGATAACAGAAAGGCATATCACTACATAGCCTAAGATGTTATAATGTTCCAACGGACTGAACTTATCTTTTTGTACCACGATTATTCCTGCAAAGGCTGCAGCAATACCTCCTGCTATTTGCTGCAGCGAGGAACTGATACTCATAAATGCTCCACGATCCTGCATTACAGGTATGGCAGTTGTTAATGCCCCGGCTGGTACCATCCTGCTCATAATGCCGGCCATCATCAGTACATTAAAAATGATCACTAACCAGAGTGGTGTGGCGGAAAGATTAGTATAGATCAATACCATTATCACCATCCATACAGAAGCAATGGCAAACATGCTGAACTTATCAATCCTGTCACTAAGTCTTCCTACCAGTGGCATTATTATCAGGGTTCCAATGCCGGACACCATAAATATAATGGGCAACTGCTGTTGTGTGATTTGTAAATTATTTATTGCGAACGCACTGCCGAATGGCATCATCATAAAACCACCGATTGACATTAATGCCATGGCAGTAAAACCAATACGGTAATCTTTTTTTGCAACGGTATGCAGCAAGTGATTCAATGCTGTTTTATCAAGCTGTACAGCAAGATGTTTGGTGATGGGCTGCAGCTTAACAGCAATTAAAACGGCTACCACACTTGCCATGGCAGCCACCCATAAAAACGGTGCATGCCAACCCCAGGCATTTGCCAGGTATAAACCAACCGGTATGCCCATCACCTGGCTGGCACCAAAACCCATTTGCATAAAACCCATTACCCGGCCCCGCTGTTGCAAAGTAAATAAGTCTGCAACGATGGCCATGGATATGGAACCAATCACGCCGCCAAATAAACCGGTAATAATTCTTGCGCCAATCAGCAAGGGATATGAATTGGCGATACCACATAAAACAGTGCCTGCTATAAAACCAATGTAGAAGAACAACAATAATTTTTTACGGTCGTACTTATCTGCGAAGCCCGCAGTAAGCAAACCTGATATGCCGGCGCTGAATGCATAAGCAGATACAGCAATACCAAAATGAGAAGGTTTTATATCCATAGATTTCATTAGCATATCTCCCAATGGAGACATCACCATAAAATCAAGTATTACCGTAAACTGGGTGATGGCCAAAATAAAAATGGCAAATTTTTGATAGGGAGAAAAAAGGCTTTCTGATTGTTTTTTTTGTTCCATGATTATTGTGTTATTGCTGTTCACAACATTTCTTTTTCACCAACTGGCAAAAAAAAGAAGTCAAATATAATCACAAAAAAAACGGCGCAGTTTCCGCCGGTCAAAAAAAATCATTTAAAATTTTCGCTTTAATAAAAGATATATAGCTGTGTAAGTGGGGCTTGAGAGAAGTACAATCAGCTATATTATAAGGATAACTTTCCAACAGGCAAAGCCGACAAGTTTTTGGATAAGTCCTACTTAATTCTGACGATAAAATTTATCGACATCGGGCCTTAACACTTTTGTAAAGATTACGTATTTTTTAAAAAATCAGTAATATAACAGGACAAGAAAAAAAGCCAACAGAGGGTATTCTTATATACTAACTAATAGTTATATTTTCTTATTACAGCCGCTAAGAATTTCATTTAGATTTGAGTTTTTTCACCTAATTTTTAAAAGCTTTTACCTATATTTTTCATAAATTGTGGAGTGAAGAAACAGAAAAAAATAGCACTGGATTTTATCATTGACAGGCTTACAAACTCAATCCAGAACACAATTTCAGGTGATAGTTTTCAAACTGAAATTTCCCTGTTAGCTATTGCAGACGTAAGACAAATAACCAGGAAAAGTGGCTGGCAATTCAATTGGAAAACTGAATTGGCTAATAATTCAAAGGAAGTTTACAAATTAAACATCGTAAACAATCCCGGCATTATTCAAGGACTACTTAGTTTAACAAAACGGCCTGACCACATTTTGATGGATTTAGTTGAAAGTGCTCCCTTCAACATTGGCAAAAACAA
>JAYVLZ010000487.1:0-10193 GCA_043759175.1 Chitinophagaceae bacterium | reverse complement strand
TGAAAGGATTGTGACACAACAATGATGCTATGAAAATATTAGCTGGTATCAAAAAAATTTAATTCAAACAGCTTCTTAATGTGTTGTAATGAAATGTTTAATAATGAAGTTAAAGTGGCGGGGTGATAAAATAAAAATATTTATTGTAAAAACAACTTGTGAACCGGATTGTATTTCTTAATACATTTATTGAAAATATTATATAATGGGTACAGGAAGGCTGGAAGCATTTAGTGATGGCGTTATAGCAATCATCATTACCATCATGGTTTTAGAATTCAAAGTTCCGCAAGGTGGCGAACTGGCTTCTTTAAAACCACTTATTCCAAAATTGTTAAGTTATATTTTAAGTTTTATTTACCTCGGTATTTACTGGAACAATCATCACCACATGCTGCAGGCAGCAAAAGAAGTAAATGGGGTATCGTTATGGGCCAACCTCCATTTGCTTTTCTGGCTTTCCCTGGTGCCGTTTGTTACTGCATGGATGGGAGAAAATCATTTTACCAAATGGCCCGTTGCATTATATGGAGTGGTGCTTTTAATGGCGGCAATCTCTTATACAATGTTATCTAAAACACTCATCAATAATCACAATAGAAATAAGAGCCTGGCAAAAGCATTTGAAAAAGATGAAAAAGGTAAACTGTCCATGGTGATGTATGCGGTAGGAATTATTTTCTCTTTTATTAATCAATACATCAGTCTTGTATTATTTGCAGTGGTGGCAATGATCTGGTTTATCCCTGACAAAAGAATTGAAAAAACATTAATGAATGAAGAGGGGTAAAAACTATACAATTAAATGACGCACCTGCAGCCTGTGAGAAAGCTAAGGCGGGCAACAAAATAATATTTTATGTCATTGATAATTGCCTGGTGCTGTCAAAAATAATTACATTAATTTACACAGCTAATTATAAATAAAATTAACCAGACAAAATGAAAAAGCTGTTCTATTTTCTTATTGGTATGTGCTGTATGTGCTATATGGCACAGGGCCAGAATATTTTATTGAAACATGATAATGTTCCTGTTGACTTTGCAACATTGAATGCAGCAACAGTTAATGAAGCAGTAGAACTGCTGATAAAATCTTCCGGCGAAACGATCAATAAAATTACGGCCATTGCAGAGAAGCAGACACTTGAAAATACACTCTTTGCATACGATGCTTTTCAGTATGAACTGGGCGACCTGCAATCAAAACTGGGGTTGATCAATTCTACTTATGCAGATGACAGCATCCGCAACACAGCTTTTGAAGCCGCAGATAAATTACAAAACTACATCAATAATGTTTACCTGAATGAGCCTTTGTACAAGGCTATTAAAAAATTTATGACTGATAAAGGAGCATCGATGTCAGCATCCCAACAGAAATTTCTTTCCGATGCTGTTGTTTCTTTTGAAAAGAACGGAATGAAACTGGATGCAGCCGGAAGGCAACAATTAGAATCGCTCAATAAAAAGATTGTGGAACTGGGCAACCGGTTCGACAGGAATATTACGGAGAGTAAGGACAGCCTTGAATTTACTGCAGCAGCATTAAAGGGTGTTCCATCAGAACAACTAAATGAATGGAAAAGAGGAGAAGATAAATACGTGGTATATATAAACGGCCCCATTATATAAGCATTACAGAAAATGCTGACAACAGTGATACCAGGAAAGCCATGTATCTGCATTATAACAACCGGGCCTACCCCAAAAATATTACTGTATTGGACAGTCTTTTATATTACAGGAATATTATGGCAAAAACTTTGAGGTTCAGCAGTTATGCTGCTTATTCTGTGTTGGATAAAATGGCGGCCAATCCTGCAAATGTATGGGCATTTGAAAATGATCTGATAAAAAAATTAACGCCATTGGTTACGGATGAAGTAAAAACCATGAGGGTATTAAAACATCAGCTGCTGCCCGGAGAACCAGACACTTTATATGCATGGGATTTTGCTTATTGCCATAAAAAATTACTCAGCACCCAATACCAGTTAAATACAGATGAGGTAAAGGAATATTTTGAAATGAACAATACGCTCAGGGGAATGTTTACTGTGTACGAAAATTTGCTGGGCATACGAATTAAAGAAACCAACCAGGTACCGGTATGGGACAGCAAGATAAAAACATTTGATATCTGGAAAGACGGGGTGAAATCAGGTAATTTTTATCTTGATCTTTTTCCAAGGCAAAATAAATACACACATTTTGCCTGTTTCCCTATCAACCAATACAGGAATGCCAATGGATCGGAAGCCTTGCCTGCTGCAGCCCTCGTTTGTAATTTTCCTGAAGGAAATGCAGAGCAACCCTCGTTATTAAAGCACAGAGAGGTAATTACCCTATTTCATGAATTTGGCCACCTGGTGCATTGGTTACTGTGTCATCCGGCCATTGCATCACAAAATGCATTTACTGTTAAGGGCGATTTTACAGAAGCGCCTTCTCAGTTTTTAGAGAACTGGTGCTGGGAGTATGATGCATTAAAACTATTTGCAAAAAATTATAAAACGGGAGCAGCGCTTCCATTGTCTTTGTTTACAAAAATGAAACAAGCCCAATTGGTGAATGCAGGCTTTAATAATATGCGGCAGGTGGCCCTGGGTGTTACAGATTTTACTTTTGAAGACAGGTATGATGAAATAAAAACCAAAGGAACTATGGAGGTAGCGAAAGAAAGTTTTATGCTCAGCCAGATACCTTTTCCTGAAGGCAGTCATTTCATTTGCAGCTTTGTACATTTAAATGGATATGCAGCTAACTTCTATGGTTACCTGTGGTCGAAAGTATATGCACAGGATATATTCTCTGTATTTAAAAAGAAAGGCGTGATGGACAATGCTACTGGTATCGGTTACCGCAAAGGAATTTTGGAAATGGGAGCAACTGAACCGGAAATAAATATGGTAGAAAAATTTCTTGGCAGAAAATCTAACTCGGATGCTTTTTTAGAATCGTTGGGTATTAAGAAATAAGTTGTAAAGCTTTTTATTTCTTTTTATTACCCAGCCAAATCAATGCATCCATGATCAGTTTATTCTGCATAGAGGAACTAAATGTAGAGGATAATATTTTATTAGTACCTCCGTCATAATCCATATCATTATGCCCCATGTTAAAATAAATCATCCGGTATTTTGTATTCGTCCACACAACAGGGTAGTAGCCGCTGTGCCATATTTCATGCGGCTTGGGGCCATTGCCCAATGGAAAACTGCTGCTGTCAACAGACAATAATATTTTGATGTCCCGATTTTTTTTAAGATCATGTTGCCAGCGGTACCATTCATTGGGTGCGGCAGTAATGGTTGAAGGTAAATTTTTTGTGGCAGGGTGTTGATGGTTCTCCACACGAAGTATAGCAGCAGTGGGATGCCAGGTATTGCTTTTATATTCACCGGCGCCTATAAAAATATTATGGTACCAATTCCAGTCCTGGTTAAAATCTGAAGGGGTTAATGCAAATGCAGAAAAATGAAAACCCATCCATGCGCCACCATGTTCCATATACTGCTGAAAAGCTATTCGCTGTGGAAGGGAATCCGGCCGGGTATCTAAAAAAATTACCACCTGGTATTTAGAAAGAAATGCAGTATTCAGTTTTGTCCAGTTGTTGGTGGAGTCATAGGTAAAATGATGTTGCATTGCCATTTCACTAAACCATTTGTTGGCTTCATCAACAAAGCTGATGTGAGCCAGATCACTCTTGGCAGTATAAAAAGCAATCACTTTAAATGAAGAAGAAGCCGATTGTGCAAATGACCGTGTGGCACCTAAAAAAATAATACTTACTATGATCATCCGTATAGCCATTGTTTTAATTATCTGCCATAAAAACGCTTACTTTCATAATAGTTTAAAAAGATATAATTTTAATTTTTAATTGCTCCTGTTATAACCAACTAACTAATAAACATGAAACGAAATCTATCATTTATATTCTGCGTTCTTTTACTATCATCGGTTTTTATTTCCTGCCAGAAGGATATTGTAATGGATGATCTTCCCGGTGCAGCATCGGTGAAATTAAAAACTTATATTGAAGATGCCCGAAATACTCCTTACCATGCTATTGATACATTCAACGTAACCTATGATGCAACGGACAGGATACTTGCGTTGATTTCTAACTCAACAGGTCTTAAATTTTTGTATGAATATAATCCCGGTAATTATGCTTTAGAAATAAAGAATTATGACCATGTCATTATCCGGGATGTTTCTTATATCAATAGTGAAGGTTTGGTTGACAGCACCGTCCAGGTGAATGATACTGACGATTCTTCTACCAGTAAATTAATTTACAATGCCGGCAAGCAGGTAATTGAAGAAAGAACCTATACCTATTCTGCTTTAGGTGGCCCGGTATTATTAGACGGCATTAATTATTACACTTATGATAATAACGGCAATGCCATTACTTACACAGAAAAGGATGAATCAGGCCAAACCATATCCGTAACTTCCTATACTTACAATGATGTTTTAAATACTGTTTTTCTTACACCTTCCTATCATCCGTTACCATTTAAAAATTTACCGGTAACCAGGAGTACTGTTTATACAGGCGGAGCTACCGAATCTTCAACAAGTGAATATACTTACGATACCAGCAACAGGGTTACCAGTGAGAAAGAAACATACAGTGATGGAACTTTTGTTGTTAAAAGGTACGAATATTACTAAGTGCAATGCTGAAAATAAATCTTAGTAAGATTCATTTTCATTAGGAAAATCTCTATCCTTCACATCCGTAATATATTGTTTAATGGCGTCGGTAATTTGCTCATCTAAATTTAGATATCTGCGTAAAAATCTTGGTTTAAATTCTATATTAATGCCCAGCATGTCGTGCATTACTAATACCTGTCCATCGCAGTGTCCGCCAGCACCGATGCCGATGGTTGGTATATGAAGGCTTTCGCTTACTTCTTTGGCCAGTGTGGCAGGAATTTTTTCCAGTACAATAGCATAGCATCCTGCCTTCTGTAGCAGCAAAGCGTCTTTTCTCAATTTTTTTGCTTCATCTTCTTCGGTAGCCCTCACTACGTATGTTCCGAATTTATTGATGGACTGTGGCGTTAATCCTAGATGCCCCATTACAGGAACGCCTGCACTCACAATTCTTTTTACTGATTCAATCACTTCTTCGCCGCCTTCCAGTTTTACCGTGTGGCCGCCGCTTTCTTTCATGATACGAATGGCAGAAGCCAGTGCTATTTCTGAATTGGATTGATAATAACCGAAAGGAAGATCTACTACGATCAATGCTCTTTCCCTTGCCCTTACCACACTTTGTGCATGATAGATCATCTGATCCAGTGTAATGGGCAGGGTGGTGGTGTGACCGGCCATAACATTACTGGCACTGTCGCCAACCAGGATAATATCAATGCCAGCTGCATCAAAAATTTTTGCAAATGAAAAATCATAAGCGGTGATCATGGAGATCTTTTCTCCTGCCGCTTTCATTTTTTGGATGGTGTTGGTAGTAACTTTTTTGTATTCTTTTTCGGGAGCCATAACAATGGTTTTATTTGGTGAAAGCGAAGGGAGTAATGGTCCTGCATTAGAATAAAACAATACCCGAAAAAATAATCGCCGACGTAAATGTAGAAAAGATTTTTAATTACAAAGAAAAACAATAATAAAAGTTTACTGGAACGGTTATGCAACTTTCAAACCTTCAACCATCAACTATTTCACCTCTTCCCATAAATGCCGGATCAAGCCATCAGCCAAACCAATCTTTGGTACATATATTTCTTCCGCACCTGCCCATCGCATGGTGTTGATATAAATGAGTATGGCAGGCACTATTACATCGGCCCTGTCTTCCCGTAAATCGTATTTTACAATCCTGTCTGGCAGCGTTACACTGCTTAGCTCTTTGTAGTAATCTCTCAGCAGTTCCAGGCTTAATGGCTTGCCATCTTTTTTCTTGCTCATGGAAAAAACTTTATTGATATTGCCACCACTGCCTATTGCCACCACTAACTTGTGGCCTTTGGTAACAGCACGGATAGTTTCTTTCATTTCATCCCATTCTTTGTCAGTCACCATATTTTTCAGCAAGCGGATGGTTCCTATGTTGAATGATTTTTTATAAATGAGAATGTTGCTGCTGAAGAAAGATAATTCAGTGCTGCCGCCGCCTACATCAATGTACAGGTAACTGTTGTCTTTATCCATCGTCTCTGCAATGTGGTTCTCATAAATAAGACCGGCTTCCAGGTCGCCACTGATTATTTCTATTGGTATCTCTGTTTCTAATCTTACTTTACGAATGATGTCTGCAGAATTTTTTGCATCCCTCATGGCGCTGGTGGCGCAGGCTTTTATGTGGCTCACTTCGTAAGCATTGCACAGGTGTTTAAATGCTTTCATTGTTTGCAACATCATGCCCAGCCTTGGTTTGGAAATGATGCCCTGTTCAAACACATCAAAGCCTAAACGGAGCGGTACACGTACCAGGTTCATTTTATTAAACAAGGCACTGCCATTTGCATCCTGCACTACTTCAGTGATTAAAAGTCTTGCTGCGTTACTTCCGATATCTATTGCTGCTAATCTCAAATTGTGAATGGTGAATTGTGAATGATTGAACGAATTGTGAATGAAATATGATTTGCATTTTTAACTCAACTAACCAACACCTGAACAAAGATAGGTGTGTAAATAACTTAGTTTGAAAAGAAATAACGGCTGCAGTTTTATGTGGATAATTTGCGGAATAAGTAATTGTAGGTTTCCACCTGCGAACGTATCTTTTTTGTATTGCGTGGATTTATATATTGGTTGTCCAGTTCATTATCTAATTTACGGGCCTTGATATTATCAGACAATTGAATTTGCAGAATGTCTTTTATCTCCTGCTGAATTTCTTTTTCAAAAATAGGGCAAGCGGCTTCTATGCGGTGATCAAGGTTTCGTACCATCCAGTCGGCAGAGGAGATATAAGTTTTTTCTTTTCCGCCATTGTGAAAGATCAACACCCTTGCATGTTCTAAATATTCATCTACAATGCTGATGGCCTGCACTGGTATTTTAAATTTTTTATTCTCTGTACGCATGCAAATGATGCCCCTGATCACCATCCGGATACCAACACCAGCCTTTGCTGCATCGTATAATTTAGTAATCAGCATCTCATCACTCAATGAATTCATTTTTAAAATGATGGATGCCGGTTTTCCAATTTTAGCTGCCTTAATTTCTTTATCTATTAAAATCATCAATTGCTTTCGCATATAGACGGGACTTGGTAATAATGTTTTACAGGCCTTAAGAAAATGTTCCCTTGTTTTGGGCTGTTCCAGGTAATGAAAGATCCTGTTTACATCGGCCATAATATTTCTGTTGGAAGTGAGCAGGCAATGATCACCGTAAATTTTTGCAGTAGTTTCATTGAGGTTTCCCGTGCTTACAAATCCAAAGTGAGTGGTTTGTTTGTTTACCACTTTTTTTATCATGCAGAGTTTGGCATGCACTTTCATGTTGTGTACGCCTATCAACACTTTTACGCCTGCTTCTTCCAGTTCTTCTTTCCACTCCAGATTATTTTCTTCATCAAACCTGGCTCTCAGTTCTATCACTGCAGTTACCTGTTTTCCATTGCGAACTGCATTGGTAAGGGCGTTAATTATCTTTGAACGGCTGGCCAAACGGTAACAGGTAATTTTTATATGGGTTACTTCAGGATCAATAGCAGCTTCTCTTAATAAATCAATTACACTGTCAAAAGAATGATAAGGAAAATTCAGCAATACATCTTTCTCCAGCACCACATCTGTTACCCTGATAAAATTTTGCAGCAAGGGATGAACAAATGGTTTTTTCCTGCTGGTTTTTTGAGAAAAAACAGCTTCAGGAAAATTGATAAAGTCTTTAAAATTATGAATGCGTCCGCCTGCTATCAAGTTATCTTTTTGTGTAAGTCCCAGCCTTTTTACCAGATAAGTAAGCAGGGATGGCTCTACATCCTTATCAAAAATAAAACGAACTGGTTTTCCTTTTTTTCTGTTCTTTAATCCCTTCTCAATTTTCTGTATCAGTGAAGTGGAGATATCGTTATCAATATCAATTTCTGCATCCCTGGTCACTTTAATGATGTGGGATGTAAAAGTATCATATTCAAAAAATGAAAAAATGTAAGGCAGGCAATAACGGATAATATCTTCCAGCAGGATAATATGTTTTTCATTTTGGCGGGAAGGAAGAATAATAAATCTGGGCAGCCGCCTTACTGGTATGGATACGAGTGCAAAACGTTTTGGTATACTCTTGTCTTTTTTTGAAAGGGAGCAGGCAAGATAAATGGATTTGTCGCTAAGCGTAGGGAAGGCCTGAATACTTTCAATCATCAGCGGTACCATATTGCTGCGTACTTCTTCATTAAAGTAATCCAGTACAAATTTTTTCTGTGTTCTGTTGAGCTGAATATCGTTGACGAGATAGATCTTTTGTTTTTTCAGTTCCCTGAGTATTTCGTTCCAGATGCGGTCGAATTCTTTTTGCTGCTCCATTACTTTATCCTGTATCTCTTCCAGGATCATGCCCGGAGATTGCTCCAGGTGCATATTGGCTTTGTGCCCCATTTCAATCATTCTTTTGAGTGCAGCTACCCTTACCCTGAAAAATTCATCAAGGTTGTTGGAGAAGATACCGAGGAACTTGATCCTTTCTTTGAGCGGCACTGTTTCATCTGCAGCTTCCTGCAAAACCCTGTAGTTAAAAGACAGCCAGCTGATATCCCTTGCTATGGTGTTTTGTTTTTGCATACAAGATTGCAAAATTATGTTCTGTAAAATAATTCCAATGTTAAGTTTGATTCTTCAGGAAAAATATTTTACTGAAATTTGATGTATAGTAAATGGTTATTCTGAAATATTATAAGGAAAATATTTTGCTTCCCTATTAAATATATTTAGTTGTTTGAGAAAGAATGTTTAATTCCTGAATCTGATCATTGTTAAGACACCCCGGTATTGCTCAAAACCTTTTTTTGTTTGTTGTAATAAGGTAATAACAATAATGAAACAAACCCTGCTATCAAAATAATAACGGATTGAGCAATCCACTGCAGGGTACCATTTGCATAGCCCAATCCTTCTTCAATATTATACAATAACATTACCTGCATAATAAAACGTGGATAGGTACCGATACCTCCCGGCGTAATGATCATGCCAATACTGGCAAATGCCAATACAGGAAACACTGCTGCAAAAGGTAAATGATCTGTACCTATAGTGGCAAAGAAGCCAAGGTAAGTTCCTCCGGTATAACAACTCCAGATAAAAACAGTATGAAAAATAAAAGTTTTTTTGTTTTGTAAGTTTTTAATACTGCTGATACCCGTGCTTACACCCGTAAAAATTTGTTTGATTCTTTTAATTACAATGTATTGGCTGAATAATCTGAAGACATACTTAAAAATAAAATAGAGAACAGTTACAGACCCGGCAATGATTGAAAATTTTATAAGAATTGCTTTCGTTCCACCAGAAAAGAAATTTTCTTTCAATGTGATACTGGCATATTCACCAATAATATCAGCCTGGGATATCAGGGCAATAATAAAAACAGTTGTCAGGCAGATAACATCCATCACCCGCTCTATCAAAATAGTTCCAACCAATTTATCGGCAGGTACTTTTTCATACTTACTAAGAATGGTACATTTAAGTACTTCACCCAAACGGGGGATGGCAAGATTGGCCAGGTAACCTACCATTACAGCAAAAAAAGTATTCAGTAGCCTGGGATTGTAGCCCATTGGTTTCATTAAAATTTTCCAGCGCATGGCCCGGCTGATATGGCTTGCAGTAATGATAAAAAATACGGGTACAAATAAAATATATTTGGCTGATTTGAGTGCCTCTTTACAATCATTCCAGTTCTTGTCATCCATTTTATGAATACTCCACCAAACTAAAAAAATACCCAGCCCCAGGAATAAACAATATTTTAATGCAGATAGTAATTTTCTTTTCATACCGGTTTGTAAAATACGAACTAAAATTGCAATAACGGGTTCTTAGAAGCTGTCTAAAAAATAAAATTTTGATTCGCCATGTAAGCCGTTTGTGAGGACACCATAGCCGTCAACTTAAGAAAATAACACAGCCATGCCTTGCAGCATGGCTCCAATTTTATTCCTCATGATGATTGTTTTTTTTATACCG
>JAYVLZ010000486.1:0-6483 GCA_043759175.1 Chitinophagaceae bacterium | reverse complement strand
TGCTTCTCCGCATCATAAACATTAACCCCTATCCCCGCTGAGCAGCCGGGAATTTTAAAGACAATTGCAGATTTCAGTATCTTGTATTTATAAAACTTTATTTGTCATGAAAAAAATACTTCCTTTTTTTATTACTTGCTTTCTGCTGGCTGGTTCAATGCAGGCACAATCAAATGACGAAAAAGCTATCGTAAAAATATTGTCTGAACAGGATGCAGCCTGGAACCGTGGAGACATTGAAAGTTTTATGAAAGGCTACTGGCAAAATGATTCACTAATGTTTATTGGCAAAACTGGTATTACTTATGGCTGGCAAAATACACTGAATAATTATAAAAAACGTTACCCCGATACAACAGCCATGGGTAAACTTAATTTTGAATACATTGAAATAAAACAACTGTCACCCGATTATTTTTTTGTAGTGGGTAAATGGCATTTAACCAGAACTATCGGGAATTTGGATGGAGCTTTTACGTTGCTGCTGAAGAAGATCAATAATATTTGGGTGATTGCGAAAGACCATAGCAGTTAAGTTGATATACGTTCATTAGTTAGTGTAATTAATCTTCTTATAACTGCAGTTACTTCATTCTTTGCACTTCCCAGGTTATGTTTGGTTGCTTATTGATGATCTTTATTACGCTGCCGTCTACCCCTCTTATAAAAGATACCTTCCAGGTCATAGTTCTCAAAAACCATTCATTTTCAGAAGTGGGTGCCATTTCAAATTTTGGCACATCTGGTAACTGAAGGTAGATCTTACCACTGTCACGGCGAACGGTCATGTGCCAGTTCTTGTCGCCGTAATCCCCCAACAGTGGTTCAATGTGGGCATCGCTGAGTTTCACTTCAGTCACTTTCTCCACAAATGGTGCAAATCGGTTAAACCAGAACCGGTGCCATGCCGGTGATCCCACAGTATTGGTTACGATAACTTGCACAATAATAATGATCATACTGCCGATGATTGTTATTTTATGAATTCGCCTTACAGTAACAAGGTCATAAATCAAAAGCGGAATGATCAATGCATCTAAATAAATAAAACGCACAAATATGGCAGCGTTCAACCCCGGCAACCCCGGAATGCGATCGATGCCCGCCTGCATCAGTACCATTGTTGCTAAAAAAAGAAGCCGTTTGTGAGCAGCTGCTTTTTTTCTCACTAAGATACCCCAGGTGAAGAATAAACCAAACAAGTTCATGCCATACAGTTGGATTAACAAAACATCCCATGCCCCATCTTCCGACGGAGGTGGGAAAGCGAGCAATGCCCGAACCGTGGCAATAACCATGGAGAGCCAAACAAGCACGCCTAACGCAACGGAGAACAGCCCGAGCTGACGATGAAATTTTAGTTTGCCCTTTGCAGCGAGCATACTTTGAAGGAAAAAAACCAGCAGCCAACCCGTCATTATGGCGCCATGAGTAAGTGCAAACCAATGAACATTAATGTGACTGGCAGATATCCTTATATAATCCGAACCAAAACCAACCGCCGAAATGATGAAAAAGAGGATGGCCATGGCTACAAAAAGATAACGCCCTTTACGTACAGAGGCCCTTGTTGTTTTATTAGCATTATTAGTTATTGAGCCGGCAGCAGCCTGTACGGTTGAAACTGTATTCATTGAATAAATTTTTTGGTTAATTTATAATTGAAATTTTATTTTGTTGATGGCTTTGCAGTTACCATTTTCATGTCTATCAATGATTCTCCTTCTTTTCCGTCTATCAGCAGTCTCATATCCATCTGCCAAGATTTTGAGGAAGGCTCCCACGTAAACCTTGACACAGTTGCGTTGTTTGAACCAGCGTGTTTTTTCATTAACTTAAATTCGTTACCTGTTTGGTAAGCATAGCAAAAACCTTCGTATGGCCCGTCGTCGCCATGTACCGTCATTTCATGAACCGTATAGTGTTTGGCCGACTGATTATATCCAAAAAACAGTTCTGCTTCAAATCGCACTTTTAACCAGGGAACTACTTCATGACTTTTATAGTGAATATGCAGATATTGATGGTTCAAAACCCATTCTGCCTCCAGGCTCAGAACAAATTTTTCATCATGTGCTATTGCGGCAACATCCCATTTGCCCACAAGATTATTAAGAAGATCATCGTGAAAACTTCCGTCTGAAGTGTCTTCTGCGCTTTGTGCAAAAGAGTTAGCTGGAATGAATGATGTCAGAATAATCAAAATGAATAATGCAAAAGATTTTTGAATCTTAATGCAATATACTGCCGTAACGAACGCTGTATGGTTAAGGGATTTGTTTTTTCTTTGCTTCATAAAAATCGTTTTTATTTTTTCTATTTCAATTTTATTGATTGATATTTTATGGATGCCACAAGTTGTTAAATGATGCAAGTTTTAAGATGTACTTATCTCAAAAAAATAAAAAAGTACTTATTATCATACCTGGCTTAATTTTAAAATAGTTAATATCATCTATGTGCTTATAAAAATTTGCAGCCAAATTGACGAATAAAAAGAAAAGCAATACTGTTATTAAAATAACTAACAGACTCATCATTTCAAGTGTCCTGCTGTGCTGTTTCATAATTATTATTTTAACAGGTGATCAATTGTTTTTATATTTTTAAACTTTATTACAATTCTTTTTCTTTTAAAATTTTTATCAACTCCTCCATATTTACTGCCTGCAGTTTTTTCATCAGTTAAATATTTCGTTAGAAAACGAACCATTGCGAAGGTGTCCAGAGATGAAAAAAAACTATCCCTCTTTTTGCGCCACCAGATATAATTGTGCATCCCCTAACTTAAATGCTGTTTTATCTGTTGAATTATACAATGCAATGGTTTTTAAATTATATTTTTTCAATAATCTTATTAATTCAGCAACCGTATAAACATGATGCTTGAATTGATGAATTTCCTGTTTGCCGTTTTTTGTGTAGGTTAATGTGGTAAGTAAACAACTGTTCCATTCATCATAATCATTGCTGATTTCCATAGTTAAACCTTCCAGCTCATATTTTTTTTCTTTGATGAATTTTGCAAGGAAACTTTCAGCCATCAGGCCGGTATTAATTATCCATTTTGCGCCTTGTTTTAAAGACGTTGAAACTTTCTCTGCAAAAGTTTCCATACCAGGGAAATTAAAATAGCCAAAACTGTTACCGAGACAAAATGCGCCATCAAAAATACCTTTCAATTTCAGCGACAAAATATTGCCGTGAATTATTTCTATATCTAATTGCTGTTCCTCAACCTTCTTTTTTAAACCATATATAAATTCTTCGGAAATATCAACTGAAGTAAGATGAAACCCTTTCTTTGCCAACTCAATTGAATGTCTTCCTGTGCCACAAGGCAGGTCAAGAATATGACTGTCTTCCGGAAGATTGAATACTTCCATCAAAAATCTAACTTCGGCATCTGTCCATTCTTTTGTTGGCGCTTTCTCCCACATTTCGCAGTTGATGCCGGAAAAAAAACTTTCATACCAGTTATCAGGAATATTGTTGTTCATTATAAATTATTTTATCAAACTGCTGTAGTAGTAAAAGCCCCGTAATTACAGTTGGAGTTGCTTTTTCATCCTATTGCCCATAATAAAAGTATGAACCCTGCAATTCTTTAAATAGTAAAAACACGCCAAGTTTAGTACAAGTGTTTTTATAAAGGTTGCATCAGTTTTTGGCTCCGCTTTTCATAAGTCATTTAACAACCCATGAAGCAATTTAACATTATCAATGATCTCATTGCTTTCAATATCGGCTATTGAAAGAACAGGGGCAAGCAGTGGAAATAATTCCGGTTTCTTAAGTATATCTATTACCTGGTACCTGATCCATTTATCATATGCAATGGGATACGTTTTATTGCTAATAAAAACAGCCTGCAGGTATTCCTGGAATGCTTTGTTTAATACATGCAATGCATGAAAATGCAATGCCCTTTTTTTATAGTATGCAATGTGGTCAAGGTCGTAATAACAGGCCTCAATAATCATCTGTAATCTTTGTAACCTTAGTTCTTCATTATAATACGGCAACCATTTCTGCTGCAATTTTTTAAAGTATTCACCACAATGATCCATTGGTGCAGAGTAGCAAATTTGATTGCCTATCTCAATTTCAAAGAAATCAACAGGCTCGCCAGGTTCGATAGTAACAGGTTGATAAATTCCATTAATAATATCCAGGTGTAAATGAGCAAAACGGGACGATCTTTTATATTTCACTATTGCTGTATGAGTGGACATATAGTGTAACCACTTTTCATTGATTGCTGCAATTTCAGTATCCGGAATTTTTTCCTTTACAAGAATAGCAAAGTCAAGATCGCTTTCAGGAACAGCTTGTCCATGGGCACAGGAATTCACAGATAAAACAGTATCCACAGTAGAAAGTTTTATGAAATAATTTTTTACTATTTCGGCAGTGTCTCTGTGTAATGTTGTTGGAAAGATGGGCTTTAGAAGTTCCAATTTTTTTAAAACAAAAATATAAAGGCAGTTTAACTGGAAATAGTAAAAACACGCCAAATTTAAAATGCAGTGCGTTTTACAAATACAAATTTTTCATCAGTCACATTCACGTTGAATGAAGGAACAGCTTCATTATCAGATTCGGTTAAATCAGTATCTGGTTTTGTAAATCCTGTATTGGATTGAAAGAGGACAGAAGGGTTAAGGTTGGCAAATTCCTGGAAGTCTTTTACCATGTGCATCTGGTCGTAGTAGCCAAATTCGTAGGCAATAGAAGTCCAGTTGGTTTGTGGTTTTTTTAGCTTTGCGTTTATTGCGTTATTAAACCGCAGTAGACGGCAATACAATTTTGGTGAAACGCCTGTTTGCTCAGTAAATCTTCTTCCAAAATTTCTTACGCTCATATTCGCTTTGTATGCATATTGCTCAATACTTAACATTGGAGTACTCGTAAATAATTCATTTGAAACAAAAGTTATACCATCATATAAATTATTATAAGCCTTTTGCAGGCTTAAAAAATGCAAGAGAAATTTATCAGCAATACAGGCCATCTGTTCTATATCTTTTGCATGCTGCAATGCTTCGTTTAAATATCGGGCCTCAGCCCCAAACGCATCATCTAAGTAAAAAATTTTATTGATAAACCCAGCAACCGGCATACTGAATATTTTATTAAACCCGTTTGCCTTAAACTGGATAAGGAAGGTGTGATAAATTCCGTTAAAAGATACAACACCATTACTGTGCGATAATAAACCTATGATGCATCCATTTTTATTTTGAAGCGCTGAACTTATATCCTCATTTATATGATGACAAGGCTGATCGGCCAGGTAGAAGACAAAGCTTGTTTCATTGCTGGCTGGCCAGGCACCTCTAAGTGTTATTTTTTTTCCTTCTGAAGTGCAGAGTATATAGTTGTCAACAAATGGTTGCAGCAGTAAATGTGGAGATATAAAATAATTTGTAATCATTTTTTATCAAATTGGCTCTTTGTATTCTTGTTTTCCAGGTTTCCAATTATTTGGAATTTTGCCGGTAAAATACGAAACACAGTTATTCCCCAATCTCTTTCCAACCTTTCCACTTCTTTCTTAAATACATTATTAGCAACACTAAACTTACCAGGAAGAAAATATAATAAAGAATATTCCACAAAGATGGACTGCCTTCGAAAAAACCAAGGTTGAAATAGATACCAACCGTCATATTAATTAACAGCCACAGAATACCCATAGAAATGGTTTGTACTATTAATAATAAAAATGCTTTTATGTCTGGTTCCATTTTTTTAATTATGCTGCCTTAAAGTTCGGCTATTGCAGCGTCATTAAAATGCTATGTTTGTTTATTTGATCAGCAGTTCATTAAATTCAGAACTGTCTCCGTTAAAAACATTGAAGTCCACAAGACCATTTACACCATTCACATGGCCAGCTTCATTGTGCTGCCAGAAAGCCCAGTTGCGGCTTACCCGTGGTTTATTTTTTACCAGGTAATGCGCCACCCACAAAGGATAGTCATCAAACTTTCCTTTTAGTAAACTGGAATAAAAATCTGCTCCTGTATAAATAACCGGCTTTACTTTATAATGCTGTTCAATAATAGTCAGCCATTCACTTACTCTTTGCTGTAATTTTTCTTTGCTGAGTACACCGGCATGTTCCACATCCAATACCGGCGGAAGATCGCCGGGAGCTAATCTTACGGCATCAATAAAATTTTCCGCCTGTGCTCTTCCGTTTTTGTAAGGATTAAAAAAATGATAAGCTCCTCTTGTAATACCGGCCCGTTTTGCTCCCTTCCAGTTTGCTTTAAAAGTGCCATCTAAATCATCAGTGCCTTCTGTAGCTTTTATAAATGCAAAACCAATTTTAATATTTTTCACCTGCATATCCTTTACTTCATCCCAGTCAATATCAGATTGATAATGGCTCACGTCAATACCATGGATGGAATAAATGGTGGGGATATCAATACCAAAGGCAGGATAGCGTACAAATTTTGGCCGGTTGCTGTA
>JAYVLZ010000485.1:0-3341 GCA_043759175.1 Chitinophagaceae bacterium | reverse complement strand
TCTAAACCTATAACCGCCATCCATTGCAAAGGTGCCCAGCCATTGGGAGCGTCCCACTGCTGTCCTGTGTTGTGTAAAGTACTTACAAGACCCCCGGGTTTAAAAAATTGTTTTTCTATAATGAAAACTGCGGAATCAGCCTGCTCCTGCGTTGCCAGTCTAAAAAATAATGGTGCCATTCCTGCAAGGGAAAGCACACTTTTTTGCTGATTGATTTCCCAGTCATAATCAATATAAAATCCTGCTGCAGTGTTCCAGCAATATTTATGAATGGCCTGTTTTCTTCTTTCAGCCAGTGATTCATACTCCTTTGCTTTTTCTTCATTGCCGCTAACACGATATGCTTCAGCAATGGTTTGTTCCAAATTAAATAATAAACAATTCAGATCAACCGGAATGATAGCAGTGGTATTTATTGTTGCAAATGATTTTTCATCTTTAAACCACCGGCAGCTATAATCCCAGCCTGATGCTGCACCGGCTCTTAAATGCCTGAATAAATCCTGTGTTGCTTGTTTTGTTTGATGAGACAGTTCTAAATCTTCCCGGTATGACTCTGGTCTTGGCGTATCATTTTCATCCCAATAACGATTCAGCAGTTCACCGTCCTTCACTTTTACCACATGGTATGCCGCATTAATTTGTTCATTCAAATGGTTTCCTCCTTTCATCCAGAATTGATATTCGGTTTCAAGTGGCTGCAAATAATTTGACAACATATTTTTTCCCTTAATCTCAGCCAATAGCTGAACCATTAATGAATAAAAAGGAGGTTGTGAACGGCCGAGGTAGTAAGTACGGTTACCATTAGGTATATAACCAATTGTATTAATCAAATGAGTAAAATTATTTACCATGTTTTCAATCATGTCATACAATCGGGATTCTTTTAATCCGAGCATGGTAAAATAACTATCCCAGTAATATACTTCTCCAAACCGGCCACCGGGAACGATATAAGAGTAAGGCAGCGGAATGAGTGATCCCCTTTTTTCATCGGGCTGCCTGCTCAGTACAGACCATAAATCTTTTATATGCTGATCAACTGATTTATTTTGACCGGTTTGATAAGTGGCGGAAAATACCTGCGGCAAATCAAAACAGGAAAGCACAAAATTTTTCAGATCAAAAGCGGGCGTATTTTTTTGTGCTTCGTACTGCTGCAGAATAAATGCAGTACTTTCTCTTGGTGTACAGTCAACAAAAGTTTTTCCATCTTCAAATATTCGGTTCATCTGAACATCTTCAAATAACGGATTCATTTGATAAATTTCCTGCTGCATTGTTTTATAATTAATGTCCTCCGGATATTTTTATTTCCACACCACCTCCTGCTTTCAGTTGTAATTTTTTAAAAAAGAACAGCAGTACAATGAGTATGGTAATCGGAATCAATGAAAAGTAAAAAGCTGTTTGACCACCGTATGCACCAAACACATGGCCGGTAATAATAGAACCGGTAGTTCCACCCAATGCAGAAAATACCACGATTAATCCTGACATAGAACCATGCTTGTGTGCAGGAAGATTACTTAATATTACTGAATTGATGGCTGGATAAATCGGTGCCAGAAATAAACCGATCAATGGAAACAGAAATGCTACTAACGGCACATCAGCCAAACGCTGAATGGATAGACCGGTAATATTTTTTGTTAGTGGAACCGTTAGCAGAACTATTAATGCAGCAGCAAGCAAACAACTCAGCAATACATATAACCAGTCTATTTTTTTAAACAGAATCCCTGCCATAAACCTGCCCAGTGCAATGGCTGCAGATAAAATACTTGCCATCTGAATACTCAGGCTGGTGGATAATTTAAGCACATCATTATTAAAAGTAGGCAACCAGCTCATAATGCTTTGTTCAATGAGCACATAAAAGAAAGCACAAAAAATAAATACCAGTACCAATGGTAAAATAACCAGCTTCAGCATTTCTACAAAATCATCTCCGGCAGTTTTCCCTTCCTCTGCCTGTTTAATACCTGATTCATCCAACGGAGTTGACAGTAACAAAACAAATGCAAGAATAGCAAGTGCTCCCAGAATATAATATGCATTAAACCAATGTGTCGATTTTGGATTATCATTATCTACAAAAGAACCAAACAAAAAATAACCACACAGTATTCCCACCATAAAAAAAGACTCCAAAAAATTCATCAGGCTTAAATGTTCTTTATCATTTTTTGTTACCAGTGCAATCGTTGAAAACACGGATACCTTGATCAATGCAAAACCCACGCCTGCGGCAGCAAACAATAACTTGGTCATTAAAAAACTATTCACAGAGGGAATGATGAGGCACATCACGGATATTAATCCCAGTGCAATCAGCATGGTTCTTTTATATCCAATGCGGTTTACGTTGGATGCAATTAAAAAAGAAGCGATGGCAATACTCAGGTCTTTAAATGCTTCCAGGATACTGGCTGATCCTTTAGAAACATCAAAATTATTCTGTACCTGCAGGATAACTGTACCAACACTGTTGAGCAGGATGGCAAACACAAAATAATTGAGAAAAAGGGAAAGCTTGATTCGAAGGTTTGGCATAGCAATTATTTGAGATGGTTCTCAAATATACCCTTATGACTGATAAAAACCAACAAATAAAATTATAAAGAACCACCCTCCACCAGCATTGATTCTACGCAAACGATTTCTGAAATAGGTTGATGCTGTAACCTTGCCAGCATTTGCGCAAAAGCAAGCTTACCTAATTTAAAACCGCTTGTTTCCACATACGTAACTATGGGATTAAACATGGTTGGGATAAAGCCGTTGCTGATGCCAATAACAGCAACATCCTGCGGTACTTTTAAATTGAGTTCATGAATAGCTCTCATTACACCTATCAGGATCAGGTCGCCCATACAAAAAATTACATCCGGTGGTTTGGCTGAAGTTAATGCAGCAAGGGTAAGTTCTTTAGACGGACCGGGGTTTTCAGGATAATGAATTGTTATGTTGGTTTTAGGGGCCTTTATTTTAAACTCATTTACAAATGAATCCCTTCTTATTTTTGAAATACTCAGGTGTGGGTGACCAAACAGCGCCAGTACATTCTTTTTCTTTTTTTCAATAATTGCATCTGCTGCTATCCTTGCTGCTGCGTCGTCTGCAAGGCACACAGAGAAAAATCCTTTTTCTTCAGGCACACGGTCAAAAAAAATAAGGGGTATTTCCAGGTCTTCCATTTTTTTAAATGGCCCCATATCTTCTGTTGCAATGGAGATGGCTGCAAACAAACCCATCACCATATTCTTACGGAAAAAATTCACGTTAGATATTTCTATGGTCACGTCATCCCTGCTCTGCATAATCAAAACAGAATA
>JAYVLZ010000484.1:0-2480 GCA_043759175.1 Chitinophagaceae bacterium | reverse complement strand
AGGTATATGGATTTCTTGTGTATCCATGGCCGGGGGCGGAAATAATGTTCATATTGATGTGTTTTAGTTCCTTTGGAAATGGTGAAAGGATATTTGAACGGGAGGTTGTATGTTTTATAAGAGACTTTCATATTCAGTTGCTGAGGGTGAAAATATATAGAGATTTTGTGTGTTTGATTTATTTATAGAAAAAGGGCTTCCGATAAAGCCCTGTAAAAATTTTTGATTGTTGTGAAATTGCAAGCAATCAGCCCCGAAGCCATAAAAAATCATATCAGTTTTTTATTTTTTTTGGAAGCCCTGCCTTTTTCATTATCTTTTTTGCAGCTTCTACTTTTTCAGGAAACAGTACAACTTCATCCAGCTTATTAAGCTTTTTGTCAATAATAACTATTGGCACTTTGCTTGAATTCAGTTCGGCTATGTTTTTCATAATTCAAATTTACAAAGTTTTCTGGCAGCACAGAAAAGCGGAATATACTTTGTCTTTCTCAAATAATTCCCATTCGCCTTCTGTCTGTCCATACACTTCAAAATCATTTTGTATTTCATTATAATATTTTGTGATACCCATACGGTAAAGCCTTGTTCTTGCGCTGGTACTTCCTGCGGCAAATACCCATGCTCCGGGGTGTTTATCACAAAAGGCATACAGGGCAGATATTACTGTTGCCAAAACGTTTTCACTGTCTCCATTATTACTTATTACCATATCATCCATTTCATTTGTTGCTGTGTCTTTATCGCCAAAGGCAAGGTTGTACACATCATCCCTATTAATGAGTGTGAACTGGATGCGTTTCCTGATTAACCCTTTGGGTCCTTCACTGATAAATTCGTAACTCAGTAATTCTTCGCCTGATGTAAGTTGATATTTAGGGAGTTTCATTGCTACTTAAAGATAAAGCTTTTACTGTCGCCCGATTCTGTTCGGTGATGTTTTGTTACCATTTACAACAGCAAAATACAAAAGAGAAAAATATTAAGGTCAAAAGAAATTGAAGTTTTACTTTCATCTGCAAAGAAATTTTGATCAGGCATTTTTGCTTAATAATTATTGGGCCACCACTTATAGCCAAAATGCCAGGCTATTGACCTGGCATTTTTTATCGTTAGCTTTTTACTAATTATCTTTTACTTGCTGTAATGTAACTTCCAAACTCCCTGTTGAATGCATCTTCTTTTATTAAATCTTCAATGGTAAAGTGCATCCTGTAGTGCCAGTAATGTTTGGGATTGGCGGGCACATTGATCCTTTCATCATTTGGATTTTCTCTTCTTAATTCTTTGCTCATACCCAGTATATCTTGTATTTGGAAAATACACCACATTGCCGGTGAATATAAATGCTGAATTAAAATTTCCCTGTTGATCCGTGGTTCGCAAAAGAAAGGAGAAGCGCCATAATGCCCCAACATATTAGTATAGAAATGCTGTGTTTTAGCAGGGTCTTCTTCCCACCAGCCACGGATAGTACTCATGTCATGTGTGGAAGGTGTAACCACAGACATGTATGGGGCATCGGCTGGATGAAAAAATTCCTTCTTTGGATCTTTAGGCATGCGCTGTATTTCCAGGCTCAGCATTCCTAAGTGGCGCATTACATCGGGCACACATTCCGGCACCATTCCAAGATCTTCACCACATACCAGCATGTTGGTGCTGCGTTTTAATGAAGGCAATTTATGCATGGCTTCTTTCTTCCAAAAATCATCCTGGCGTTTGAAAAAATAATTAACGTAGATGTCTTTTAATTTTTGTTTTGAATAACTATCCAAATCCCTGAAAGAAGTGGTGCTTTCCATATTGATACGGAAATGGAACTGCTGCATGTTGGATCCTTCTTCTTCAAAGAAGATCACATTACTGATCAGATCATATAAACCAAATTTAAGATTGTTATTGATTTCGGATTCTGGTAAATGACTAAAGTGATATTCTACTTTTTTTTGTGTATTAAATTCGGGCTTCAGTTCAAATGTGCCATCAATCCATTGAAGAAAAGTTTCCTTTACATAATTTGCTTCAACGCCAAACCTTTCATTCACCACATGATCTGGTATATAAGGTTTACAGTAACGGTGCCATTCAAACGAAATATTATTTTGGAACAATTCATTGATGGGAATGGGAATGGCCGGAACAAAACGCCCCATAATTCCTTCCACGGCATGCAGCGGAATACTCCAGATACGGAAGAAGCCAAGTATATGGTCGATACGATAGGCATCAAAATATTCACTCATTTGCTCAAAGCGTTTGCGCCACCATGCATAACCATCTTCCTCCATCTTCTTCCAGTTGTATGTTGGAAAGCCCCAGTTCTGTCCTTTAATTGCAAAATCATCAGGAGGTGCTCCAGCCTGTGCATCCATATTATATAATTCCGGCGCCATCCAGGCATCGCAGCCATAGCGGTATATACCAATAGGTAAATCCCCTTTTACGATGATACCATTTTTATGAGCATAAGCAGTTGC
>JAYVLZ010000483.1:0-8252 GCA_043759175.1 Chitinophagaceae bacterium | reverse complement strand
AACGTTTACTCCCCATGAATTTGTTATTGCAGACGGTACTAAGGTTTATGAACATCCCATTCTCACCGGCGATGTAAATGGCGATGGCAAAACTGATTTAATGTTTGTTTATCATGATGCTGTTAGGGGTTCTATTGTAAGAACAAAAATTTCAAACGGAGATGGAACATTTACTCCCCATGAATTTGTTATTGCAGACGGAAATCAGGTTTATGAACATCCAACTCTCACCGGCGATGTAAATGGCGATGGCAAAACTGATTTGATGTTTGTTTATCATGATGCTGTTAGGGGTTCTGTTGTAAGAACAAAAATGTCAAACGGAGATGGAACGTTTACTCCTCATGAATTTGTTATTGCAGACGGAAATCAAGTCTATGCATATCCAATATTAACAGGGGATATCAATGGTGATGGTAAAACAGATTTGATTTTTAATGGACAAGGCTGGCAAGGATGTGGTTTAAATATTAGAGTTAAGCTTTCTGCAGGCGATGGTACTTGGTGTCCTGGCTGGCAGTTATTAGGAGATGGTTCAGGAGTGCATCAATACACAACTATGACAGGATACATAAATGACGATAAAAAAACAGATTTAATTTTTACTTTTAATGATATTTCTAAGGGATTAATAATAAGGTCAAAAATATCTAACGGTTTTTCTTGTCAGCAAGTTGAGTCAACTTCTTCTTCGACACCAAGTTCATACATTTTAATTTTCCCAAATCCAACAAATAATTATATACAATTTAAGACAGACACAATTGCTACATGGAATATTAGAATTATCAATTTAATGGGGAGAGTTCTACAATCTTACGAGAAGGTAAATAACTCAATAATGTTAGACCTGAGTTCGCTTGCCAATGGGCTTTATATTGTTGATATTTTGGATATAAATACAGGAAAAAGAACAATGGGAAAAGTTATCAAGATAAGTCATTAAACAAAAAATATCTACAGAATTAGTTAGTCCTAAAAATATTTGGGCATTCGTACAACACAAGTATTTGCAATAGCAAGGGGTGACATGCAAGTCTTCGTCTGTAATTCACTATCAGCAATAGTTCCAGCGTAACGTTAGTAATTTGGATTTTGTTCATATCTTCATTTATAGTTTTTCAATCAGCGTAGTTCGGGCAGACGTTTTTCAAATGCCCTGCCATCGCAAATACTCAACGTTATATGCCAATGATGAAAAAGATTGCTTTTTTACTGCTATTTTTTTGGGCTTTTAACGTCGCCGCACAGCCTTTCAAAGAAGACATCGAACATTTTAAAAAACAGGACAGCCTGGCCATGCCTGCAAAAAATCAAATACTTTTTGTGGGCAGCTCTTCCTTTACCAAATGGACGGATGTGCAGGATTATTTTCCCAGGTATAAAATCATCAACCGGGGTTTTGGTGGCTCCACACTGGAAGATGTTATCCACTACACCCAAGATATAATTGATCCGTATCACCCAAAACAAATTGTAATTTACTGCGGAGAAAATGACCTTGCTTCGTCAGATACAGTTACGGCTGCAATAGTTTTAATGCGGTTTAAAAAATTGTTTACCATTATTAGAAAAAATCATCCATTTGTTCCGGTTGCATTTATTTCATTAAAGCCAAGCCCCAGCAGAAAACATTTATGGGCCAAAATGATCAAATCAAATCAACTTATTAAACAATATCTCAGCACAAAAAAGAAAACAGCTTTTATAGATGTGTATCATAAAATGTTTAATAAAGATGGAACGGTAATACAGGATATTTTTATTGAAGACAATTTACACATGAATGCAAAAGGATATGCCATCTGGCAAAAAGTAATTGAACCATACCTGGTAAAAAATAAAAAATAAAGGGTTAACTCTATTATTTAAAAGCTACATCAGGTAAGAGTTTGGTCTTTGAATTTTCGTTCTAATTTAAATCAGTAACTGCATAAGCCCCTCTTTTTCTCTGGTTCAACCGAAGGCGGAATTGAAAAAAATGCGGAGCATATTTTTTTCAAAGGTGAAAAAGTAGCGGCGGTGCAGTTACGTCTCGCCTTAGGCAAGACCGGCTGTGGAGGCAAAAAGCAAGGAATTTAAAGAGAACTCAAATTCATAAAAAGGTTGTTTGAATTATGTACATAATCCTAAAAAATAAATAATAAGATGATGAAACGTTTAAAAACAGCATTCGTGCTTTTTACGGTACTGGTTTGTTTTCAATCCAATGCACAGACTAATAATGCAAAGATGAAAATCTTTGTGGATGCACTGATGAAAAAAATGACACTGGATGAAAAGATCGGGCAATTAAATTTACCTGGCTCGGGGGATATTGTTACGGGCCAGGCTTCCAATTCCGATATTGGTAAAAAAATAAAAGAAGGAAAAGTAGGCGGGCTGTTTAATATTAAATCGGTAGAAAAAATTAAAGCAGTGCAGAAGGTAGCTGTGGAAGAAACACGGCTGAAAATTCCGATGATTTTTGGAATGGATGTGATACACGGATATGAAACAGTGTTTCCCATACCGTTAGGCTTAAGCTGTACCTGGGATATGAAGGCCATTGAACGCAGTGCACAGATTGCTGCACAGGAAGCCAGCGCAGATGGTATCAACTGGACCTTTAGCCCAATGGTGGATATTGCCCGTGACCCACGCTGGGGGCGTATTGCAGAGGGAAGTGGCGAAGATACTTACCTCGGTAGCCGTATTGCAGAAGCGATGGTAAAAGGTTACCAGGGAAATGATCTTTCAAAAGACAATACCATCATGGCCTGCGTAAAACACTACGCAATGTATGGTGCCGCCGAAGCAGGAAGAGACTATAACACCACTGATATGAGCCGTGTGAGAATGTACAATGAATACCTGCCTCCATACAAGGCTGCTGCAGATGCAGGAGCAGGAAGTATGATGGCTTCCTTTAATGAAGTGGATGGTATTCCAGCAACTGCCAGTAAATTTTTAATGACGGATGTATTGAGAAAACAATGGGGCTTTAAAGGCTTTGTGGTAACAGATTATACAGGTATCAACGAAATGGTTGATCATGGGATGGGTGATTTGAAACAGGTATCAGCATTGGCATTGAATGCAGGCATTGATATGGACATGGTAGGGGAAGGTTTTTTAACTACGTTGAAAAAATCATTACAGGAAGGAAAAATAAAGCAGGCAGATATTGATGCAGCCTGCCGCAGAATTTTAGAAGCAAAATACAAGCTTGGTTTGTTTGATGATCCTTACCGCTATTGCAATGAACAAAGAGCATCAACAGAAATATTTACAGATGCTAACCGGAAAGAAGCAAGGGCAATTGCAGCACAGAGTTTTGTATTACTGAAAAATAATAATAACCTATTGCCACTAAAAAAATCCGGTACCATTGCTTTGATTGGACCATTGGCAAACAACAAAGAAAATATGCCCGGCACCTGGAGTGTGGCAGCTAATTTTTCAAAGGCAACCGCTGTGCTGGATGGCTTTAAAGCTGTTGCAGGAGATGCAAAAATTTTATATGCCCAGGGTTCCTTTCTGGATGACGACACATTGTTTGAACAACGTGCCGGCATGTTTGGAAAATCTTTTAACCGGGATGGAAGAACCAAACAACAATTATTGGATGAAGCCTTGAGCATTGCAGCACAAGCAGATGTTATTGTGGCAGCAGTAGGAGAAAGTGCAGAAATGACCGGGGAAAGCAGCAGTCGCAGTAACATTGAAATTCCGCAGGCACAAAAAGATTTATTGATGGCACTATTAAAAACCGGTAAGCCTGTTGTATTGATATTATTTGCAGGAAGACCCATGGCATTGAAATGGGAAAATGAAAATATCCCTGCCATATTAAATGTATGGTTTGGTGGAAGCGAAGCAGGCAGCGCCATTGCAGATGTAGTTTTTGGCGATGTAAATCCTTCCGGAAAATTAAGTACTACTTTTCCACAAAATGTTGGACAAGTGCCCATTTACTACAATCACAAAAATACGGGTCGTCCTTTACCAGAAGGAAAATGGTTCCAAAAATTCAGGAGTAACTATTTAGATGTTAGTAATGATCCGGTGTATCCGTTTGGTTATGGTTTAAGCTACAGCAATTTTACTTACAGTGATGTAAAGCTTAGCAATTCCAATTTGAAAGCAGGTCAATCCATAACAGCTTCTGTAACGGTTACCAATACAGGAAAAGTGGATGGTAAAGAAGTGGTGCAATTATATATCCGTGATTTAGTAGGCAGCATCACCAGGCCGGTAAAAGAATTAAAAGGTTTCCAGAAAATTGAACTGAAAGCGGGTGAAACAAAAACGGTAACTTTCAACATTGGTGTAAATGATCTTAAGTTTTATGCACTGCATTCTGCGAACAACAGTGATTTAAAGTTTGTGGCAGAGCCCGGAGATTTTAAAATATTCATTGGTAGTAACAGCCGTGATGTAAAAGAAGCAGGGTTTAAATTATTATAAATGTTACAAAACATAAAAATTATCTTCTTGCCTGATGATTGTCATTTGAAAAGAGAATTAATTAGTGGTAAGAAAAAATAGTAAAAAATATCAAGTATGAAAAAGCAAATCATTGCGCTGTTACTGGTAGTGTTTTTTTCTGCCACCAGTGAGTTTGTAAAGGGACAGGCTGCAAAATCAAAATCATACTCTGCCGCAGGAAAAAAAGTGCAGGTATATACTACAGCAGAAAACAGCAGCCAGAAATTATCTGCTGCGGCAGACCTTGTTGAATTTAAGGAAATGGGCCAACCGGTAGAAACGCAAATTTGTGTTTTTGTAGATCCTGATAAAACCTTTCAAACATTTTTGGGTATTGGTGGCGCATTAACCGATGCATCAGCAGAAACCTACGCTAAATTGCCAGCAGCAAAACAGCAGGAATTATTAAAAGCCTATTTCGATAAAAAAGAAGGCATTGGTTATACCATTGGCAGAACCAATATCGGAAGTTGTGATTTTAGCAGCAGCAGTTACATGTATGTTCAGGATAATGATAAAGACCTTAAAACTTTTGACATTGCGCCGGACAGAAAATTTAAAATTCCTTTTATCAAAGCAGCCATTGCAGCGGCAGGTGGTAAATTAAATTTGTTCGCAAGCCCGTGGAGCCCGCCGGCCTGGATGAAAGACAACAATGATATTCTGCAGGGTGGTCATTTGAAAAAAGACTTTTATCAAAGCTGGGCCAATCATTTTACAAAGTTTGTAAAGGCTTATGAAAAAGAAGGCATGCCCATTTGGGCCATCAGTATTCAAAATGAACCGATGGCAAAACAACGTTGGGAAAGTTGCATATATACTGGAGAAGAAGAAAGAGATTTTTTGAAAAATAATTTGGGCCCGGCAATGGAAAAAGCCGGATTAAAAAGTAAAAAAATTATTGTGTGGGATCATAACCGTGACCTGATGTTTCAAAGGGCACAAACTTATTTTGATGATCCACAGGCTTCAAAATATGCATGGGGCATTGGCTTTCACTGGTACGAAAACTGGAGCGGTGGCGAACCGATGTATGAAAATGTAAAACGGGTACATGAAGCATATCCCGATAAAAATATCCTGTTTACAGAAGGTTGTGTAGAAAAATTTACTGCTGATCGCTTAACCGACTGGAAATTGGGCGAAAGATATGGTAAGTCTATGATCAATGATTTTAACAATGGCATGGCTGGCTTTACTGACTGGAATATTTTGCTGGATGAAACAGGCGGTCCCAACCATGTTGGCAATTTTTGTTTTGCGCCAGTACATGCAGATACAAAAACGGGTGAGTTGATTTACACCAATGCTTATTATTACATCGGCCAGTTTTCAAAATACATACAGCCAGGTGCAAAACGCATTACCAGTTCAGCAAGCCGCAGCCAGTTACTAACTACAGCATTTAAAAATCCTGATGGAAAAACAGTAGTAGTTGTAATGAACCAGGGAGATGCAGCGACACCTTATTTTTTATGGGTAAAAGGGAAAGCTGCTGAGGTAAATGCATTGCCACATTCTATTTCAACCTTGATTTTTTAACCCGTTGGCGGAGTTAAATTTTATAACTCCAGAGGACCGGTGTGTTTAAAATTTGTAATAATTGTGTAACAAGCTGAACGTAATATGAATAAAATTATTTTTTTATTACTGCTGCTGCAACCAGGTTCAGGCATTTTTGCATCAGATAGCTTGCTGGTAAGCTCACCTGATAAAAAAATTACTGTTACTGTTTATTACAAAAATAAAATTACCTATACCGTAAAATATAATGATCAATTGATCCTGCTGCCTTCTGCAATTGATCTGGCGGTTGAAGGTTATAAAAATTTATCAGCTGATACAAAAGTAAAAAGTAAAAAACTGAATGCAGTTAATGAAACAATTACTTCACCGGTGCCAGAAAAAAGAAAGCTCATCCCTGATGAATACAACCAGCTAACTATACAGTTTGCACAACCTTACGGTTTAATATTTCGTGTGTACAATGATGGAGTTGCTTACCGCATTGTTACCAGGTTTAAAGATGCTGTTATTATCAACAATGAAGAAGCAATATTCACTTTTAATGCAGGTAAAAAAATTCTATTGCCGCTTGTCAGTTTACGTACGGATGTAGATAATTTTCATACCAGTTTTGAAGAGTTGTATCAACTGAAAAATATTGACAGCCTTTCCTCCACATCCTTTGCATATTCTCCTGTTTTGGTTGGCACAGGTGATGAAATAAAAATAGCCATCACAGAATCTGATTTAGAAGATTACCCCGGCATGTTTTTGGCCGGAACAGGAACCAATTCAATTAAAGGACTTTTTGCACCTTATCCATTGCAAACAAAATTATCTGTGGGTGGCGATTTTTCGCAGGAACAGGTGATACAAAGGGCCAGCTATATTGCTAAAACAAAAGGCAGCAGAAACCTGCCCTGGCGTGTGTTGATGATTGCTGCAGCAGACAAAGACTTACCCGGCAATGACATCGTATATCGTTTGGCATCTCCATCAAAAATACCGGATGCTTCGTGGATCAATCCTGGTAAAGGAACAGATGAATGGATCATTGGTATTAATCTATTTAATGTTCCTTTTAAAGCAGGCGTTAACACAGCTACCTATAAATATTATATTGCTTTTGCAAAGCAATTCGGTTTTCAACGCATCATGATGGATGCAGGATGGAGTGATTATAAAAATTTATTCCATATCAATCCTGATATCAATATGGATACGCTGGTGGCTTATGCAAAAAGCAAAGGAATTAAAATAAGTATGTGGACATTGTGCTCCACACTCGATAAACAATTAGACAGCGCATTGGATCAGTTCAATAAATGGGGCGTTGATTTTATCATGACTGATTTTATGGACCGGGATGATCAGTTGATGGTGAACTTTTATGAACGCATTGCAAAAGCCTGTGCCAATCATAAAATGATGATTATGTTTCATGGAGCATACGCACCCAAAGGATTTAACCGCACCTGGCCCAACAATATTACGAGAGAAGGTGTGCTGGGTTCTGAATATAATATCTGGAGTGATAAGCCAACGCCCGAGCATGATGTAACATTGCCCTTTACAAGAATGCTGGCTGGCCCTTTTGATTACGAGCCGGGTATTTTAGATAACGCCACCAAAGAACAATTCAAGCCAATCAATAAAAAAGTAATGAGCCAGGGAACCAGGTGTCACCAACTGGCGATGTTTGTGGTGTATGAAAGTCCCATTCAAATATTTTCGGGTAATCCATCGCAGGGTTTAATGGAGCCGGCTTTTATGAAATTGCTGGGCGGTATCCCAACTACCTGGGATGAAACAAAAGTATTGGACGCAAAAGTGTCCGACTACATCATCACCGCAAGAAAAAAAGGCACTGACTGGTATATCGGAGGAATGACAGACTGGACTGCAAGGGGATTTAATTTGCCGCTTGATTTTTTAGATGATGGGATGTATGAAGCAACGTTTTGCACCGATGGCATCAATGCAGATAACTATCCTTCTGATTATATAATCAAACAATTTTTAGTTGATAAGTTTGGAAACCTTCCTGTTAAAATGGCGCAGGGTGGTGGCTTTGTTTTGAAATTATCTAAGAGGAAAAATTAAGGAGAACATCATAAAAAAAATATCATGAAAATTAAATTACTTTGTTGGATTGTGCTGGCTGGTTTATGTATCAATTTAATTCTACTTTAACAAACTTGAAATTGTAAAATCGATTGACTATATTTTTCTATAGTATCTATCTATATCATCTTGCCTTCTTTTATGGCGGAGAT
>JAYVLZ010000482.1:0-3790 GCA_043759175.1 Chitinophagaceae bacterium | reverse complement strand
CCGGTACGCCTAACAATGCTATTATTTCTTCGGGCAACACTGGCACAGCTGCTGAGTACAATAACAACATTACTATTTCAAACAACAGTATTTATAATTTTTGTGGGGCATCTGGTGATATTGCAGGGGTAAAAGCGGTGCAGGGTAGCAGCGACTGGGTGATAAGCAATAATAATTTTTATCATACCCTTGGCACAAGGAATATTACAGGGATTTTTTCTGCCATCAGTGCTTACAACAGCCAGATGGTAAACTTTACCGTTACTGGCAATTATGTAGGCAGTAACGTGGCAATGTTTAGTCCCAACATACAATTAGTTGGTGGTATTATACAGATATTCAGGTTTAGCCTTGGCACATCTGTTACCAACAGCGTACAGGGAAATACTATTTGGAATATCAGTTACGGTACGGCTGTTGTGTCGCCGCTGCACTGTATAGTAAACCTTGCAGACGGGGCTTATAATTTCGGCACTGTTACAGGGAACAATATAGGTAACAGCATTTCTTCAGGCAATATTGCGGTTAACATGGGAGGCAATGCCAATACCAATATGGCCATTATCCTCTGCGGCTCCGGCAGCATTGGCATGGGCACTGTAAATATCAGCAATACACTTATTGGCAATATTGATATTGCCGGTCTTTCCACTACATCCAACCTGCAGTTAGTTAATTTTTCGGGCAATACGGGCACATACAATATCACCAATAATATACTTGGGACGAATAACATCGTTGAGAGCGTTAATAATTTCCTCAATACAAACTTTACACTTGTATATGGGAATATGAACGCCAATACACATAACATTACTGGCAATTCGCTAAACAGGTGTTTCCTGCAGAGCAATGGTACTAATGGTTTTTTGTATGGCATAAAGGTGCAGGGTAATGCAGTGTATAATATCTCGGGCAATACAATTAATACTTTACAGTCAGTTTCCACCAATACTGCCACTTACCATTTGGTGGGAATACATAATACAGCTACTGCCCCCAACCAAACTATTGCAGGCAACACGATGTACATTTTTAATGCCACAGCTCCGGCAGTACGTACAGGCATTGCAGGTATTTATTACAATGGCCCGCCAACAGGCACTAATGTTATTGAAAGAAATCTTTTACATTCCTTTACAGCCAACAGTACAATTGCCTCTACTACTGTTATAGGCATACATGCGGCAGGCGGCACTGCCACTTACCGCAATAATATGGTGCGTATGGGTATTAACAGCGGCGGCATCAACATTACAAATGCATTAGATTTTGAAGGCATTTATGAAGAAGGCGGCACTAATAATTTTTATTTCAACAGTGTGTATATTGGTTCTACCGGTGTGGGTGCAGGCAGTTCTTCTTATGCGTTTAACAGTGCCATCAGTACAAACGTTACCAGAAATTACCTGAATAATATTTTTTACAATGGCCGTTCTAATGCTTCGCTTACTTCGCCTGCACATTATGCCATAAGGCTTAATAGTACAGCAGGTGTTACAAGCAATTACAATATTTTATATTCCAATGGCACAGGGAAAATGCTGGGTAATTTTAATGGCACAGATATAAGTACGCTTGCATTATGGCGTACTACTATTGGTGGCGATGCCAACTCCATGAGTGCCGACCCACAGTTTGTATCTCCCAATACCGCCTGGAACCTTGTTGACCTTCACATAAAACCAAGCCCTACTACTACTATTGTGGAGGCAAATGGATTGAATGTTGCTTCTGTTACCGATGATTATGATGTGCAGACAAGAGCCTCTCTATCGCCAACAGATATTGGTGCCGATGCAGGGAATTTTACAGCAGCCAACAAAGCAGATATGTCTCCGGTAAGTTTATTAACCCCTACCTATTTTTCATGCCTTAATCCGGCTACACAAATTAAGGTGGTGATAAGAAATTATTTCAGCAGCACTATAAACTTTGCCACATCTCCAGTAACAATAAGTGTGGCAGTTACTGGCCCTGTTACCACTACCATTAATACACTCGTTAACACGGGTACACTGCTTTCAGGCGACAGCGTTATTGTAATAATGACTGGAACACTTAACATGAGCGCTGCTGGCACTTATAATTTTTCCATAAGCACATCTGTTGGCGGCGGCTATACTGATATTGATGTTACAAATAATGTTTATACCACTTCAATAACACCCGGTGCTTATAGTATTGGTACATTGAATTCTTCAGTAGCAAACTTCTGCAATACCGGCATACCTGTGCTTACACTCACAGGTACGTATGGCACTGTGCAATGGCAGCAGTCAACCATCAGCAACACCGGCCCATGGACAAATGTGGGAACAAACAGCCTTACTTACTCACCAGTTTCTATTACAGCCACCACTTATTTTCAGGCATTGGTAAGTTGTGGTGCAAGCAGCGGCCCAAGTAATGTGGTAACAGTGTTGGTAATTCCTGCATCTGTTGCTAATACAGCAGCATTGGCAGATGGTGTGGCTGTTTTATCAATTTGTGAAGGCGGCAGTATTACGCTTACACAAACTGGCGGCTCTATTGTAGCAGGAGCACAGTGGCAATGGTATGAAGGCACACCGGCAAATAATTTTAGCATTCCTGTTGGCAGTCCAACTACAGCGGCAGATGCAGCCACAGTAATAACACCAACCATTAATGCTACTTATTATTTAAGAGCATCAGGCGGAACTGCTCCATGCGATGGCAATTTACCTGCCTCAAATACTGGTAACCCTGTTGCAACAGTTATTGTAAATGTTACCGGTACATGGCTTGGCAATAATGCTAGTTGGAATGATAACACTAACTGGTGCGGAGGTTTAGTACCAACTGCCACTACAGACGCATTTATTCCAACTGGGTTAAGTATTTATCCAACCATCAGTACCATACAAAGCGTAAGGAATATTACAATTTACTCCGGTGCTTCAGTAACATTGAGTTCAGTAGGTGAGTTAACTATTAAAGGAAATTATACAAATACAAGCGGCACTATCGCCAATAACGGCAAGATAATTTTGAATGGTTCTGCATTGCAAAACTTTCCCGGAGCTACAGCAACTGTGGCTGCAATGAATGTTCTTGAAACAGATAATGCTGCCGGCATCAATATCAATAATTCATTTACAATTTCGGGCAAACTGCAGCCAACAAATGGTACAGTTAGTTTAAATAACAGCGATATTACTATTAAGTCTGATGCAGCAGCAACAGCTAATGTAGGGCAACTCGGAAGCGGCGCTGCATTCAGTTATATTGGTACAGGCAAATTTGTAATTGAAAGATATATTCCTGCAAGAAGGGCTTGGCGCTTACTAACGGCACCAGTTACCACAGCCTCTGGCGGTACTATCAACAGCAACTGGCAAGAAGGCACTACAAAATGGCCGATGGGCCCAGCCACCGGCGCAAGCAATCCCAACAATGGCTTTGGCACACATATCAGCGGAGGTACCAATGCCAATGGCTACGACCAAAATGTAAATGGTAATCCATCAATAAAAGTATTTAGTGCAGGTGTATGGAGCGGCATGCCCGTAGCCACATCACTGTATGTTAAGAAGGTAACAGACGAACCGGGTTATATGCTTTTTGTAAGGGGCAGCAGGGCTGTTGACCTTACATTTGGTACAGCTACCGTACCAAATAATACAGTACTGAGAACAAGCGGCCATTTAAAAGTGGCAAATGTAACACCACTTACTGTTACCAGTACCGGGCTAACGGTATTAGGCAACCCATTTGCATCGGCTATCAATTTTAATAGTATTGCCACCTTAAATGGTTTTTCGTTAGG
>JAYVLZ010000481.1:0-5329 GCA_043759175.1 Chitinophagaceae bacterium | reverse complement strand
CATCCCTCAGTGATGGTACTTTTTTAACAGGCCGCTGTAAAACTTCTTTAAACTGAGATGCTGTTGATAAAATAAGGGAAATATCTTCTTGAAGGAGATCTTTAATGCCCAGTAAATGTTTTGTAGATAGTTGCATTAAAAAGCAAAACTAATGGTTTATAATTTATTTTTTGCTCTCCCTGCAAAAAAATATGGACCACGATTTGAAAAGAGCCGGCTCCTCTCCCTGCCCGTCCAGTCAGGCTGGCTTTGGACAGGCGGAAGTGAGACTAATACAAAATAACCTGTTCTTTATCCCACTCCACTTTTACCTTCTGGGAACTTGCCGTATCTATTGCTTTGCCGCAATAGTCAGGCTGGATGGGCAATTCCCTGTTAAACCGCCTGTCAACTAAAATGCACAATTCTATTTTTTGAGGCCTTCCAAAATCCTGCAAAGCATCCAATGCAGCCCTGATTGTTCTGCCGGTGTACAATACATCGTCAATCAGAATTACCTGTTTACCGTCAATTGAAAATGGGATTTCTGTTTTGTTGGCTTTGTGGAGTTCACTTCTCACATCATCCCTGTAAAAGGTAATGTCCAGAATCCCATACTGCACTTTTTCATCGGGGAAAAGTGCCTGAATATTTTCCACCAGCAATTTACTTACCTGTACCCCTCTTGGCTGCAGGCCAATAAAAACTACGTCTTTTAAACTGCTATGGTTCTCTACCAACTGGCTGGCCAGCCGCTGCAGAATTAAATGTAATTGTTGTTTTTCAAGAATTATTTTCAAAACAAAAATATTAGGAGATAAAAATAAAACAATCCTTTATTGCAACCTAAAATAGATAGCAAATTAAAAGGGCCAAAAAAGGCCCTTTTAATTTGTTTGAAATATATTCTATCAAATCAGCATTTACATGCAATTAATGATGAAACTGATAAAATACTCCTGCCTGAATAACATTGTTTTTAACGTTGCTTTCATTTGACTTTGTAATGTCTGATATTCCTGCATTATATCTTACATCAAAACCAAATTTTGAAGGGGTGATATAGCCAACACCAAATGCCCAGGCAAAGTCAGTTGATTTGAAATCATCTTTGATATCAACTGAAGTTTTACCGACTTTTGATTTAGCGCCAACTAAGAAACCAATCTGTGGCCCGGTTTCAAATCTAAAACCGCTTTCTGTCATCAATTGAAATAATACAGGCACATTAATATATCCCATATTAATTTTACCATTAGTATTCTCGAAATTGTATTTAGCTCCCTGTAAGGAAAACACAACCTCTGGTTGAACTGCAAACATTTTATTGATATGAATGTGCTCAAGAATACCCACATGAAACGATGGATTCATTTTGTAGTTACTACCACTTTCATTACTAAATTTTGCTGCATTCAAGCCAGCTTTTACTCCAAACTCTGCATGTTGCGCTGTTGCTGCTTTTGTTGTTGCGATTAACATTGTTAATCCAAATAGAACCTTTCTCATCATATAATTTTTTGTTTACAATACTTAGCCAAAATAAATGCCAGTAATATTTCAGTTAGATGAATACAATTATTGGTGAATAGTGTAGATATTTTACCCCAAAAAATAAGGCCGTACTAAACGGCCTTACAAATTTTAATATAAATGCTAATAATTTATTCCTCTCCCAAAAAAGGATAACGGTAATCTGTAACCGGAGTCAAAGTTTCTTTAATCGTTCTTGCACTTAACCAGCGGTAAAGGTTTAGCATAGATCCGGCTTTATCATTCGTACCACTTGCCCTTGCCCCTCCAAATGGCTGCTGCCCTACCACTGCACCGGTTGGTTTATCGTTAATATAAAAATTACCAGCACTGTTTCTAAGCTTGCTGGTGGCCAGTTCCACTGCATAGCGGTCCTGGGCTATTACGGCCCCGGTTAATGCATAAGGTGAGGTAGTGTCTACCAGTTTCAGTGCATCTTCAAATTTATTTTCATCATACACATACAGCGTAAGTACCGGACCAAACAATTCCTCACACATGGTAATATATTTTGGATCGGTGGTTTCTATCACAGTGGGCTCAATAAAATAGCCGGTCGTTTTATCACAGCCACCACCCACAATCACTTTTGCATTACTTCCTTTTTTACGGGCTCCTTTGATGTAGCTTTCTAATTTATCAAAACTCTTTTCATCAATCACCGCATTGATAAAATTGGTAAAGTCTTCCACTGTGCCCATATTCATACTCTTCAGTTCAGCTACCAATTTCTTTTTTATTGCAGGATACAAATTGGAAGGAATATAAGCCCTGGATGCAGCCGAACATTTTTGTCCCTGGTATTCAAAAGCTCCTCTTGCCAAAGCAGCCACCACTACATCGGGGTCAGCGCTTTTATGAGCAATCACAAAATCTTTACCACCAGTTTCACCCACAATACGTGGGTATGATTTATAAATGCTGGCATTTGCCCCAATGGTCTTCCACATGTAATTGAACACACCCGTACTACCGGTAAAGTGTATGCCTGCAAAATCAGCATTATTGAAACAAATATCTCCCAGCGTTGGGCCATCCACATAAATTAAATTGATCACACCATCAGGCAAACCAGCTTCTTTTAATATCCGCATGAACATTTGTGCACTGTAAATCTGTGTGTGGGCACATTTCCAAACTACTACATTGCCACACATAGCAGCGCTGGTAGGCAGGTTGCCGCCAATTGCCGTGAAGTTGAAAGGCGTAACAGCCAGCACAAAACCTTCCAGCGGACGGTACTCCAGCCTGTTGTGCATGCCTGCACCGCTGATTGGTTGCTGGCGGTATATCTCACTTAAAAAATGAACATTGAAACGTAAGAAATCGATCAGTTCACAGGCGGCATCTATCTCAGCCTGGTAGCAGCTTTTGCTTTGTCCCAGCATGGTAGTACCGTTTATGTATGGACGATATTTAGTAGCAATAAGGTCTGCGGCTTTAATAAAAATATTGGCCCTGTTTTCCCAGCTCATAGCAGCCCATTTGTCTTTTGTCCTCAACGCTGCAGCGATGGCTTTTTTTACATGGCTGGCATCGCCTTCATGATAATAGCCCAGCACATGCTGGTGTTCATGTGGCGGATTGATTGGCAGTTTTTTACCTGTTCTTACTTCATCTGCACCAATGTACATGGGCACATCCACTTTCGAGGCTTTTAATTCTGTCAGTACTTCTTTTAATCTTTTCTTTTCAGCAGAGCCGGGAGCATAGCTCAAAACCGGTTCATTTACCGGCATTGGATAATTGAAATAGCCGAGGTTCATAATGGAAGTATTTTAGAATTGCGAAGGTACAGGATGATGAGGCAAAAACAAATTTGGTTTAAGTAATGGGAATTGATTTTTGGTGATAAGCTTTTTTATTCTATGGGCCTTCATTGGCAGAGTTTATCCCGGACTTGATTCGGAACTCCGTTCAAAAATTTAAAATGTATTTGGCTTTTTTAAACCAATTTAGGGAATAAATTAAAAAACTTAATTCAATAAGGCCAACCTCTGTCTATTGGCATGCAGTAAAAGGGAAGGATTGACTCAACGATGTTGCCATCTAAATTCAAAATAAAAATGAATGTTTTTTGTAAGTTTATGCTGCAATGAACGTATTACATGTAAACGTCACGGCTTGTTAAACTTATCTAAAGATAAATTGTTTTAGAAACTATGCTGGTTACATTTGCGTAACTGGTTCAAATAAATTCAATATGAAAAAGATTTTTCTGGCAATCAGCAGTTTTGTAACCTTTGCATCCTGTGCACAAAACAACAATGCCGACCTGAGCACTAAAATAAAAGCTATGACAGATAATACTCCCAAACCCACCACCTCTTCTATTGATACTGCTACTTTTGGCACCGGTTGTTTCTGGTGTACCGAAGCGGTATTTCAGCAGGTGGAAGGTGTGATAAAAGTAACCAGCGGCTACAGCGGCGGTTATGTTGAGAACCCATCTTACAAAGAAGTTTGCACCGGAACCACCGGCCATGCGGAATGCCTCAATATTATTTATGATCCATCAAAGGTTTCTTTTGATGAACTGCTTGAAATGTTCTGGCAGGTGCATGATCCTACCACGCTGAACAGGCAGGGCAATGATGTGGGTACACAATACCGAAGTGCTGTTTTTTATCACAATGACAAACAAAAAGCCACCACTGAAAAATATATTGCAGCATTGGATAAAAGTGGTGCATGGGCAAACCCCATTGTAACCAAACTGGAGCCTTTTACAAAATTTTATCCGGCAGAAGATTATCACCAGAACTATTATAATAACAATACTGGCGAAGGATATTGCCAATTTGTCATCAGGCCTAAATTAGAGAAGTTTGAGAAGGTGTTTAAGAGTAAATTAAAAAAGCACTGATCAGAACCGTTCATCAAAATCAAAAGATTCCGTGCTTATTAGTTTAATTTTCCTAAAATCCGGATGATTTGGATTCAGCAGGTAATTATATTCCTGTTTGATAACAGCCGATGGTACTTTCATCACGGCTGTTTTTGCATCTCTTACCCATTGGTTACCGATTGATTGACAGTAAGCATAATTTGCCATAGCATACCAGTCTTTCTTTAAGGTTTTCAAATCAAGGATATCCACCTTAATTGAATCTGGCACTTCAATCAGCATCACTTTAAACAGGACATTGTTCCCTTCTCCGCTTCTGTGTACTAAGTTTTCAAGGCAGGCAAGTGCCCTGCTTTGAGCAGTATAGATCACAAAATTTCCCCGACTGCTCCACCGGGCCGGATAACCTGATGCGGTTAATTGATTACTCCATTGTTCTGCTGTAATTCTGAAAACCGTCATAACAATTAAGCTAAATCGCCGTGTGCAATCCGGTTAAGTTCATCAATAACATAATTGATACCTCCTACAGTAGTAACCAATTTTCGGGGTTTATTATTTCCTAAACCAAAGGCAGGTTTATCAAGCCAGCGGTTAAAACTTTCTTCGCTGCCAAAAACTTTATTACCCTTATTAAATAACGCAATTGTTTTTAAAATATATTCACTTTGCAAAGGACTTAATTTCTTCTTTTCTTTTTGATAACGGGTAACTGTTTTATAGGAAACATCCAGCAAATCCGCTGCAAAATCTTTATCATAATTAGCTACTGCCACCATATCATTAAATGCAGTGGCATATACTTCCTGTGGTTCAGAAACAATGCTCTGCTCTTCGTTATCCAAATAATTTGCATATAGCTTGTAAACTTTTTCTGCTGGCTTATTTTCTGCTTTCATAAATTATCTTTTTCACAAATATAGACAAATTTCCTATAATACAAGAATTTTGTCCAAATTATTTTTCAAT
>JAYVLZ010000480.1:0-15044 GCA_043759175.1 Chitinophagaceae bacterium | reverse complement strand
GAAAACAGCACCATTGCCAGCAATATTACCAGTACACCAAATCCAGAAAGGCCACTCACAATTGCCTGCAATATTTGTTTTACTCTTCCGAATTTTGTTTTGTCCTTGTTTACATGATAATTTTTTTGCTCCAAAAAGTTGAGTAACTCAGGACTGTTGGCATCTTTTGTTTTGATAAAAATTCTTGACGGATTTGTTTTTACCGGCCCTGCCAGTTGCTGATTAGCCCATTGTAAAAAATTCATTGGTACCAGCACCGAATTGATCCGGTCGCTTAAACCCACCACGCTTGCTTTAAAAACTTTGGTGACACCAGTATTTGAATAACATTCTAATTGGATCAATACAGATGAAATACTTTTAGCAGAAAACTGAGGCAAATCTTTAGTGGGGGCAAAAACGGTATTATACAATTCAAGATAATCTGAAGACATGATTACGGGTACAATATCCTGCCCTTCCTGCCATTTAAATTCTGCAGGAATCGTATCAATAAAACTATTATCAATGGATTCTAAAAACAAATCAGTGGTAAATGGTATGGTGCTGCCCCCGGTAGCTTTTACTAAAAATTTATTTGCTAAAAGTGGCGAGGCGTCATCAATTGTTTTTTGATTTTTTATTTCTGCTACTTCCGCCTCATTGAAGCTGTGATCTTCAGCCATGTTATCATTGGTGATAAGCTTGGTTACAGATATGTAATCGTATCCATCTTTTTTAGGGTTTCTATCTTTTAACAGCTGGTTGATGTTTACATACATCTGGATGCAACATAACAACAATAGCACACCCACGCCAAGCCCGGTATAACTTAACCAGCGTGACAGTTTGTTTTGACCGGCTGATAAAAATGGTGCTATGTTTTTATATGATAAAGCCATTTGATTAATGTCTGATTTAGGAGGTCTGATTTATGATGAGGTTGAAATGTTTAAATTTCTTATATCCTCAATCAGACATCAGACATCATAAATAATCCTCTGTTTTTTTACAAGTACAAAATCCTTTCTGCTTTTAAATGATCAATTTTTCTCAAATCATTTAAAATGATGGCTGCATTTCTTGCCGCTGCTTCTTCTTCTATCAAAGCCATTGCTTTTTTTGTATTGATATCATCTAAATGGCTGAAGGGTTCATCCAGCAATAAAAAATCAAACGGCTGAAGTAAAGATCGGATGATAGCAATGCGTTGCTGTTCACCATAGCTGCAGGTACTGCAAAGTTTTTCGAGTTTACTTTCTATACCCAGCTGCTTAGACATATCAACGATTTTATTTTCATTATGATAAGGAAACAGCAATCGTTTTATTTCGAGATTTTGCATTACCGTTTGGTCATTAAATAACCGCATATCCTGGAAAACAATACTGAGATGTTGCTTGCGCCACAAAGAAAAATTTTCTGCATCAAAGGCTTTGATGTTTTCATTATTGTATAAAATATCACCGGTATAATCATTTCTTAAACCATATAAAAAATGTATCAGTGATGTTTTGCCACTGCCACTCGGCGCCACTATGTGAACGTTCTCTCCTTTATTAAAAATTACTGAATTACCCCATACCTCAGAACCGGTATAATTTTCTTTGCTGAAAAATGTCGGTACAATTTGTTGCAGTGCAATTTGCATACAGGGGTATTAAAAAAATGACTGTCTCAAAAGGGTATTTGCAACAATTGGCACGCAGAGAAGCAGAGTACACAGAGGTTGAAAATCAAAACTTTTATTCTCTGCAATCTCTTTGCCTCAGCGTGCAAAAAGAATCTTTTGATACAGCCAGTTCATTTTAATTAAAATTATTTTTCTTTTGAATGGGATACTGGTGGATACACAGATGTGTCTTTTAAACTGCCGGGAGACATAGCATCTTCAAAAGCCATAATATCTTCTTGTTGTTTTTTCTGTTTTTCTTTTTGTAGTTTGCCTAATTCACTCGTATATTGGTTCAGTTGTTTTAAACTGTTGGTAGTTTTATCCAGTAAGTTTATTTCAATATTTTGAGTAATAGCGCCATCTTCAATATCCCCTCCTTTCCACAAAACATTGTCCCACATTTTTAAGGTGGCATCATACATTGCTTTATCAACAGAATCTTTTGAAGCTTCATTTACAAAAGGTTTCATAGCAGCCTGTATATTTACAAAAGCTCCAAATGCCTGGCCTGATATCTTGCTGATAAAATCATTACCTGCATTGGCTCCGGATAGATATTTATCTGCATTTTCTTTTGTATTACTGATCACAAAATAATTGCCATTGCTGCTGTAGGCCATTGGTAAATTTTTATCATTTACAAATTCGCCGCCTAATTTTTTACCAGCATTAATCAGTTTATTAAATGCATCTTTATCACCAATAGATGCAGAAAAAATAAAATTAAAATCTGGTTTCATTCTTGAATGAACGGGTAAATCATTATCCGGATCTGTATTCTTTGTTGAAGTATCTGTTTTTAATTGCAGGTCTGATATCCCAAATGCAATATCGCCTTTGTTTGCTTTAATAAAATCATCCATACCAAAACCCAGCGCTTTAGTTAATCCAACATTAGCCAATCCGTCCAGGCCCAGCATTTTCAAAAATTCTTTAATTCCTTCCGGTTTAAAATTCAGTGCCGCCACTGCAATCATTTCTTTTCCGGGTATGCGTTTCAGCATGTCTTCATTTACTTTACCACCGCCATATTTTTTATACAGTTTGGTAAGATCTTCTCCTGCATAGCTGTGACCATTCATAGTGATTTTGCCATTATCGAAACTGGCAGCAAAAGTGGTGATATTGCCTTTGTACAGTTTATCTAAATTTACCATGGCAGCCATACCAACAGCGCTGCCGCTCAGTGCTTCAGAATTTATCCAAAGCCTTACATCTCCAGGCTGTTTCATCAGCTTTGTAAATTTTTCATCCTGTGCCAGGGAGTTACTTTCCTTTAATGTAAAAACAGCTTTACAAGTGGCGCTGATATCCCTTGGCATATGTTTGTAAACATCAATAGAATCATTCATCATTCGCCTTGATAATTCATCCATGCCTTTTAATCCCCGGGCATCTATTACATACACAAATTTTTCATTGTTCCATCCGGCACATAATGGAGCATGGCTAATATAATTAACACCATCGCTTTCATTTGCTGAACCATTATTGTTAATCTCTGTATTAAATGTTTTTAATAATGCAGCATCTTTCACCGATCCTTCGATGGCAATGTATCCGCCGGTGCTGTCCTTCTTTGAAAAAAATAAAAGATCGTTATGGATATCGATACCTGCTTTTTCAGGATCACTCAATAATTTTTTTACAGTTGCCTGCAGGTTGCTGTCGCTGTACATAGCCTGGAACAACTGGTTGTCTTTTATTTCATTCCACGACAATTTTGATAACAGGGACTTACCGTCCACCTGCACAACAAAGGCAGCATCTTCGGGGATGAGCCTTCCGTGTGTATTTGTTTTTTTACAAGCTGTAAAACAAACAGCCATTATTAAAATGATTAAATACTGGTACCTGGCTTTCATGTTTTTTTATTTAATGCTTATAAAATTAAGACACTTATTCAATTGTTATTAAAAAAGCTGGCAAGGTTTTCAAATACCACCACTTCCTGTATTCCTGTGGCAAGATTTTTTACAAGGCAATAATTCTGTTCTATTTCTTTACTGCCGATGATGACAACATAGGCAATCTTCTTTTTTTCTGCGTAGTTAAATTGTTTGGTAATTTTAGCAGTTTCATGATAGAGCTCACAGGATATTCCTTCCTGCCGTAACAGCTGCATTTTGCCAAAAGCAAATTTGCTTTCAGCTACACCCATATTAAAGAACAACACTTTGGTTCCGGTATGTACTGCTTCCGGGAAAAGATTAAGTTCAGTCATCACATCATAGATCCTGTCCACCCCAAAGCTGATACCAACACCCGGTATATTCGGTACGCCAAATAATCCAGTCAGGTCATCATATCTGCCACCGCCACCAATGCTGCCCATCTTTACATCCGCTGGTGCTTTCGCTTCAAAAATAATCCCGGTATAATAATTTAATCCCCTGGCTAAAGTAAGGTCAATAGTAACATTTACATCAGCAGATAAATTATTAATTAAAAACTCCAGTTCTTTAATGCCCTGCCTTCCTGGTATCGAGTCTGAAAAAAATGTTTTAAGGAATGCCAATTTATCTGCATTGCTTGTTTCTTTATTGGCAACATTATTCATCGTAAGGTAAGATTCTATAATCTCCACCTGGTCATCATTCAGTTCTTTTTGTTTCAACTCTTGTTTTACCCTGTCAAGCCCTATCTTATCTAATTTATCAATGGCTGTTGTTATCTCTACCACTTTATCTTCCTCTGCACACACTTCGGCTAATGCAGATAAAATTTTTCTGCTGTTAATCCTCAGCTTATAGCCAGTTATTTTTAATTTGGTAAACACTTCATGATAAATATAAGCCAGTTCCACTTCGTTTAATAAAGCAGTGCTGCCCACCACATCTGCATCACATTGGGTGAACTCACGGTAGCGCCCTTTTTGCGGACTGTCTCCCCGCCATACCGGCTGTACCTGGTAGCGCCTGTAAGGAAAAGTTAGCAAACCATGATTCATGGCTACATATCTTGCAAACGGAATGGTGAGATCATATTTTAAAGCTCTTTCAGTAAGATCAATACTGCTTTTACCCTGCAATATTTTTTCAAACCCCGCTTTTGATTTTTCAACATTTTTAGGATTGCTGATGCCGTTGTTTAAAATTTTGAACATCAGTTTATCACCCTCTTCACCATATTTTCCAATCAGTGTTTCTAAGTTTTCCATGGCGGGGGTTTCCAATGGCTCAAAGCCGTAAACTTCAAATACACTTCGGATGGTGGAAAAAATATAGTTTCGTTTTCTTACTGTTTCTGCAGAGAAATCTCTTGTTCCCTGGGGGATGGATGGTTTTGCCATAAATAATTCAATCGTTCAAATAAGGGTTATAAATAATTTTTGTTTCTTGTAATGTTGGCTGGTAGTTTTTTATCAACTTCTCACAGGCTTTATCAATCATATCGTACACTATGTGGTAGCCCGGTTCTGTTCCATACCACGGGTCGGGTACATCCCTATTTTGGCCAGGATATTTTTCATTTAATAAAAGATCAACTTTGCCAGCAATAAATTTTTCGCTGGCAAGGTATTTTATTTCATCCAGCACATCAGCAGCCATAGCATAAATTTTATCAAAGCGTTCAATATCTTCTTTTACAAATTGCCTGCTTACCTGCCCACTGATATCAATGCCATTCATCCGGGCTACTTTTTGAGAAAGACGGTGAGGAGCTTCTCCCACATGATAGCCATTGGTTCCGGCGCTGTCTACCTGCCAGTTCAATCCTGCTTTGCTGATCTTGTCTTGTAAAATACCTTCAGCCAAAGGACTGCGGCAGATATTACCCAGGCACACCATCAAAATTTTCATGGCGCAAAGATACTTTTTCAACATCAGAACTGATTCTCCATTTATACGGGTATATTTCCGGTTAAAATGTGTTTAAAATTTTTTTTAATGATTTCTTCAACCCACATGTAGATGATTTATTAGAACGAAGCAAAAGAGATGGTTCTAATGGCTGATTTTTACCAAACCTCATTTGGAAAATACGGTAATGAACATGAAATAATTGGTATTATTACTAAGAGAAAAAATTATTTTTAAAATAATATCCAGTGTTTACGGGCATTTGCAGATTTATTTTAAAAATATTCCTTTTAGGATATTGGTTAAGTTAAGTAAATCATTTACTTTCATTTTATCAACACTTGCCGATCCCGTTTACCCATTTAAACCAACCTGATTTTAAAAAAGGGGAAAAATCCTGCATAAAAAACCGGAAAAACATCCTTTTTTAATAAATACACGCTGATTACTTTAGTGCCACATTACCTAACATGCTGAAACCACACCTGATTGCCTTATGCCTCTTATTTGTATGTGCCACTGGTAAGGCACAGCAGGATAGTACACTGGAAGCATTACAGCAAATCCCACTTAAATACATTTCCAGCATTGACAGCAAGGTTGATAAATACAGCAAACGCATTACTTCCAAAACAACCAAGACGTTAGAAAAGCTTAGCCGCTGGGAAAGTAAAATCAAAAACACCTTAGAAAAAATTTCACCGGATGCTGCTGGCAGGCTGTTTAGCAATGGACAGTTAACTTTTACCAGCCTTTTGCAACAACTAAAACAAGGCGAAGCCATAGCACTGCAATACCAACAGCAATATGATCAATACCGGGATAATCTTACCACGGGATTAAAATATGTGGAGCAGCAAAAGGAAATGCTGGACAGTGGCGTATTAAAAAAAGTGACTGCCGCCCGTAAAAAGATGCAGGAGTTAAATGAGGAAGAAGATAAGAATGCAGCGATACAGCAGTTTATTAAGGAAAGGAAAAAACAACTGATCAGTTCAGCTTTCCAGGTGCTGGGAAAAAATACATACCTCAGTAAAATGAATAAGGAGGTTTTTTATTATGCTGAAACAATGAAGAATTATAAAGAACTTTTTAGGGATGAAAGGAAGGCAGAACAAACTGCTAAAAATATTTTAAACAAAATATCTGCCTTTCAAAAATTTATTCAGAAAAACAGTATGCTGGCGCAATTATTTGGCCAGCCGGGGGATGAAGCCAGTGCAGTGAATCTTACAGGTTTGCAAACCAGGGCAAGTGTACAGAGTTTGATACAGGGAAGAATTGCAGCAAGCGGCCCAGGTACACAGCAATTAGTCAATCAAAATATCCAGGCAGCACAGGTACAGTTAAGCCAGCTAAAAGATAAAATGCTCAAATCTCTAACAGGAAATGATACAGATATTCCTGAATTTGATTTTGTACCAAAAATGGAAAGAACAAAAAATTTTATACAGCGCTTAGAATTTGGCAGCAACATCCAGATGGGAAAAAGCAATAATTGGATGCCGGCAACCATGGACCTGACGGTAACCGTGGGTTACCGGATCAATTCCAAATCCGTAGCCGGTATTGGTGCAGGTGGTAAAATCGGTTTGGGAACTATTGATAATATCCGCTTCAGCAGCCAGGGTGTAAACCTTCGTAGTTTTTTGGACTGGAAGCTGAAAAGGCAATTCTTTATCAGCGGTGGTTTTGAAATGAATTATCTATCAGCATTAAACCAGGCTCAGCAAGTCTCTCCGCTTATTAGGGGAGGGAATTGGGGGGATGCTTGGCAAGAATCAGCATTGATTGGGTTGACAAAAAAGATCAATGTTAAAACAAAATGGTTTAAGGAAACAAAGGTCTCGTTGATGGTGGATTTTTTAAGCAGGCAGCATGTACCGGTCAGTTCCTCTGTTTTGTTTAGGGTTGGGTATAATTTTTAAAAAAGAAGGAATCTGATTTTAAAAATAGCTACTAAATAAAAAATCTATTAGAGGGGCTAATTAGTTAAACAAAATAATTTATGAAGAAAATTGTGTTAAACTCTTTGTGTTGTTTGGCAATAATAGGAAGTGTTTCCGGCCAGCAGTATAAAGTACCAAGTTTATATAAAGCCACTCCCCAAGCTCCTAATGCTTCTTCGTTGGGAAGATTTGGAACTTACCCTGTGAATTACAATACGGGCTTGGTAGATATATCAATTCCAATATGGGAAGTTACTTCGGGAAGAATCTTTTTTCCAGTTAACTTAAGTTATCACTCCTCAGGAGTTAAAGTAAATGATGTTTCCAGTTGGGCAGGTACCGGATGGAGCATTATTGCTGGCGGAAATATTAGCAGGGCTGTTGTTGGAAGGCCGGATGAGTACCAGGATGGGTTTATACACCCGGCTACAGTATTAAGAACAGCGGCATCCATTCATAAAGAAGACTGGGTGGATTATAATTATCTTAAAGACATTGAGTATGGGATAAAAGATGCAGAACCAGATCGTTTTTCATATAGTTATCCTGACGGTTCGGGGCAGTTTTATTTTAACAGGGATAAAACAACTATTATAAATATACCTTACGACAAAGAAATCATTTCACCGAATTTAACTGCTAATTTATTAACAATCACCTCAAAAGATGGCACACTCTATCAGTATGGAAAAACATTGGGTGGTGTTGATTGTTTAGAGACGGGTTTTGTTGAAGTTGGTGATCAGTCTGGCTGTTGCAGTTTCCCCGTAAACTGGCTTTTGACAGCTATTATATCATCAGATAAAAAAGATACGGTTGAATTTAAATATGTAGCAAACGGTGGAACATATACTGCAGATATAATTCATTCATTTACGTTATACACAAATCATCAGGGTATTAGTAACGTTGTGTTTCCGCCACCAGGCACTAATAATCTTCAGGTAAAAAATATAGATCATTCTTATTATGAGCAAAAATTATCTGAAATAATTTTCAGAAATGGAAAAATTGTATTCGAAATGGTACAGGACAGAACAGACATTGCCAATGAAAAAAGATTAAGTGCTATAAAGGTTTACAGTAAAGATCCTGTATATGGATATTATTCACTGGTAAAAAATGTCAATCTTTTTCATAGCTATTTTGCAGGAGGAGAAAGGTTACGGTTAGATCAGTTAGAAGAATCTAAGACCAACCCTAATGAAAAACTTACGCATAAATTTACTTACAATTCAATGCCATTGCCCACTAGATTAAGTTTTCAGCGTGACTGGTGGGGATATTACAATGGAGCCATCGGCAATGTAAATCTAATTCCACCGGTTCATATTCAGGAAGGAACCGGCTATTTTGATTTTTTTACCGGTAACAACCGGGAGGTTAACCCAACTTATACCCAGGCAGGAATTTTAAACAGAATAGATTACCCCACCGGTGGCTATTCCGAATTTGAATATGAACCTAATAAGTATCAGGAAGGCACAATTGAAAAATTAGCAGGCGGGGTAAGAATCAAACAAATCCGTTCTTTTACTGATGCAGGGATATTATCATATAAAAAAACATTAGTGTTCCCCTATGGCCAGGTAAATATTGGGCCTGGCTTTAGTTACCTTAATCAGGCGCAAACCATAAAAAGATTTGTAGATATTTATGGGTCTGATTTAAATGGATATCCGTTATGCCCCCCATGGGGAGATGTTGAAAGTATTGTTCTCAACAGTATTTCAGCAAACCCGGTAATATCCCTGACAGATTATGACGGCAATTCAATTTTTTATAATACTGTAACTGAGTATGATGGGGATGCTGTTTCCAATAATGGATATACGGTTTATACCTATAATAACTTTAGTGATAATGTGGTGAATTATGTACCCCCGGGAAAAACTTTTAAAGAAAATAATCTATGGAGAAGGAGCCAGTTACTTTCAAAATTTGTTAGGGATAAAAATAATGTATTATTGAACAGTGTTGTTAATACCTATATTGACGTTCAAAACACTTTGTTTCAGGATGCAGGACTTATGGTTGGTACAGGCTTTCAGGAACATGCAAATAGTTGCTTAGCATCTTTAAATACTTGTGGCTACACCACTTGCACCCCGTATAATCTTGTTCCGAAATATATTATTACAAATTATGCCATCCGAACCGGTTTAAGAAAATTGCTTTCAACTACAGAAAATACTTACGATCAACTAAATCCTGCTAACAGTATTACAAAGACAATTGATTATTCATATTCTCCATCCAACAATGAACCATCTGTTGTAAATACTATAAACAGTAAAGGAGAAACAATATATATAAAAAATATTTACGCCAGTGACTATACGCTGCCTGCTACAACAGGTAGTACTGATGTGGAAGGGATTAAAAACCTGAAAAATAACAATATTATCAATGCGCCTGTTGAAACATATCAGCAGATACAGGCTACAGGTAATCCATTAAAAACTGTCGCTGCAAACATGAGTAGTTTTGATGCTTCATCACCACTGCAAACTGAATCCTTCTTTTTGGAAAACCAGTCCCCGCTGACTGATTTTACTTCATCATCTGTAATCGGAACAGTTTTATCTAAAGATTTAAGGTATAAATCAAGACTTAAGTTTTCGTTGTATAACGGCCGTAATAATTTACTCCAGCAACAAAAAACAAATGATGTTTTAATCTCTTATATATGGGATTATCTTTCCACTTATCCTGTAGCAGAAGTTCAAAATGCTGCTTATAATGATATCGCTTACACTTCATTTGAAGGAGACGGTAAAGGTAACTGGTCATTTACAGGTATTCCCAATTTGGTTGGCAATGCACCTACTGGGAAAAAAGGGTATGATCTTGCTTTGGCTGCTATATCAAAATCAACTTTAAATGCCACAACTACCTACTATGTTTCTTACTGGAGCAACAATGGGGTGAAAACAGTTTCGGGAAGCAGCGCCGTTGTAACAGGAAGAACCATAGCCGGACCCTGGACATATTATGAGCATAAAGTTATAAACCCGGCAGGAGGTAATATCAGTATTTCTGGTACTGGTTTAATTGATGAAGTAAGGCTTTATCCCTCTAATGCGTTGATGACTACATATACTTATGAACCACTGGTGGGTATATCTGCTAAATGCGATGCCAATAACAGGATTGTTTATAATGAATACGATGATTTAAACAGATTGATACTTGTGAGGGACCAGGATAATAATGTACTAAAAAAGATAGGGTATAATTATTCAGGACAGGCAGAAAACAACACTATTTATTATAATTATTCGCAGACTATTCCTTTTACAAAAAATGACTGCCCTTCTGGTTTTACGGGAAGTTCTGTTTCATTTTTTATCCCGGCTAATGTATTTCACTCAACACTTAGTATTCCAGATGCAAATAGTAAGGCTATAGCTTATGGCCAGGCTTACACCAATGCTACAGCTACATGTACCGCACCTCCGGTGGCAGTTTCGGGTTATAATACAAAAGCATCTCTTTACCAGGTAAAATTCACCAATACCACTACTTCAATAAGCTATACTTTTAATCTTACGGCCAATACATTCTCAGACTTTAGTCTGGGAACGGTACCATCAGGAACATACAATGTTCAATTTTATGCCTGGATGGCTGCATCCGTTAATGCCACTTTCTATGTAAACGGATTCACACAGTTTGGTACAACAGCTACTTTTTCAAACATTGCGGTAACCAGTTCAACAACGGCAAAAATGTATTAACATAAAAATAGTTAAATATGAAAAAAACAAATTTTTGCTCAGCAGCCCTTTTACTATTGTTTTCTTTTGAAAACAGTATCTATGAATTAAATGTGCAGGACATAAAAGAAAATATGATTACAATGTCAGCATTTAAAAATAAAAAGATATTAATAACTACAATTTCAACAGATACAGATACGGGTCAGTTAAAATGGCTGGATTCATTACAAAAAGCAAATACTCTATTAAATGTAATTGTGGTACCGGCACTTGATTTTGGGATTATTAAAAACAACAATGCATTAGCTGATTTAACTGATTCTGTGAAGTTGAATTTTCTGGTTACAAAACCAGTTTATATAAATAAAAATATGTCAGCTAAACAGTCCCCATTGTTTACATGGCTGACAAATGCAAAAAATAATGAACATTTTGATATAAATGCGGATGCCGCAGGTCAGTTTTTTATAATAAGCAAGAGCGGGAAACTATACAGTGTATTACCGCCAAATGTACCAGCAGAAACACTCAATCAGGTATTAAACCAGGACGTGGAGTAATTAATATTTTAATGCTAATTAACTGATAAATGAAAAACATTAAAAAAGCACAGAATTGTTTGCTATGGTTATACTGTATATCTAATGATAATAAATTTTCTCCCGGTCTTGCCTGGAATTTAATTTAGTGTTAGGTGGCGACTTTGTATTTATACAATTACGCTTGAAGTATTAAAAACAAATTAAACCAGCAAGGTAATCAGGGGCATGGAATATTTTCCATAACATATTTTTTGTAAATGTTTATTACTCAGAAAGGTTTATAAAACCGGAAGATAAACTATAAACTATGATAGTTTTTTTAAATAAATAAAACTAACAGCAATTTAAATAATACTAAAATGTTTCATCATCTACTGAAAGAAATAATTGTAAAGCTGACAAGCATTTTAATATGTCTTGGTTGCTGTATGTTCGGTTATGCCCAGCGTACAATACCGGTAAATTATACCAGCACCATTAAACTAAATTACATCCGCAACTGGGATGTCACTGCACCGGAAACAGATCCCAATAACTTAATGACGAAAGCATTACGGGAAGTAAAACAGGCAACCCAATATGTAGATGGATTAGGCAGGCCGTTGCAAACAGTGATAAAGAAAGGCTCCCTTGCCACCGATCCGTTAAACCCGGCTTCTTCAACAGGTGCAGTGGATATGATCAGCGCAGTGGAATACGATGCTTATGGCAGGGACCCATTCAAGTACCTTCCCACCCCTTCCACTGCCACAGATATTACTAAAAACGATGGCAATTTCAAACTCAATCCCTTTGCACAGCAGGCAGCATTTTATAATTCAGCCAGTACTACCTCACCTTTATCCAACCAGGGAGAGACATTTTTTTACAGCCAAACCAACTTTGAGGCATCTCCTTTAAACCGGGTACAGGAAACAGCCGCCCCCGGCAACAGTTGGGCGGGAACTATGGGCCAGGCCACTGAAGCAAACCGCCGCTCTGCAAAAATGAAATATTATATCAATACTGCCACCGATGGGGTAAGGATATGGAGCGTTACAAATGGTACCCTACCAGCCTTTGGTACTTATGCGTCGGCGGCTGCATACGGGGCAGGTTTGCTTTTCAAAACCATTACTGCAGATGAAAATAATAAGCAGGTAATAGAGTTTAAAGACAGAGAGGGGAAAGTAATTTTAAAAAAGGTGCAGTTGACTGCTGCAGCCGATGATGGCACCGGCAGAGACCATATCGGCTGGCTCTGCACTTATTATATTTATGATGATTTAAATCAATTGCGCTGCGTAATACAACCAAGAGGCGTTGAACTTATACAACCTTCCTGGGCATTAACAGATGCCACTATTCTTGCAGAACAATGCTTCCGCTATGAGTATGACAAGCGCAACCGGATAATCATGAAAAAAGTACCAGGCGCAAATGAAGTTTACATGGTATATGATGCCAGGGACAGATTAGTAATGACACAGGATGCCAACCTTCGTACTTTAAATAAATGGATGGTTACACTTTACGACAATCTGAACCGTCCGGTACAAACCGGACTTTTATTAAACAGTTACAATACACCTGCAGCGGCAAAACCGTTTACTCAGCATCTTGATGATGCCTATATTAGCTCTGCCTATCCTTTTGCAAGTACATTCACACCTGTAGTTACCTATTGGGAATATCTCTCAAAAACAGGATACGATGATTACACTTTCATTCCTGCTGCAAGCGGTCTCAACGCAACAATTGATAACACTTATAATACAGCTTCATACGGTTATAATTCCACTGCAAATGCATCACCAGATTATGCACAGCTAATACCCATCACAGCATCTGTACAAACAAAAGGCTTGGTAACCTGGACAGAAACAAATATACTGGGTACCACTTCTTATGAATATGCAGTAATGCTGTATGATGATAAAGCAAGAACGGTACAGGTAAAAAGTAAAAATATTACTGGTGGTGCAGATATCGCCACCACCCAATATGACTGGAGCGGCAAGCCGCTGGTGATGATTCAAAAACAGGTAAAGGCAACAGCCCCGGTACAAACAACCGTGACGGTAAGTAAAATGACTTATGATGATCTGGGCAGGGTAACACAAACAGATAAAAAAATACAGAATACCAATGTAAATGCAAATGCCCTTCCTTCTGCCTACACCACCACAAGCAAAACAGAATATGATGCACTGGGCCAGGTGAAAAAGAAAAGTATAGGTAATAAGCCCTCTTCTCCCGGTTACCCTTTGGCCAAACTGGATTATGAATATAATATCCGGGGCTGGTTATTGTCCATCAATAAAACTTATATAACCGCTGCCAGCAACAGCGACCAGTATTTTGGTATGCAGTTAGGATATGATAAAGACGGGGCATTGGGCACGTTTACCAATAAACAATTTAATGGTAACATTGGAGGCACTATCTGGAAAAGCGAAGCCGACCAGCAAAAACGCAAATATGATTTTACTTACGATGCCGTAAACCGGTTGCTGAAAGCGGATTTTAACCAGTATGTATCCGGCTCAGGAACTACTGCTATATTAAATAAAACAGCCGGTATAGATTTTTCCATGCAAATGGGTGACGGTATCAATGCAGCCTCAGCTTATGATGCCAATGGAAACATAAAAGCCATGAAGCAGTGGGGGCTTAAAATAAACACCAGCCCGGTAATAGACGATCTAGTTTATACTTACATACCAAACAGTAACCGGCTCCAGAATGTACGGGATGCACAAAATGATCCCGTAAGTAAGCTGGGGGATTTTAAAACCTCCACACTGCACCCGCAAAACACAACCAAGTTAAATGCCACTACACAGGCGCTACGGGATGCAATAACAGATTATTACTATGATGCCAATGGTAATATTAAAAGGGATTATAATAAAGACATTGCCACCCCGGCCGGGGCAGATGGGATACAGTACAATCACCTGAACCTCCCGACAGTAATTACAATAAAAAAAGATGGTACAAACAATAAAGGTACCATTACCTATACCTATAACGCAGCAGGTAATAAACTCAAGAAACAAACAGTAGATATTGGCACATCCGGGAAAATCATTACCACCACCACTAATTATATAAATGGTTTGGTATATGAAAGTAAAACAACCGTACCGGCTAATACCCCTAACGATGACTATACTGATGTATTACAGTTTGTGCCACAGGAAGAAGGCAGGATAAGATTTAAACCTGCAGTACTTAATTCCAGTGGCGTTGTTGTTACAGCAGCATCTTTTCAATATGATTATTTTATAAAAGATCATTTAGGGAATGTACGGATGGTGCTCACGGATGAGCAGCAAACCGATATGTATCCTGCGGCAACAATGGAGGCAGCACAGACTACAACAGAAGAA
>JAYVLZ010000479.1:0-6890 GCA_043759175.1 Chitinophagaceae bacterium | reverse complement strand
TGCGACATGGCAAAGGGAAGGCCCACATTTACTTCTTCAATTTGCCTGATTTTATTTTGCGAAGATGTATTGGCAATGATAGAGAGGATGGATAAGGCCAATAACAACAGGCCAAACAAAACGATAAAAATAGATTTGCCCTGGAATTTAAAATGTGTACTATTCCAGATAACAGCGTGATAATTTTTGTCCTTTTTTTTCATGCAGGGTTATTTGAGAATAATTAGATGAGTAAATACAAAGTGGCTCATCAAAAAAATTCGTTTCCGAGTTTTATAAAGTCTGGTGATACTTTTAGCCTGTGCGATTCGATGGCTGATTTGTTAATCTGTATTTTTATACTGCTTCCTTCTTCAGCTATCATGTTTATACAGGCGCCCCTTCTTATCAACCCCGGCAATTCTGCCACCAGCAGTGTGGGCTTGCCGTTCAGGCTTTTCACTATCATTTCAAAACTGACCGACTGCTCCCTGGTGATATACAGCAAATCGCAATTGGTAACAGCCTGTGCAGATGCGAAACGCTCAATCTTATATTTTACTGCTGAATACCTGTTCTTTGTATTGATATACTGTTCCAGCTGCGGTATCATGGGAGATGTACCCACTATACCAATGTTAAACTCCAGCCTGCTTTTATTTTCCGGCCATTCCACCAACTGGGAGAACTTGTACAGGTACAGGCATTGCATTTTGTAATCCCCTGCCGGAACATAAGCTGCCACATTTACCATGCAGATAAACATGCAGCTTAACACAAGCTTTATAAAAAGTTTATTCACAGAATATACTTTATTTGGTTATCCGTAAAGGTTAAAAGTTAATTTCCAGGTGTGTAGATAAATGGGTTTGCCCCTTATTAAAGCCTTCAAAAAACATGTGCCCATATTCCAGTATGGTCCATCTTGCTTTTGGATTGATGAAATACTTGACACCCTGAAATATTTTGAACGCAGCATTGTTTACTTTAATCCCATCCGCTTTAAGTTTCCAGTAGTCATACATTCCATACAGGTGAAGTTTATTGCTCAATTCATAATCAAACTGTATATATGCACTGCCGGAAGAAAGCTCATTGACAAATACACCAATTTTAGGTGAAGTGGCAATCACTTCTTTGTTTTGCTGTATTACATATTCGCCTGATAAGAGCAATTTATCAAAACGATAGCTGAGATCAATACCATAGGCATTGCGTTTATCAAAGGCAAATTCAGCCAGGTAAGCATTGGCTCCTGCCGAGAACCTGTTACCTGTATAGGTTACATGAGTTACAAAATCTTTTTTGTTATCAAAATCATCTCTGTACAATGGAGCTGTTCTGCCAGGCCTGCCGTACACCATAGCAGCTTCAATATCCCAATTGTTGTTTAACTGGTAATCCACCTTTATACCTGTTTCAATTTTCTTAAGACCAAAACCATTTACGAGGCAATTATTTTTGGCAGAAGTAAAATTCCGGTGTGAAGTATAATCAGACCAGATACCAAAAGGCAGCCTGAACTGCCCCACTGTAAGTCCAAGTTTTGTGCCCACTACATTTTTTATGTTCACAAACAACCGTTCAAAAGGTATTTTTTCATGCTCAATTTCTTCGCCATATACTTCGCTTTCAAAAAGTGTATCCTGCTGATTACCTTTTATAATTTTAGCGTTTGTAACCTGGTGTATAACCTCTTCGGGTATAGGATTATATTCAGCAAATACACTTACTTTATTGGTGGGGCTTTTTGAATTAAAATGAGAGGCAAAATAAAGTTTTAACTGGTTTAGTTCTATCAAAGTTTTAAATTTTCCATCGTCTTCCTGGTGCTGTTCCACTTCAGTTGTAAAAAAGCCACCGATATGAAATATATCCTCTTTTTCTTCTGTAGAGCCAGGAGTATTATTCAGCCGGATATATTCAGTAATCAGTTCTCTGCTTATTTTTTTTAAAGGCACCCCTTCACGGACATTTTTTAAAATAAACTCCTGCAATTCATCATCATGTATTACCGCTACACCGCCTTTGCCAATTACATTGTAATCAATATGATTTATCAATGGGTTAAAATAGTGTGAATTGCTCAAGCCGGCTTTGGCCTTTACCGAATCATCCAACTCTACATTTATGTAGAGTTGGATCTCCTTTAAAATCTTATTTACTTCTGGTAACGTGAAGGCTGTTTTTTGTGCTTTTGCTGTAAAGCAAAGAGCCATCAGGATAATACCTGACAAGAGGATATTTTTGGTCATTTATTTTGGTTTGTCTGATTTAAATATCATACTGGATGCTGGATAAAAATGTGCATTAATTTTATTCAACCCCGCTAACCAGCGGGGTTATTTTGCCATTATTATTTGTAACCCCGGATTTCATCCGGGGTTATTTAAATTTTAGCTACCGAAAAATCGGGACAGGCTCTTCGGCTATTGCACAATTTTATCCGGCTTATACCATAGAAATTCTTTATTGAACTCTAAGAACGTTTAAATATTGAAATAATTGCAGCAATACCTGGCCACTTGTACAGCATAATAATTTTATACCCTATTCTGATAGAATTATATTCCTGCAGAAGCCAAACTATTTTGCTACACTAAGTAAAATACTGATTTGATTTTTTGAGTATTTTATTAAATTGTTTAGTGATTTATGTTCAGCAGTTGTTTTCAATTTTTGACACGACTATTTATTATCTCCCATAAACAGATCCAAATAACAAAAGGCCTTTAAAAAGGCCTTTTGTTGTTTGCATAAATGATAATTCGGTTATGCTCTTATGTTTGTCTGTAACAAAAAAAATTTGCACTGCTCATTAATAAGGGATTTGGCGTCTTCCAATTTGGGCCATAGTTCTGTGTATGCACCGCTTACTTCTTTAACTGAAGAAGCAGACATGCAGAGATCAAAAAACTCGTTTAATACTTTCTGTATTTCAGGCAGACCTAACATAAAAAATAAAGGTCTTATGGTATGTACTGATTCCTGCAGTTCAGCAATTTTTTCTTCCTTATAGGCATTTGATACTTTATGCAGATCACTTTCCAAGCCTTCATTTACCAGTAAAAACATCCCTTTAATAGCTTCTGCATCATTAGAAAAATAATTTTCTAAATGTGATGCGTCAAAACCAGGCAAAAAACTTATTGTAGCATTCATCGTTTTCTTTTTAAGGGCAATAAGGATTTGGGTATTATTAGTTTAATTTAGTGTACCATTTAACAAACGTGAAAAAGGTTATTTAATTGCATACATGTCTTTCTCACAAATAAACTATTTAAGAAGCATGGTGCCTAAACTCATTTCATTTTACACCAGCTCCATCCACGCCCCCAGCACTTCTCCTTCCTGCACTTCCACATAAATGTGTTCATCCAATGTGGTAGAGATAGAAAGCCCCACGTAATCGAGTGCAATTGGATAAGATTTATGTGTACGCTCCACCAGTGCTGCAGTCTGAATTTTTTTTGGATAAGTTTTCAGCAAAGGCTGTAAGGAATACAGCATGGTACGGCCGCTGTTGGCAACATCATCTATCAGTACCACTACTTTGTTGTTGAAATCAATTGGTGGTTCAATGATTACTTCGCCGGGGTGTTTTTTGTTGATGGTTAATGCTGTCACAATCACTTTCCCTTTAAAAATATCTTTTAGTTGATTGGCCAGTTTATCTGCTATTACTACACCATTCTCTTTTATTCCCACCAGTACTAATTGCGGTTCATCATAATTACGTTCCACCAGTTCCAGTGCCATGCGGCGCAATTTCCTGGTGGCTATTTCTTTTGATAAGATATATTTTTTTTCGCTGTTCACCGTGTAATCAATTTAAAATGAAAATTACCAACAAATCAACAATCAAACAATTAATAAATGGTTTAGAGGTTTAGGAGTTTAGAAAGTTTAGAGGTTTAGAGTGACAGATCATAATTATTTCTGAAGGCTATTTTGATTTTATATGCTAAACCCCTAAACCTCTAAACCCCTCAACCAAAATAGATGCTTATTAATTACTAAACGATTAATACCTTAGCCGCATAAATATTGCTTATGCATATTGTGTTTCAAATTTTATTTATTGCGGTGCTGGCATTGGCCGGCTGGCTGTTTGCCAAAAACATTTCTCAGATACGCCGCAATATTTTGCTGGGCAGGGAGGAGGAACTTTCTGACAACAAACACCTTCGCTGGAAAAACCTGCTGCTGCTGGCATTGGGGCAAAAAAAAATGTTTAAGAACCCATTGGTAGCCGTGATGCACTTAATGATTTATGCAGGGTTTATCATTATTAATATTGAAGTGCTGGAAATAGTTCTGGATGGTATTGCAGGAACGCACCGTTTATTCTTTCCCTTCACGGGGGGCTTGTATACTTTTCTTATTAACTTTTTTGAATGGCTGGCTGTTGGTGTAATTACGGTTTGTGTTATTTTTTTAGCAAGAAGAAATATGCTCAAACTAAAACGTTTTATTAGTAAAGATCTCAATGGCTGGCCAAGGAGCGATGCCAATTATATTTTGATAACCGAGATTATTTTGATGACCCTGTTTCTCACTATGAATGCAACGGACAGGGCATTGCAGTTGCAGGGCACTGAACATTATCATGACACGGGTAATTTTATTTTCAGTGGTATACTGGCTCCAATTTTCAGCGGCATTTCTGAAACTACTTTGATTGGGATGGAAAGAAGCTGCTGGTGGCTTCACATCCTTGGCATACTGGCTTTCTTAAATTATTTGCCTTACAGCAAGCACCTGCATATTATGTTTGCTTTCCCTAATGCTTACTATACAAGATTGAAGGTGAAGGGCCAAATGACGAATATGGAAAATGTGCAGAATGAAGTAAAGTATATGATGCAGCCCGAGCTTGCCCCCACTGGCGAAACCGCACCAATGAAGTTTGGCGCTAAAGATATTTTTGATCTGAGCTGGAAAAATTTATTAGATGCTTACAGCTGTACAGAATGCGGCCGCTGCAGCGCTGCCTGCCCGGCCACACAAACAGGTAAATTATTAAGTCCACGAAAGATCATGATGGACACAAGGGATAGACTGGAGAAAGTGGGAAAGAACATCAATGTAAATGGAAGTTTTAAGGACGATGGAAAAACATTGCTGCATCATTACATCATGGTAGAAGAACTGAGAGCCTGCACCACCTGCAATGCCTGTGTGGAAGAATGCCCGGTTAGTATCAGCCCGCTGGATATTATTTTTCAACTGCGCCGATCCTTAATTATGGAAGACAGCAATGCACCGCAGGAATGGAATGCGATGTTTGGAAATATTGAAAACAATTTTGCGCCGTGGAAGTTTTCTCCGGAGGATAGGGATAAGTGGGTGGAGGAGATGTAGCAGGATTTTAATAAAAAAATCACAAAGATTATAGAAAGGCTGATGAAACAAATAGAACGAAAACCAGATTAAAAGATAAGTTCCCGGCTAAACACCGGGAATTATTTTTAAGGATGTGAGGGTAATCGTGAAAGTATTGTGATGACAGAAGTAATTAAAGTACCAATTATAAATAAACTTAAACCAACCGTCCAGTAAAAATGAGTTCGTAAAGATTTTTCCAGATCGGTTCTTACTGTGTAGATTTCCTTCAACAGATCGTTTTTATCATTTTTGGTTAAAAAAATATCTTTTGAATCTTTGAAACGTTCATCTATTTTTTCATTCAATATCTTATCAGTTTTCTCATTGACTGAGACTACCTCTGCAACCATTTCCCTGGCATCTGTTTCATTGATGTTGAATTTAGTTTTTAAAATATCGTACAATTTTATTTCTGAGATTGCAATCATGTCATCAAATTAATTTTTAAGTAAAATCAGGGGATATAACCCTAAAATCAGTACAACTAAGATAATAAACGATACCCATAATTTGGTAGAGACCACCCTCAGTTCTTGTACATTTTTCTTTATCAGTCGATCTTCTATCAACGTTACCAGGGTCTTTGCTTCCTCTTTTCCAAGTTTAGCAGAAAGGATATCATACAAGTCTGTAATGGAAACTGTCATAATTCATTTTATGCTGTAAATATAATAAAAATGCAGCGTACACCCAGTACACTAAATGTGAAGAAAGAATTAACTGAAAAAAACTATGCCCCCTCAGGTTTACTCTTCCCCAGTACTTCCACCTTCACCCTTGCAATACCGTGGCTGGTGTAGCCTAATTTTTTTGCTGCAGTGTAAGAGAGGTCGGTAACTCTTCTTATTCTTGGATGAAGGCGGTCGTTTACTTTTACGATAACTGTTTTACCGTTACGCAGGTTGGTGATTTTAACCCAGGTACCAAAGGGCAGTGCATTGCAGGCACAGGTCATTTTACTCTGACTGAAAATTTCTCCATTGGCAGTTTGCCGGCCATTAAATTTATTGTGATAAAAACTGGCCTCGCCGTAAAAAGTTTTTTTGGATGTTGGCTGGGCATGTACGGTATTACCATATGAGAAGGCGGTAATAAAAACGACAATAATAATTTTTGCAAAAAGGCAATCACGGGTTAGTGGATTTGGATTCATAAATGACCTATTTGTGAAAATTTATTTGTTCGAAAAATATTTCTCCCTCAGGGCTTTGTCATCTCCGTAAATATCATCATAAAATTTGATCTTACCATTTTTACCCTCACAACTGTAGTAGGTAATGAATAATGGAATCCTGTTTTTAATTTGTATACGCTTATTCTTTTTCTCAGCTATCCAGTTGCGGATAGAATCTGCATTGTAGCGCAGAGAATCGCCGGGCTTCAGGTTGATGCTGTCATTTCTTGCAATATAAAATGCAAGGCTATCCCACTTTTGCACCCGTACACATCCATGACTCAGCGCCCTTGCTTTTTGTTTAAAAAGATAACGCTGGTTGGTATCATGTAAGTATACCGCATAAGGG
>JAYVLZ010000478.1:0-6282 GCA_043759175.1 Chitinophagaceae bacterium | reverse complement strand
ATTGAAAATTCGTTTATGGTTACGCCGGTTACCGCAGCAATTTTTTCAAGGGCTCCTTTAATAAAATAGAAATCGGTTTTTTGCGCTTTACTGCTCCAGCCTCCTTCGGTTTTATTACCGGTTACAAATAAACTCAGGTGATTATTTTCGGCATAGCTGCCTGCGCCATCAGTTGAATAGGTTTTACCAAATTCAAAAAATTGCAGATCGTTATTTTTCCTGTTTAAATTATAAGATACACTTTCTAATCCTGTTTCCATCATAGATGGTCGCATGATATTTAATCCGGCACTCAGGCTATTGATCATCTTAACAGATGTCTGTAAAACATTTTCATTATAGTAAGCAGAATTGGTAATACTGTTAGTAAAAATTTCATGGAAACCTGCACCAATTAAATTGGCAGCGATTTTTTCCTTGCAGGCATTTTCTCTCTCTAATGTTTCCACAGCTGGTGAAATATTTATTGCTGAAGGAATTTCTATATTATCCAATCCATCAATCCGCATAATTTCTTCTACAATATCTGCTGGTATAGTAATATCTGGTTTACTATAAGGAACGGATACATGAATATCATCCATTCCTTCTTTAATGATACCAAAACCTAAGGCATTCAAAATATTTTTAATGGCATCTCCATGATAGTTTTTACCACTTAACTTTTTTAAGTAATGATATTTTAATACCACTTCAGTCCGTGGTTTCAGGTTTGGATATACATCAACAACATCCGAAGCTATTGTTCCGCCAGCAATTTCTTTTATCATTAACGCAGCTCTTTTTAATACATTCACGGTATTGCTGATATCAACTCCTTTTTCAAAACGGGTGGCCGCATCTGTACGCAGGCCATGCCTGAATGATGTTTTACGAATATTAACTGGATTAAACCAGGCACTTTCCAAAAAAATATTTTTTGTAGTTGATTTTACCCCACTGCGTAATCCTCCATATACACCTGCGATACACATTCCTTCTTCTGCATTTGCAATCATTAGATCCTCTGCAGACAACTTTCTTTCCTTTTCATCCAAGGTGACAAAGGGAGTTCCTTCAGCAAAGTTTTTAACAATAATTTTCTTCCCGGTGATCATATCTGCATCAAAGGCGTGCAGCGGCTGACCAGTTTCATGCAAAATAAAATTCGTAATATCAACAATGTTATTGATTGGTCGCAGTCCGATACTCTTCAATTTTTGCTGCAGCCATTTAGGGCCCTCTGCAACCGTTACACCCTGTAAGCTTACTCCGGCATAACGCTGGCAGGCATCTTTATTTTCAATAGTTACAGATATATTTAATCCATGGTGATCAGGTTTAAAAACATTTTTAAACGGCGATTTTACAAACGTATCTTTTTTATTATGATGGCTCAGGTAAGCACAAACATCTTTTGCAACCCCCAGGTGACTCATTGCATCCATACGGTTAGGCGTAAGCCCGATTTCAAAAATAAAATCACTGTATGCACCAAAATATTCCGCAGCAGCCATGCCCACTTTTGTGCTGGCAGGCAGCACCATAATCCCGGCATGATTATCAGTCAGTCCAATTTCATCTTCTGCACAGATCATTCCAAAACTTTCCACCCCCCTGATCTTTGCTTTTTTCATCGTCATGGGTTCACCGTTTGTGGGATATATAGTGGCTCCAACCGTTGCCACCACTACTTTTTGCCCTACCGCTACGTTAGGGGCTCCACATACTATTTGCAACGGTTCTACGCTCCCAATATTCACTTTGGTCAAACTTAATTTATCAGCATCCGGATGTTTTGAACATTCCAGTACTTCTCCAATCACCAATCCCTGTAAGCCGCCCTTCAGTTCTTCATATTTCTCCAGGCTTTCCACCTCCAGTCCAATTGATGTTAAAATTTTACTCAATTTTTCCGGATCTATTTTCTCCGGAATACCTGCCTGTCCGGTAGGCAGGTATTCGCTCAGCCAGTTGTAACTAATAGTCATTGATTATCTGCTTATTTTTTAGAATGCTGCAAAGATAGTTATTGGCAGTTAAGCATGCACTTACCATCAAGAAGCCTGTAAATACTGGGAATAAAAATCTTTACTGTTTATCCATGAAAAAATCAAGTTGAAAAAAATGATACACCGTGCAGAAAAAAAGAAATGTGGAATTTATCATGTTAATAAATTGTTACCCGATCCCGTTTTGTGTGGATATTTGCTGTGCATAATCCTGTTGATAGACTGTGAATAAGCTACCTTTGCCTGTGAACAGACTGTGGGTAATCAGTTTAAAAACTTGATAACAGGAGGTTGTGCATAAACATCAATATTTTGCTTTTATCTTAGCCGCCCCAACGTAGAATTGGTTATCTCAAAAGCAAAATCCATTATCTTATCAAAACGCTTACAGTGCAGACTATACGCTTTAGAAATATCAATTTTTCAAATATAACAACTCAATATACATTGCTTAACTTATTTAAAAAATGGATTTAACTAACCTAAACAAAGACAGGAAGACCCGGAGAAAACCAACGCTTGACCTTGGAAATATGGTATTTGGAAAAGTACCACCACAATCAAAAGAATTAGAAGAAGCTGTACTGGGTGCCATTATGCTGGAGAAAAGTGCCTTTGACACAGTGATTGAAATACTAAAACCTGAATGTTTTTATGTAGAATCTCATCAAAGGATATTCAGGTCTATGACATCGCTTGCCCAAAAAAGTTTACCGATTGATCTGCTAACAGTGGTGGAAGAACTGAGATTAAAAAGTGAATTAGAAATTGTTGGCGGGCCTTACTATGTTTCAAGGCTTACCAATGCAGTGGTTTCCTCTGCTAATATTGAAGCTCACTCAAGAATCATTCTACAGAAATTTATCCAGCGTGAGCTGATCAGGGTGAGCGGAGAAATTATCGGAGATGCTTATGAAGACAGTACCGATGTATTTGACCTGCTGGATGATGCGGAAGGCAAACTCTTTGAGATCACCAACAATCACCTTCGTAAAAATTTTGATGACATCAATACGGTGCTGGTAAAGACCATCCAGCGGATTGAGGATATGCGTAACAGGGATGAAGACATCACCGGTGTAACCAGTGGTTTTCCATCTTTGGATAAACTCACTTACGGATGGCAACCAACCGATCTGATTATCCTGGCGGCAAGGCCATCTGTGGGTAAAACGGCGTTTGCGCTGAACCTTGCCCGTAGTGCGGCGCTTCATCCAACCAAACCAACTGCGGTTGCATTTTTTAGTTTGGAGATGAGTGCCGGCCAGCTCGTACAACGTATTCTCAGTGCCGAAAGTGAAATATGGCTGGAAAAAATTAACCGTGGTAAACTGGAAGAGCATGAAATGAAACAGTTGTATAAAAAAGGAATTGAACGGCTGAGCAATGCCCCCATTTATATTGATGATACCGCAGCACTGAACATCTTTGAATTAAGGGCCAAATGCCGCCGTTTAAAAAACAAACACAATCTAGGTATCATTATAATTGACTACCTGCAATTAATGAGTGGGGCCGGTGATAATAAAAATGGCAACAGGGAGCAGGAGATCAGCCGTATATCGAGAGATTTAAAAGGATTGGCAAAAGAATTGCAGGTGCCCATTATTGCACTGAGCCAGTTAAGCCGTGAAGTGGAGAAAAGAAAAGAAGGTGCCAAAATTCCACAGTTGAGTGATTTGAGGGAATCGGGTGCAATAGAGCAGGATGCGGATATGGTAATGTTCCTTTACCGCCCTGAGTATTACGATATCACAGCCAATGAAATGGGCGAAAGCAACAAAGGTGAAACCTATGTAAAAATTGCCAAACACAGAAACGGTAGTTTGGATACGATCAAACTAAAAGCATTATTGCACATACAAAAATTTGTGGAAGATGAAGATGGCGGAGATTTTGGTGGCGGTAGACCGGGCGGCAATTTCAGGCCGGTTAAGAGTGATGAAGGCGGTGGGGCCGGTGCAAAATTGTACATTCAGAAAGGAAGCAAAATGAATGATGGCAACTTTGATGATGAAGCGCCATTTTAAGAACCCCTCTAAATCTCTCCGCTGGTTAGCGGAAGACTTTAAAAACCAGCAAGAGCTTAGCGTTTAAAATTTATTTATTGGAGAATGAAGAATTAAATTTGGTTCTTTGTTCTCCTTTTTTATTTATGGCGTTACCATTTTTTTATATTGAAGCAATAACTGCAACCGACAACCTTGTTTTGAATGAAGAAACATCCAAACATATTGTACAGGTATTGCGTATGCAAAACGGAGAGCAACTACAGCTTACCGATGGAAAAGGAAATTTATTTACTACCGAAATTACAAACAATAACAGAAAAAGATGTACGGTAAAAGTTTTACAAACCTCAAACCTTAAACTTCCAACTCCAAACATATCAATTGCCATTTCCCTTGTAAAAAATGCTACCCGCTTTGAATGGTTTTTAGAAAAAGCTACGGAGATCGGTATTACAGAAATCATTCCATTGATTTGTACCCGTACAGAAAAACAACATTTCCGTCACGACAGGATGCAGGGTATTTTGATCAGCGCCATGCTGCAATCGCAACAAACATTTTTACCTGTTTTGCATGAGCCAATAAAGTTAAATGAAGTAATTAAAAAAGCTACACAGCAACAAAAATTCATTGCTCACTGTGAAAATGAAAATAGTAAAGTACAACTTACCTCTCAACCCCTCAACCCCTCAACCTCTAAACTAATTTTGATAGGTCCTGAAGGAGATTTTGCCAAAGAAGAAATTCAGCAGGCTTTGCAAAATAATTTTATACCTGTGGCTTTGGGCAATACAAGATTAAGAACAGAAACTGCCGGCATGGCAGCAGCAGTAATACTTATAAACAGTCAGTTTTAGCTACCGGGTAAACAAATCTTTTTTGAATTGTGAAAATTTACAGTTCTTCTTCTCTCAGATAATTACACAATCTTTAAAACTATTGATTTTGCTCACTTTTTTATTTTTAAGTTACGCCAAATCTATGTGCTTTTGGTACGATTTGGCGTAAGTGAGTTTTGCTGTAAAGCCGGATTAATGCAGTAAAAAAGGGATTAATGGGCATTGTCATTATAGTATTCATTTTTTTCTCTCAGCACAGGTTCATTTAATTTCACCACATGGCTTTTTGCATTTCTTTTTTTCATTACCAGGTTCAGCATTTCTACACCAAAAGAAAATGCCATACCGAAGTAGATATAATTTTTTAAATTAAGTGCATGTGCTTTCTCTGCATCCCAGCCTTCTATTACCAGGCTCAAACCAATCATTACTAAAAATGAAAGCGCCAGCATTTTTACTGTAGGGTGCTTGTGTACAAATGATGAAATCGCAGGGCTAAATAAAAACATTACAATCATGGCCACCACCACCGCAGCAATCATGATTTCCACATGATCGGCTGTACCACCAGCTGTGATGATGCTGTCAAAAGAAAACACAGCATCTATCAGCATAATCTGAACAATAGCCTGTCCTAACTTTAATGACGGTTTACTACCAGAAAGTTGAGAAGGATCTTCACCTTCCAGCTTTCCATGAATTTCTATTACTGATTTATAAATAAGAAATAGTCCTCCACCCAGCATCACAATGCTTGCCAAATCAAAACCTTTTCCTGCTATTGAAAAAACATCTTTTCCTTTTTGTGAAAGCAGCCAGCCCAACCCCATTAGTAACAAACTCCGGGAAATAATACCTGTGATCATCCATATCCTTCTTGCTTTTTTTATTTCACCAGACGGCAGCCTGTTCATCACCAGGCTTACAAAAATTACATTATCAATGCCCAGCACCACTTCTAATATTACCAGTATAAAAAAACTGATGATACTTTCACTTGTAAATAAATATTCCATTAATTGTATTTAAATTTTTACCAAATATATAGCACAGTTTGCTTTAACTAAAATGAATAAAAAAGAGCCGGTTGATGCCGACTCTTCATAATCTTTTTGATTACTATTTTAAGGGTTCTGCCGGAGCAGTTGCTTTTGCATCCGGTGTTTCCGGTGCATCTCCCTTCCATTCATCAATCTTGTGAGCTACTGTTTCTTTTAGTTCAGATGCTTTTTCTTTAGTAGCATCCCAGGCAGCTTCGGTTTTATCCTCTACCTTATCCCAAACCACCTCTGCTTTATCCTCCACTTTATCCCATATCTCTTCTGCCTTGTCTTTCAGGTCTGCAAAACCATCTTTCACTTTATCAAGAAAGCTTTGTTCTTTTTTTTCTTCACTCATAACGGCTTTGTTGCATGAATGTGTGTGGATAAGTTTTATTAT
>JAYVLZ010000477.1:0-6285 GCA_043759175.1 Chitinophagaceae bacterium | reverse complement strand
TAAAAATTTGCAGGTAAACACTTCTTCCTCTTTTTCACCCAGCATACAATCCATACTATAAAGAAGCAGTATTTGGGTTTGAGCATTGATAAAGATATTCTCTAAACTATCCGTATAAGTATGGTTTAGGAGTGCTTCAATAGTAAGCCTGGTTTTACCGCAGAGCGGCAATGTTTTGGAAAATGAATTGGTATGGGTAAATGATAGAACTTCATCAGATAAATTTGTTAGTTTTTTTCCCTTTGTAAACTGGGTAAGATAAGAAGGTTTAAAACTAAAACTTAATACATCCACACTTTCAACTTTTTCAATACAGGTCTTTGACGCACTGAATTTACAAAAATCACATTCAGTCTGCTTTTGCCGGCAATACATATTACCGCTAACACAAAATTTTAACTCAAGATAGTTGGCATCCGGATTGTTTTTTTCATAGTGATAAACAAACATACCGGTATCCTCAATATTCCAGTCATTGATTTTTTTGTAACGTTGAATAGAATAGGTAACAGAGCCTGGAACTGCCCTTTCGATATCCTGCAAAATATCCAGTTCGTTAAAAACAAATGATTTTTTTTGAGTAATAGCTGATATGTTATTTAATTGACCCATCGAAAATTTTCGATGCAAATATACAGCATCGGTGTAATATACAAAAAGAAGCTTTGGATGCAGCCAAAATTTTACATTTCTGTGATTGTTGGGGTGGGGAAATCTTTGGGAAAAAATTATCCTTTTTTAAAAGCATTGGATTGCTCTCAAACCCTTTATTTGTAGTATATTTGCCGGAATATAGATATTGATAATTTTAAAGCGTTTTTCCCACATTTATGAGTACAGAAATTGAAGAAGTTATAGCTCCTCCCACCAACGGCTATGGTGCCGATAGTATCCAGGTTTTAGAAGGTTTAGAAGCAGTTAGAAAACGTCCGGCGATGTACATTGGCGATATTGGTGTAAAAGGATTACATCACCTGGTGTATGAAGTAGTAGATAATTCCATTGATGAAGCATTGGCAGGTTACTGTAAAAATATTTTGGTTATTATCAATGAAGATAATTCCATTACTGTAGAAGATGATGGACGTGGTATTCCTACTGGTATGCACACCAAAGAAAACCGCAGCGCCCTGGAAGTGGTGATGACAGTACTGCATGCAGGTGGTAAGTTTGATAAAGATTCTTATAAAGTTTCCGGTGGTTTGCATGGTGTGGGTGTAAGTTGTGTAAATGCACTCAGCAGCAAACTGCATGTGGTGGTAAACAGGGACGGTAAATCTTTTGAGCAGGAATACGCTACCGGTATACCAAAATACCCTGTCAGGGGAATTGGGAATTCCGATAAACACGGCACTACTGTTCAGTTTTGGCCTGATTTGACCATTTTTTCTTCAGGTGTATATAACAGAGAAATCTTAGAAGGCCGTTTAAGAGAGCTGGCCTTTTTGAACCGTAAGATAAATATCATCATTAACGATCTGAGGGAGAAAGATGATAATGGTAATACTTATACCAAAACATTTTACAGTGAAGGAGGTATCGTGGAATTTGTAGAAATGCTGGATAAGAATGCCAACAGAAATCCTTTATTACCCACGGTGATCTATTGCGATGGAAGGGATGAGGCCAGCAATGTAGCAGTAGAAGTTGCAATGATATATAACACTGGCTACCAGGAACATTTATTCAGCTATGTAAACAATATCAATACAATTGAAGGCGGCACACACGTGGCTGGTTTCCGCCGTTCTATCACCAGGGTATTTAAAAGTTATGGTGAAAAAGAAGGCATGTTTGAAAAAGCCAAAGTGGATATTGAAGGAGATGATTTCAGGGAAGGATTGAGTGCTATTATTTCTGTAAAAGTGCCAGAGCCACAATTTGAAGGACAAACAAAAACTAAATTAGGTAATAACGAGGTGATGGGTGTGGTGGACAGCACTTTGAGCAGGGTGCTTGTTGCTTACCTGGAAGAAAACCCAAGAGATGCCAAGACGATCATACAAAAAGTAATATTGGCTGCACAGGCAAGAGCGGCTGCAAAAAAAGCCAGGGATATGGTACAGCGTAAAAGCGTACTCACCGGCGGCGGTCTTCCGGGTAAACTGGCTGATTGCAGTGATAAAGATCCACACCGTTGTGAACTGTATTTAGTAGAAGGAGACTCGGCTGGTGGTACTGCCAAACAAGGCAGGGACAGGAGCTACCAGGCGATACTGCCACTCAGAGGTAAGATATTGAATGTGGAGAAAGCAATGGAACATAAGATATATGACAATGAAGAGATCAGGAATATCTTTACTGCATTGGGCGTAAAGATCGGTACTGCAGAAGATCCTAAAGCATTAGATACTTCCAAACTTCGTTATCATAAATTAATTATCATGACGGATGCGGATGTGGATGGTAGCCACATTGCAACACTTATCCTTACGTTTATTTTCAGGTATATGAAGGAATTGGTGGAGCAGGGATTTGTATTTATTGCACAGCCACCTTTGTATTTGGTGAAAAAAGGGAAGGATCAGGATTATGCCTGGACCGATGCTGAACGCAAGAATTTGATTACTTTATTTGGACAGGGTAAAGATGACAGCGTCACAACACAACGCTATAAAGGTTTAGGTGAAATGAATGCTGAACAATTGTGGGAAACCACTATGAATCCTGCTACCCGTACGTTGAAACAGGTAACCATTGAAAGTGCTGCAGAAGCAGACAGGGTATTCAGTATGCTGATGGGTGATGAAGTACCTCCAAGAAGAGAATTCATCGAGTCTCATGCTAAGTATGCAAAGATTGATGCTTAAAACTTAAAAGAATTTTCTATAAACAAAAGCCTCTGTTTAAATGCGGAGGCTTTTGTATTTTGTATTTGGTACAAATCTTTATTTATCTTCTCCGCTTAAGATAATGAGCAGTATAAAAATCTTATCCATAAATTGAAATATTGCCCGTTCCATGTACTTCCATTTTTTTTAAAAAATGAAATCATAAAAAGCCTCACTTGTTATTGTATGGCTTTTATGTTTACCAAAACCTAACTTATTAGTCTACCCTAACTTTACCAGAAACTCTTTTAATGTTCAGATGTATATGATCCGCTTTTTCTACATTAATAGCACCTGTATTTTTTAATAGGGATACGGCCCTCTCCATCTACAAATACTTTTAATTTTTCAGAGTTTAATGCACCCTCAGATGTTACATCTGAATCCCCGTTAACTGATAAATCACTTAACTGATTTACGCTGATACTTACCTGCACCTTGCCTTTAAGAGAACCAGCTTTACTTCTTATAAAAAGTACTCCACCTTTGATTTTCCATTCTACCTGTTGGGTGTATTTGTTGTCTCCTGAAATTTCAATAGTCCTGTCTGTACTTTCTGATAAACTGATATCAATATCATTGGTAACAATAATTTTGTTGAATGATAATTGGTAAAATCCTTTTTCTGTAACAACTGAATTTGCGTTTTTTTCTGTAGCAAAGGCTGAAAGGCAAGCTGTTAACATAAAGGCTGCTGTGATAATTGCTAATTTTTTCATGGTTGTTTTGTGTTGCAGTAGCAACGATTTTGAGTGTATGTTGATGATATAAATTTCGATTGAATTTAAAAGGAAAACAATCACATCTGCATGTGAAAAACAGTCTTATTTCAGCAATAAAAAGTAGTTGCATTTAGCTCATTTGCAGTTGGTAATTATTAATGACCTTTCATCAGCCAAAAACAATGTTTTTAGATAAAATACCATCACATATATATGTGATAGAAAAGAATACCAATTTTTTAGGGTTACCGAATACCCGGAATCTTTGATTGGATACCCCTTTGTTAAAAATTATAACATATTTATGCGATAGGCTGCTAACTTTCTGTAATTTACTTTTACACTATAAAAATTCAATATGATAAAAGTGCTTTTATACGAAGACAATCCTCAGCTACGGGAAGGCCTGACCATGTTGATTAGTGGCTCCGATGGGTTCGAAGTAGTGGCTGCATTTAAGAACTGCAACAATGTGGTGGATGAAGTGAAAGCGTATAAACCAGATGTTATCCTGATGGATATTGATATGCCGGGTATTAATGGAATTGAAGGGCTGAAACGATTGAGAGAATATAACAGCCAGGTAAAAGTTTTAATGCTTACTGTGTTTGATGATAATAAAAATGTTTTCCAGGCTATCAGTAACGGAGCCAATGGTTATATACTTAAAAAAACACCGCCGGGTAAATTGCTTGAATATATTTCGGAAGCACAGAGTGGTGGCGCACCTATGACTGCTTCTATTGCCACACAAGTACTGAAGATGTTTTCATCTATGAATAATGAGAAGGGAGAAGATTATAATTTGTCTGACAGGGAAAAGCAGGTATTACAATTGCTGGTGGAAGGATACAGTTATAAAATGATTGCTGGTGAAATGTTTATTTCCATTGATACAGTCCGCAGCCATATAAAAAAATATACGAAAAACTGCATGTAAACAGCAAGAGTGAGGCGGTGGCAAAGGCTTTTAAGGATAAAATTGTTTAAGATAAGCCAGGTAAATTTTACTCAGATGGCTACACATATTTATGTGGTTATTTTAGAATACAACATGATTTATATTTGCGGATATTATCATCAAAAGATATAAGTGCTTATGAAACAGTCATTAATTATTACAGTAATCATTTGTCTTGTTTTGGGTGAATCATTTTCATTTATTAGCCAAAAAAGCAATCAGAAAAATAATACAAATACTTACTGCTGCAGCAAGATCTGCAATGAGGTAAAGAAAGCAGAAAAAGCAAAAAGCCCTGCGCAGGCAGAGCCTTACCTGCCAATGGTAAATATGTTACGCTATAACCTGTAAGCAATTAAGAGTTTAAATAATCAGATATCGTTTTTAAAGGTGAGGTATAAAGGGGCTTCTATAAAGGAGCCTTTTTTCTGTTTGGGTATCGCCTGTTTGTAATTTCACTTGTGGGTAATTAATTCCTTTTAACAGCACAATTTTGTCATAATCAATATAATTTGTAGCTTGAAGCTTGAAACCTGGAGTTTCAACCCATATTTACTAACCATAAATTCAAACAAAATGTCAAACATGTTAACAGCTTATTGCATGAAAACAAAAGAAAAAAACGTTCCCATGCAGGATGCGGTAATAACTAAAACAGCCCGTGGTGGCTACATGGCCCAGGGGCATGACGGTAAAGGAAATAAAATGACCACTATGCTCAGCGAAGCCAATGCGCTGGAAGCGGTTAAAAACGGAGTGGCTAAAAAAGCATGGTAATACCTGTTATTTGAAATTACCGGGCTATCTGTAAAAAACGGGTAGCCTTTTTTTATTTTTGCGGATAATTCTTGCAGGAAAAAATAGCTGGAACTGAATTAACCTTCATCCGGGTGATAATAAACTACCTGTTTAATTGCCTGATAATATTGTAATAAAACCTTTCTAACAACCGCATATCGGCAGTGATAATTTCGCCTTGTGCCTTTAAGCCTTCCCTGAATTGAATTTGTTTTTTGTGATTGGTGTTTAATCCGTTGGGTAAAATAACTTTTGCCAGGTAACCACTGTCTGTACTAATGTTGGAGATAAAATCGATTTTTCCTTTTACGCTCCCATATTGTTCAAAAGAGTAGGAGGAAAATTTTAATAAAACCTCCTGACCTGTTTGCACTTTACCAAAGTTTGTTTGAGGAATATATACTTCGGCATAATATTCGGAATTATCGGGATTGATAAAACAAATAATTTGATTTGACTGCAGCTGCTGGTTTTCCTGTAAAAAAGAAGCGAAGGCAATTTTACCGTCTGCAGAAGCAGTTAATAAATATTTTTTCTTCCAGTCTTCTACATGGCTTTTAAAAGTATTTAAAGCTTGGGAGAAGATACTTTTTTGTTGAGCAATTGTATTGTCTAATTCCATTATTTCTTTTTGTTTTTCATTCTGCTGGCTTTTGTTACTGATAATGGCGGAGTTGATTTGTGGTACCGACAATTCTTTATTGATGAGTTTACTTTTTTCATTCCTGTAATCCAGGTCTGAAATTACTTTATCATCTTTCAGTGACTGATTGGCATCAAAATTTTTTTGCGTTAAGGCCAGGTCTTGCTCATTCAGACTTTTTTGCTGCAGTAAGTTTCTGTGCATTTTTTGCAGAAAGGCCAAATCTTTGGAGAGCAAATTCTTTTTACTTAAATAAAATCCACCAGTAATATAATTGCTGAAGCTGGTAAAAGATTGACCGAAGGTTTGATGTGCTTGTTGTATTTCACC
>JAYVLZ010000476.1:0-2728 GCA_043759175.1 Chitinophagaceae bacterium | reverse complement strand
TCGCTGCTTATAATTGTGCATGTTTAACAGGTGCAGTAACATTTTTGCTGATTGACGCAGCTTACAATGCTTCAGAAACTTTCCCAATCAGCATTTATAATCCTGCTGCAAACTCCACCAATACACTTACCATTAAGCCAAATACTGGCGTTAATGCAACTATCACTGGTGCATCTTCTATAGCATTAATTAAGTTTGATGGTGCTGATTATGTTACTATTGATGGATCAAATGCAGGTGCCAGCAGCCAGAATTTAACTATAACAAATACAGATCCGGGTATTAATTCGGCTGTTATATGGCTTGCAAGTCAAACGGCTCTAAATGGCTCTACATTCGACAGTATAAAGAACTGTACAATAAACGGAAGCGGCACCACTGCAACGCTGGCAGGTATTATAGCCAGCAGCAGCACTATTGGGGTTGCTGCTGATGCCGCCAACTCAAGTAATACCTATCAGAATAATACCATAAAATCATGTTATTATGGTATTGCGCTTGTTGGTAAAACTTCAGGCGAAAGCAGCAATACGATCAGGCTCAATACAATTGGCTCATCAGTTGTAGCAGAAAAATTAGGTTACAGAGGTATATATATTGCCAACCAGAGTAATGTAAACATAAGCAGCAACATTATATTAGGCATTGCTGGTAATTTTAGCGGCCCTAATCCACGTACCGAGCCACCAGCAGGTATTATGATAAAAGGCCTTATCAGCAATGGTATCATTCATTCAAATAATATATCTGATTGTAAAAATATAAATACCGGCGGATGGCCTGTGCATGGGATAACACTTAGTTCTACTTCTTCAAATTCAGGATTAACAATCTATAATAATTTCATTTATGATGTGGCAAGCTATGGCTGGCCCTCAATCGCCAGTGATAACGGACATGGTATAGGTGTATTGACAGGCGGTGGGTATAAAATTTATTATAATTCAGTGGGCCTTGCCACTAACCAAACAAACCCAAGCGGTACTATAAGTGCTGGTCTTTTTGTAGTGAATGGTGTTACTGCACTTAGCGTTGTAAATAATATTTTCAGTAACCAGCAAACCACCAGCACACGGTATGCAATTTATTCTGAAGCTGCTGCATCTGCATTTACAACCATTAATTACAATGATTATTATTCACTTGGAGTATTAGGCTTTTTATCTTCTACCAGAAATAGCATTGCTGCATGGCAGACAGCGACCGGGCAAGACGGTAATTCTGTTGCGGTGAATCCTATATTTATTTCAGCAACAAATCTTCACCTGCAAAGTGTACTGCCTGCCTCTCCGTTAGATGCCCAGGGTACTCCTATAGTTGGTTTAACATTAGATATTGATGCGGCTGGAAGGAATGGTACCAATCCGGATATTGGAGCTGACGAATTTACCCCGGCTAACTGTGTGGCTAACACTGGTGGAACTGCAGTTGCCAGCGTCACATCAATTTGTTCACTGGGAAGTACAGCCCTGAGTGCATCTGGTTATGCCACAGGTTTAGGTATTGCATACCAATGGGAATCATCTACTGATAATGTAACCTTTAACCCTCTCGTAGGCGAAACTAACCCTGCATCATCTAATCCTCCTGCTATTAATGTTACAACTTATTACAGGCTGAGGGTAACTTGCTCTGCCGGGGCTCCGGGTTATTCAAATACACTAACTGTAACTGTTAATTCGCCAACCATACTTACAAACACACCGGCTTCAAGATGCGGTGTGGGTACTGTTACGCTTGCTGCTACCAGTTCTACCGGCATTGTAAAATGGTATGATGTGGCAACAGGCGGAACGCCTCTGTTTACAGGCAATAGTTTTACCACACCAGTAATAAGCGCTACTACAAATTATTATGCAGAAGCATCTTCTGCCGGAGTAAGCGGCTCTGTTGGACCAGCTTCTCCTACTGCCCAGGGAGGTACAATAGGTACCCAATTTGTAAGTTGGGAAGTTAGCTTCAATGTATTGCAGGTGGGTACAATACTTTATTCAATTGATGTTTTCCCTATGGTGGCAGGCGAATCATCAACTTTTTATGTTTATAACTCATTAGGTACGCAAATTGGCGGGCCTTATACATATACCACTACAGTATCTGGAGGAAGTACTCCGCAAACAATACCACTTGGCGCAGGCTTGGCCATACCAGTAGGTACCGGCTATTTTGTATATGCTCCTGCGGGCATACCTTCAAGCGGATTAACGAGAAATACTTCCGGGGCAGTTTATCCATACACATCTGCTGCGATAAATATAACTGGAAACGGTTTTATACAAACCTATTTCATGTGTTATTATAATTGGCAGTTTTCAAGTGCCTGTGGGTCTAATCCAAGGACTACTGTAGCAGCAACTGTTTCTTCGCCTGCTGCATTAACAACATTGAATGCTACACCTGCATCAATCTGTGTTGGTTCGTCATCTACTCTTAATGCAAGCGGCGCAGGCTATACATCTTATACATGGATGCCGGGTTCTTTATCTGGCTCTTCTGTTTCAGTTACACCAACGGCAACCATTACTTACACAGTAACAGCACAGACTGCAGCAGGACCTTCGGGTTGTGTTAACACTGGAAATGTAACGGTTACGGTGAACCCAACACCAAGTGCATTAAGTATTACTCCTGCCACTACATCTATTTGTGTGGGCAGTACACAGTCGCTTACTGCTACAGGGGGAAATGGAACGTTCTTCTCTGAAAGGTTTGAGAATTTCCCTGTCAG
>JAYVLZ010000475.1:0-9189 GCA_043759175.1 Chitinophagaceae bacterium | reverse complement strand
ATGATCAACTTATGAAAAACGATCTTTTAAAAATTCTCATCCTGGAGGATGAAATTACACATGCAGAAATGATTCAGCGCAGGTTGAAAAAGCATGGGGAAAATTATACGTTTAAAATTGTAATGAATAAAGTGGATTATATAAATGCGCTAAATGAATTTCAACCCGATGTGATCCTTTCAGATAATGAGCTTCCCCAATTTAATGCCACCGAAGCACTGGAGATATTAAAATCGCAATCAACCCACATCCCCTTTATTCTTGTTACAGGTACAGTATCCGAAGAATTTGCAGCAGGCATTATAAAAATGGGTGCTGATGATTATTTATTAAAAGACAGGCTGGCAAGATTGCCTGCAGCCATTCATACGGCATTAAAACAAAAACAAATTGAAAGAGAACATGAGAAAGCAGCTGCAACAGGCAGAAATATTACTGAAGATAAAAAAGCAGAAAAGGAACTCACTGAAGAAAGAGACAAGTTTGCCAAAATTGCGGCCGTGGCTCCAGGCCTTATTTATTCCATGCGTTTAAACAAAGATGGTTCTTTTAGCTATCCTTATACAAGCAATGCAGTAGATGAAATTTATGGTTTTGCACATAAGGAAATTGAAAAGGATGCCGGTAAGATATTCTCCCTGATTCATCCGGATGATATTGAGCAGGTGTTAAAAAGCATCATTGAAACCAAAACTAATTTAGTTCCGCTTAAAGGAGAATACCGTTATAATCATCCAGCCAAAGGAGAAGTATGGCACGAAGTAAATTCCTTACCAGTGGAGGAACCGGATGATGCAGTAGTTTGTCATGGTATTGTTATAGACATTACGGAAAGAAAAAACGCCGAACAAAAAATTATCAAAGCCAACCGCCTGTATTTTTTCATCAGTCATATCAGTCAGATGATTGTACGGGCAACAGATGAAGCATCACTTTTTAAAGGGGTGTGCCGTATTTCTGTTGAACTGGGGCAATTCAGAATGGCCTGGATTGGAATAATAGATGAGCAAACTAAAAAAGTGGTTCCTGTAGTGCATGCGGGTGAAGAAAAGGAATATCTTACCAAAATAAAATCCATTTCAACAGAAGATATACCAGATGGCAGGGGCCCTACCGGAACGGCCGTACGAAAAGGAAAATATGTTATTTGCAATGATATCGAAAATGATCCACAAATGGCTCCGTGGAAGGAAGCAGCTTTAGAAAGGAACTTTCGTTCATCTATGTCTTTACCTGTAAAAAAATTCGATAAAATTATCGGGTGTTTTAATGTATATGCATCCGAAAAGAATTTTTTTGATGTTACAGAAATAGCATTGCTTGAAGAAGCAACCGGCGATATATCATTTGCGCTGGAAAATTTTGAAAAGGAAGCCTTGCGCAAAAAAGCTGAAGAAGCTGTGGTGAAAAGTGAACACCGTTATCATACACTTACAGAAGTTTCTCCTGTAGGAATTTTTCATACCAATACAGGCGGTTATACAACATATGTTAACCCAAGATGGTGTGAGATTACAGGTTTATCTTTTGAGGAAGCCTTGGGTAATGGATGGCTTAAAGCAGTGCACCAGGAAGATAAACCAAACCTGATAAAAGGATGGGAAAGTGCAACAAAAGTTCATGAACTTTCTATCTCAGAATATCGTTTTATACGTCCTGATGGAACTATTGCCTGGGTATTAGGGCAAGCCACACCCGAAAGAAATTCAGCAAATGAAGTGGTGGGATATGTTGGAACCATCACTGATATTACCGAAAGAAAAAAATCGGAAGAAGAAATAAAAAGAGTAAACCAGCGATTTGAAATAATTGCACAAGCCACCAATGATGTGATTTGGGACTGGAACCTGGTTACTCATGAAATATGGTGGAACAAAACTTTTTACAGTGTATTTGGTTTTGATAAGCAGACCCCGATAGATAAGGATGCATGGACAAATATGATTCATCCGGATGACAAGAAAAGGGTGTTGGAGCGTTTAAATAAAGTAATTCATTCTAACCTAAAATATTGGGAAGATGAATACCGGTGCATTAACCGGTTGGGAGTGGAGATATTTATTTTTGACCGTGGTTTTGTAATGCATGATGAAAACGGCAAAGCCTGCCGCATGATAGGGTCGATGCTGGATTTTACCGAACGAAAAAAAATAGAAGACGCAAGAAAAGCCAGCGAAGAAAAATACCGTACCCTTGTGGAGCAGGCATCGGATGCAATCTTAATAGCAGATAACGAAGGACGATTCATCGCCGTCAATCCCAGTGCATGTAAATTGTCTAAATATTCTGAAAAAGAATTATTGAAAATGACTATTAATGATTTCATCACGGAGGGAGAAACGAATGAAATAAGGATTGCCCGTTTTGAACAATTACAACAGGGAAAAACAACTGTTATAGAAAGAATAATAAAAGGTAAAGATGGAATACCCTTACAGTTGGAACTCACGTCAAAATTATTATCAGATGGGATGTTATTAACCTTTGCCAGGGATATCTCCGAACGCATTAAAGCACAAAATGATATCATCAACGAAAAAGAATTATCTGATTCGCTGATCAATAACCTTCCGGGTATATTTTATCTGTATGATAAAGAAGGAAATTTTTTACGCTGGAACAAAAATTTTGAAACCGTTACAGGATACAGTGGCGATGAAATAAAAAAAATGAAACCGGTTGATTTTTATGATGACCACCTGAAAGATTTTATAACAAAGAGAATAAATTCAGTATTCAAAGGAAAAGTGCCTGGTGTGGAAGCCGTGATGCTGACAAAAACAAAAAAGAAAATTCCTTTCTTTTTTAATTCCATGTCCATCAATTATAAATCAACGCAATGCCTTATTGGTATGGGTATGGATATCAGTATGCAAAAAAAGGCGGAAGAAGAAATCCGTCGCCTGGCATCTCACCTGCAGGATATACGTGAAGATGAACGAAAAAGAATTGGCAGGGAAATTCATGATGAACTGGGGCAACAGTTAACCGCTATTAAAATGGATGTAGCGTGGGTGAATAAAAAAATACCAGATGAACCTGCTTTGATTAAAAACAAAATGAAAAATGTAATTAACCTGCTGGACTCAAGCAATCAGTCTATCAGGAGAATATTGAATGAGCTAAGGCCAAATATTTTAGAAAATCATGGCTTTATTGAATCGGTGGAATGGCTGGGCCGCCAGTTTACAAAAAATACGGGCATCTCTGTTGTTTTTAAATCGCCGGATATAGAACCCAAATTATCAGAACCTGTAATAACGGGTATTTTCAGGGTGTACCAGGAAGCACTCAACAATATCACCAAGTACGCACGTGCCAGTAAGGTGTTAACTACTCTAAGCATCAATGAGGATATACTGATATTTACTATCAAAGATGATGGACAAGGCTTTGACCCGTTAATTATGCCATCAAAAAAATCTTTTGGTATTTTGGGCATGAAAGAAAGAATTATCCTGCTCGGTGGTGATTTTGAAATAATATCTTCAGCAGGACATGGTACAAAAATTACAGTTAGTTTACCCATAAATATCTAAAACCAAAACACAGTAACATGAAAATATCAAAAATCATTTTAGCGGATGACCATAGTTTTATCCGCCTCGGCCTGATACAAATATTAAAAGACGAGTATCCGGCAGCGGTAATAAAAGAAGTAGCAGATGGTGCCACACTTATTAAAGAAGTTACCCTGCATGACTATGACCTTGTTATTTCTGACCTGGATATGCCCGGAAGAAGTGGCCTGGAAGCATTGGAACAAATTAAACTCATCAAGCCAGATCTGCCAGTACTTATTTTAAGTATTTACCCGGAAGACCTTTATGCAATAAGGGTATTAAAAGCCGGCGCATCAGGATACCTCAATAAAAATTCTGCACCGGAAGAACTGATCATTGCTATACAGCGCATCAGTTTGGGTAAAAAATATATTACGCAGGAAATTGCTGAAAAATTAATTGATTCTAAATACGATAAAAAACCTCACGAATTATTGTCGAACAGGGAATTTGAAATTTTTAAATTGATCGCAGTAGGTAAATCCGGGGGGCAGATTGCGGAAATGCTTTCGCTGGCCATGTCTACCGTAAGTACCCACCGCAGTAAGATCATGGATAAACTTCATTTTACCACCAGTTCTGAACTAACCCGCTATGCCATAGCACAGCATATTATTAATGACGTAGAACTTTAAATATATAATAAGTTGGATTATATTTTTTTTTGACACTGGCTGTATCAACATGCATATTACATTGAAATTTTTCACTGCCGGGTATCATTTTATTAATAACACACACAGCTACCCGCTTTACTGTTTCCTGCATTTACAATGATAAATATTTGTTCTTAAATACCATCCAAACATTTTGTAGTTAAACCACTACAACACATAAAGTCTCAATTCTATTATTTCTGATTATTACTGCTATGTTTTGTTATCTGGTAATATCTCACCTTTATTTCAGCAATTTTTAACCAGCAAAACAAAAGTATTACAGATAACAGGTGACTTATTTTGAATAAACAGCGTCATCAATTATCCAGATTACCCTAACAGAAAATAAAGCCCAAAAAGCCTGCCTGTAAAGAATCATAGTACTGCTTCAATCTTTTTGCCCGTATAAAAATTACTCAATCAGTTATCAATCAACAAAAGAAAAGTTCTTAAAAAAATAGCATATAAAAACCAGTTTTATTATGCTATCGGAATATTAAGATGTTATAAGCAGCATCATTAAAATTTTATCGGTTACAAATTATTCTTCCTGAAATATGACGAAAGAATTTGAAACCAGGAATACAATACATGAAGCAAAAAATCCAAACACTTATGAAAACCGAAAATAAATTTAGTAGTATCATTCAAACCCTTCCCAAGGCTGTATATACCTGCGATAAGCCGGGTTTTGTAAACGACGGTGTAAACGCCAGGATAATGAAGGCAACACTTGATGCCCGGGAAAATGAAAGACAACAAATAGGCTTTGAACTGCACGATAATATAAACCAGATTCTTACCGGTTGCTTACTAAACCTGGGTATCATTAAAAACTCATCTCCTGAACAGGCTGCAGCACTGATAGAAAAATCCAAAGAGTATATTTTAAAAGCCATCAGCGAAACCAGGAAACTATCGCATCGGCTTGCACCATCATTTTTTGATAAAGATTCGATTAAAAAATCTTTTGAAGAACTGATACAGATGATGAATGTGAACAATCAGTTCAACATCAAATTTCACTTCGGCAGTTTCACAAAAACAGACATCAGTCAGGATATCAACCTGAACTTGTACAGGATTTTGCAGGAACAGCTTACTAACATGGTAAAATATTCAAGGGCCACTGCAGCAGAAGTGAGTATTGAAGTAAAAGCCAATCATATCATCATGCGGATATTCGATAACGGTATTGGATTTAAATCAACATCTGAAAATAATGGTATTGGGATCAGAAATATGAAAAAACGTGTGCAGGTATTATCTGGAAATTTTACTTTAAATACCTCCCCTGGCAATGGATGTGAAATAATTGTGTTGTTGCCATTAGAAAATAAAACAAAAACAAGCAAACTGCCTTCCTCACAAAAGATTTACCAGTATCCAATAGCCGGATAATACAACCACGAATTAATCATCATTAAAAAAATATTATCGCTGTATAATTAATCAACACTTTCATTTTTACAGGACAAAAATTTTGGTCTAAAACTTAAGACCAATGCATAGGTATAGGGCAACAAGGCCGCCAGTCTTTACTGGTGGCCACTATTTAAAAAAACAAACACAATATGTTATATACTGAAAGACTGAAAGAATAAATACCATATCCAAAAATCCACAACCATGAAAACAACATCCACACAACCCTTCTGCAGAATCAATTTTTTATTCACCTGTATTTTAACAGCATTTTCCGGAATAGTATTTGGCCAGCCCATAGCTAATTTTTCTACTGACATTGTAAGTGGATGCACACCTGTCCTGGTTAATTTTTCCGATCATTCATCAGGTAATCCCACTCTATGGAAATGGGACCTTGGCAATGGTACTATTTCTAATTTACAAAATCCATCAGTCACCTATTTTCAACCTGGCAAATACACGGTAAAACTGATTGTGAAAACTGGCGATGGCCAGGATTCCGTTGTTAAAACAAATTATATAACAGTGTTCCAGGCACCTGTTGTAAATTTTGATGCAGACGTTACCAATGGCTGCAATCCATTTATTGTTAACTTTTCTGATAACACTAATGCTGGTGGCGCCGGCATCAGTTCCTGGCAGTGGGATTTTGGTGATGGTATACTTGCCAACCGGCAGCATCCATCTCATACTTACACACTGGCCGGCAATTACAGTGTAACATTAAAAGTAATTAACAGCAATGGCTGTATGTCTAACGTACGAAAAACTGAACTGATAAAAAACAGTGGCATTGTCGCCGGGTTTACCAGTAAAGAATTCAGCACCTGCATTTCTAATAAAATTATTTTTCAAAATACCAGCACTGGCAGCAGCGTTATTACAAGCCACTGGGATTTTGGGGATGGCAATACTTCGGACACCGGAAATATCACTTACTCATATGCCACCGGTGGAAACTACACTGTAAAGCTCACAGTAAAAAACCTGGAAGGCTGTACAGATTCCAGTATAAAAAAAGTACAGGTACTCAGTCCCGTTAGTGCTTCATTTTCAGCAGACAAACTACTGGCATGCAATGCACCGCAAACAATTAAATTTACCAACCAGGTTAAAACCGGCAACAGTTATTTCTGGGATTTTGATGACAGTACCACCTCCACATTATCCAGTCCTGCTCATGTGTTTTCAGATACAGGGAACTATACTATAAAATTGGTTGTAAAAAACAGTAATGGCTGTGCCGATTCTCTCAAAATAACTGACTATATAAAAATTCAAAAACCATTTATTGGTTTTGATAATTTGCCGGACAGTGTTTGCCAGGCAGTAACCAAAACATTATCTGCCACTGTTGTATCCTCTGAAACTATCACCAGTTATTTATGGGATTTTGGTGATGGCAGCACATCATCAGCAATTAAACCCACTCATACATTCAGCAACCTTGGTTATTATAATATTTCATTGATAACCACCGGTGCAAATGGCTGTGCAGATACAGCCCTTATGCCAAACGCTATCCGGGTAACAAACAAACCTGTTGCAGCTTTTTCTGCCAGTATGCTGAATGGCTGTGCATTTTCGCTGATCAATTTCACCAATCTTTCTACAGACGATGCCACTTCATTTTTGTGGGACTTTGGCGATAAGAGCAATTCATTGGATAAAAGTACAACGTATACGTATAAGGATACTGGATGGAAATCGGTAACACTGATAGCAATGAGCGGAGGATGTTCAGACACTGCGGTGCATAAAAAATACATTTATTTGCAACCGTCTGTGGCCAGGTTTGAATTTATTACAAACTGCACCAACCCTTATATGATTACACTAATAAATTCATCCATAGGTGCAAACCGCTGGCTGTGGAATTTTGGAGATGGTTATACCTCTGCAGGAATTGAAAAAACACATACGTATACAAAGCAGGGAATTTATACCATCACATTAGAAACATGGAATGATTCCACCGGCTGCTATTATTTAAAAAGCAAAAATGTAAACATCCTGGATATTACACCCACCTTTTTTGCTTCAGACAGTATTGTTTGCAAAGGCGATACGGTTCTGTTTGCTTCAGCACTTTCTAATACAGATGTGTCAAAATTCTTTTGGGATTTTGGTGATGGTACTTCAACAAATTCCGGTTCAAACACAATCACACATACATACAAAAAACCGGGGAGTTATTCTGTAAGACTGGTAACCGTAAGTGTTACTAACTGCAGGGATACGCTGATAAAAACAATGTACATGAAAGTAAACGGCCCTTCAGCAAAATTTGGAGCATCCGCATCAGTAAACTGTATTAATTCACCCATCACATTTATAGACAGTTCCACTGCAGATATATCCAATCCCATCCGCAAGTGGGTATGGGCCTATGCTGATGGTAAGATTGACACTCTTTCTTCCGGGCCATTCCTGCATACTTATTTAAATAGCGGCACTTATCCTGTGTTGCTGAAACTAACAGACAGCAAGGGATGCACAGATACGTTCCGTCTTACACCTGCTCTAAACATTAATAGAGTAATTGCAAAATTTCTGGCGCCGGATACATTGGCATGTCCTAACTCCCCGGTAAGATTTATTTGTCCTTTTGCTGAATTGGGAGTTTCTTATCGCTGGAATTTTGGAGATGGCACTACTGCCAGTAATCAGGCGCCAACACATTTGTACGCAAATGAAGGAGTCTATACAGTAAAATTAAATATAAGCAATAACGACGGTTGTCAAGATTCATTCACCATGATCAATGCAGTAAAAATAGTGCAAACTATTTCCAGTTTTGATATGAGTGATTCTTTTCGCACCTGCCCCCCGCTGCTCATTAATTTTACCAACCATTCTGTAAATGCCATTGGAGAATATTGGGATTTTGGCGACAGCTCCTATACCAATACGCACAACCCTTCTCACTTCTACAGTTATCCCGGTATTTATACTGCAACACTTTATGCCAAAGGACCCGGCGGTTGTGTAAAAACAATGAAGCGGAATATTGAAGTAAAAGGACCAAAGGGCTCCATCTCCTATGATCCTTTAAAATTGTGCAGCCCCTACCAGGTTAATTTTAAAGTTCAATCTAAAGATGCAGTTTCTTATATCTGGGATTTTAATGATGGTAATACAGCCATTAACAGTGATACAACGGTAAAACATTTATACCAGGACTCCGGAAAGTTTGTACCTAAAATAATATTGATAGACGATTTTGGATGCAGGGTACCTGTTTCAGGAAAAGATACCTTGACCAATATGTTTGCGGCGCCTGCTTTTAATTTTACAGACAGTCTTGTATGCGATAAAGGCAATGTAACTTTCATCAACAAGACGTTAAGTAATGACCAGGTTACCATCTTCCGCTGGAACCTTGGTGATGGAACAATATCCAATCAAAAAAATCCTGTTCATCAATATTCCACACCGGGTATTTATTATCCGTCCTTATCAGTAACCACACAGTTTGGTTGTTTTGGCGAATACAAATCTATAATGCCAATAAAAGTTGCTGTATCACCCAAATTCAG
>JAYVLZ010000474.1:0-2087 GCA_043759175.1 Chitinophagaceae bacterium | reverse complement strand
GGCTGAGTGGATTGAGATAAACAGTATTTACTGCAAAGTATAATACAATAATTACCCAGGCTGTGAGTGCAGAGATGATTACGTTGCCGCTGAGCAGTTTCTTTTTAAACGTGGTAGAATATACCCACAGCAAGAGGGCACAGCCAATATTGGCAACAACAATTATATGGCTTGTTTTTAATGACACATACAGGCTGAGGGCAATGCCGGAAAGGGTGATAATGATGTGGAGGATAATGGCCCAGCGCCGTTTTATTATTTTCTCCACCACCATTTTGCCGGGTTTGTTTACCCTGTCAATATTAATATCAAAATAATCATTAATGATGTACCCGGCAGCAGCAATAAACACAGAAGACAGCACCAATATCATAAACACCGGGAAAGTGAGTTTTTTACTTAACGTATAGTAAGAAGATGGCAGAACAGATATTATAACAGCATAATAAAACAACACTTGTGTAAGGGCAATGAATACCAGGTTTGGCCACCGGATAAGCCGCAAAAAAGAACCTGCTAATTTCATATTGTTGTTTAAAAGAAATCAAAGGTACGGTGGGCAAGGATGATACAAAGCAACTGCCGTACAAATCTCAAAGGATGCTTGTGTGGGTAAAATCTGAAGGGCTTTTGCTGAAGCTTCAAAAAAAAAAATGAAAAACGTTGGTGAAAGGGTTTTTTAATTAATTTTAGCCCTTTCAAAGATTGCATACCAAAACTAACTGTTTCTTTCTGGTAGCAATCGTAATTTTTAAATAACTGCAAATGAGCCAAATTTACCAGAACAAAGCAAAAACATCCCTTTTCTCTTTTCTTCTGCTTATCACCGTATTGTTTTGTAACAGTGCTAACAGCCAGACCTTATCTACAGCCGGTGGCACCAATTACGGAGCGGTTTCCTTTGTACCCGCCGGAACAGCCTGTGCTATTACTTTTGTTATACAAAATACCAATGCACAAGCCCGTGTACTTACCAAAGTTGATTGTGCTGCAAGGGCAGACCAGCCAAACAATACTTATAAGTTGTGGTATTCCACCACTTCTCTTTCAGGAGTGCCGGTGGTGGCAGAACCAGCCTGGACGCTGATAGCAACAGGGGACCCGATAACAATTGGAGCGGATGGTATCACCACCGTTCTTGACAATATGAGTTTTGCTATTCCGGGCAATACCCAATACCGTTTTGCACTTACTACTGATAATGGTATCAGGTATTCCGGCATTACTGCAGGAACACCCACGCCTAACAGCTTTACCTCTGGCGGCTTTACGCTTAAAGTAGGCAACAGCCAGATAGGCGGTGCTAATATCGGCTATGGCGGTGCATTGGCAAGTACTACCAACACACCAAGGTTTTTTACAGGTGCTGTTTATATTTCGCCATGCCCTTCCAGCACTGCTGCTTCCACACCTGTTATCACACCTGATACAGTAGTTTGCGGCGTAGGAAGCCCTGTTACACTTCGTGTTATCAGCGGCTCTCTTAACTCAGCAGATAAATGGAACTGGTACACCGCCAGCTGCGGTGGCACTCTTATAGGAACTGGTACTTCCATAACTGTATCACCATTGGTTAATACAATTTATTATGCCCGTGGCGAGGATGGATGTTCTGCTGCACCGGGCAGTTGTGCTTCAACAACGGTTACTGTTCGTACTAAACCGGGCACCCCAATCATCAACCCAGTGGCGCCTATTTGCCAGGGACAGCTTGCACATTTAGAAATTAATCCTGTTACATTAGGTACCACACCAACACCTGACAGTGTTACTGTAACATCTGCAGCTTTAACGCTGGCTGTGCCGGATGAAACTGAAGATGGTGTGAATACTGCTTTGACTATTCCTGCATTGCCATTTGGCAGTCAAATGACTGGCATAGATGTTACCATGAGTATGTTACATACTTACCCTGGTGATATGATAATAAACTTGCAGGCGCCTAACGGTTCTATTGCTAATTTGTATAAATATAATACAGGTACTTTCACCGGCAACTTTGGAAATATGCCAAATGCAGGATGGTTTAATGGTGTAACAAGTTCAGCAGGTACTATTGCTTACAGCACTATTGATTCTCCATACCG
>JAYVLZ010000473.1:0-3148 GCA_043759175.1 Chitinophagaceae bacterium | reverse complement strand
AGGTTAATCATACACAGCAGTAAATGTTTCCATTGTTAAACCGGGACCGAAAGCTGCTCCAAAAATAGTTTGTTTTTTATTGTTATTTTTTAATTCAATCTCAGCCAGTATCTTTTGCAAAACAAATAAAATGGTGGGTGAGCTCATGTTACCATAGTCTTTCAACACATCATAAGAATAACAAAGATCCCCGTTTTTTAGCTGGAGACTTTGGCTGATACATTGCAATATTTTTTTGCCTCCCGGATGAATGCACCAGTAATTAATATCTTCTTTCTTAATGGATGCTTTATCCAAAGCTTTGTTCACTAACTTATTAAAATCTTCTCTCACAAGGTCGGGCACATAGCCCGACAACGTCATTAAAAATCCTTTGGATGAAAGCTGCCAGCTCATATCTTTTTTTCCCCTGAATGAAACATCGGAGAAAAAACTTTTTAGCATTATGCCCTTTAGATTACTAATATTATTTTGTACCAATACTGCTGCACAGCCATCCGCAAACAGCAAAGTGGAAGTAATATTATCAATTGAATTTTCTTTCTGAAAATGCAGGGTACATAACTCTGTGCAAACAATTACTACGTTTGCCTCCGGTTCTGAAACACAAATGGCGTTGGCAATTTTTAATGCATGGATAGCAGCATAACAGCCCATAAAATTTACAGACGTTCTGAAAATATTGCTGGATAAATTCATTGCTTCCATTATTTCCAGATCAATGCCTGGTGCACTCATACCGGTGCAGCTAACCGTGATTAAATGGGTAATTTCTTCAACACTGATTTTGTCATGGATACATGCGGCGATTGTTTTTGCAGAAAGTACCCCTGCATTTTTATCATACCATTGCATTCTTTTCTCCAGATCCGGAAATGGTTCCAAATCTTTTGTTTGTGGATAGAACTGCCGTTCATGCATCATCAAATTATAATCAGGTATCACACTATACCGGGTGCTGATGCCACTCTGATGATACAGAAATTTGAGCTTGCGGCTGTCTGTTTCATTTTTGCTGTGTATTTCATTGGCAAATAAAAGTATATCATCCTGGTGATACTTAAATTCCGGAACACCGGTGGCTATGGAAACTATTTTGCTCAAAATTTTTCAATTAAAAATAAGGTGATAAATGCTGAATTGGTACAAACAGACGCCAGTATATTCATCCGCATGGTATTTACAAAGCTGGCTTCATTATGTTCGCTGCTTACACGCCTGTACCACCAGAAAAAGTATGCCAGCACCGGCAAAAAGAAAATCTGGATGATTAAAAAACTATTGAACTGATCATTAGAATTGAGTTGATAAGCCAATGCAGCTACAGCAAAAATGTAGATAACCCCGGTAAAAATAAAAGTACCATGATAGCCCAGTAAAATACTCAGGGTGGTTACCCCGTCTGCAGCGTCCTGCTTATGTTGATAAATTTGTGTCAATGGATAAAAACCGCCAATAAGGAACGATGCAGCAAGCATCCCGGCCAAAGGCACCTGCAGCGTTTTATCCGCATTGCATCCATGCATTACAATAAAAAAAGTAACAGCTCCCTGAAAAAATACGACTGTTAAATATCCTGCAACAGGATATTTTTTTAACCGTATGCCCCGGTAACTGTATGCCCTGGATGCAAGGATATATGCCACAATTCCTGCCACAAAATAAAGGCTGATTATAAAACTTAATAAAATTGCCAGTATATCCATTATCACAGTAATATAAAAAAGCTCCCGGGTAGGTTGCTTAGGGTTTTTAATACCACCAATACTTTCTGTATCCCTGTCCATATAACTGTTATACCCATTGCTTGCCGGATATACCAGCAGGTGCAGGATAACAAAAATTAAAGTGGCATCGCCAGGCTGAATATTTTTTGTTTGACTCAGTGCAAACCAATATACCGGCATCAGGAAAAATGAAAAAGGAAGCCGTAGTAATTGTATGGTGGATGACCGTATCAATATTCAAATTTAAAACAATGTCGTTTAGTTAAGGATTGAAAAACTTAAATAATTTTCAATATTCAATGCTCAACAAACAATTTTCAATGAAAATACACTTGCGTTCCATATTGAAAATTGGACATTGAAAGTTGATTATTGAATATTTGTTCTTAACTAAATTACATTGAAATTTAAAATGTAATTTATGCCAGATATGTCATGCAGGCAACAAATTTCAGGTTATTCATTTCTGTTATCAGCAACTGCTTTCTATTTTTGTCTGCTGCTTTTTTACAAAGCGGTTTTTAGTACAGCTTAGTTGCCTTCGTTTCATAATAGCCGCATTGTCTTTTATATACGCTTATATGATGCCAAAAGTTTTAAAAGTATTTTATTGGGGACTTTTCATCAGCTTCCTGGGCACACTTCCCCTGGGCACACTAAATGTTACTGCCACACAGATTGCTATACAGGAATCAGTATGGCAGGCTGTCTATTTTGCCATTGGCTGTTTGATTACAGAGATGCTGTACGTGAGATTATCATTAGTAGGCATTAACTGGGTGCGTAAGCAGGTAAGGCTGATGAAAGCGATGGAATGGATCACATTGGTAATTATTCTTGCATTGGCCACCGGAAGTTTTGTTGCTGCAGCAAAAGGTGCAGCAGGAGAAAAAAATGTGCTGTTGAATAATAATATGCCACGCCTGCTGCTGGGTATGTTTATGAGTGCACTCAATCCAATCCAGATACCTTTTTGGTTTGGATGGAGCACCGTTTTATTTCAAAAAGGAATTTTGTCTCCGGTGAACAATCATTATAATATTTACATAAGTGGTATAGGTGTGGGCACATTGCTGGGGAATGTTGTTTTTATTTTTGGAGGTAAATGGATAGTGGGCAGCATTGCCAACAGCGGTGCATATCTCAACTGGATCATCGGCGGTATTTTCACCATTACAGCATTTATACAATTAGTTAAAATGTTGTATCACAAGGATGGCATCAGTAAGTTTGAACGAAATACCTGATCACCGGGGGGTGAAATTGCCGCTTGATTAAACTCAATGAAAAAGAAAAACACTTTGTAATTAAGGGCTCTAAAGCCCTCTCCTTTGGAGTATAAGATAAGCGGGGGCTGATGTTTGTCTGAATATAACTTTGTACAAAAGTTCTTTGCAGTTAAGGTCATTATCCTCATTGGG
>JAYVLZ010000472.1:0-6413 GCA_043759175.1 Chitinophagaceae bacterium | reverse complement strand
AAACCTAAGGGTACTATCCATGAATAAACAATGGGATAAAGTAGTGGCGTTGATTAAAAATGCAGCTTAACTAAATCCCCGACAATTATAAATGCACCCCAAAAAAATAATTTTCAGACTTGTGCTCATTAATTATGCTAGTTGTATTTTAATGCCACCAATAGTGAAAAAAATGAAGTTTCCAATCATTTTCGTTGAAAACTGGTGACTAACTATTTTGATTAATAAATGAATTTTTAAAGCGATTGATTTTAGCAGGAGTGGTTTATAAAAGATTGCTCCATTTTGTATAACCCCAATGCAGTCCTCCTGGGGTAAATTATTATTAGGCGTATCGCTGTTTTTAATAGCGAATTTTTTTAAACCCAGCAGAATTTTTCCATTGCCTTTTTAAGGTCAGCCAATTGATTGCCGGTAGGCCTTTGGGCCTGCAGCCAAGTAGGATCATGAAAAGTTTGGGATACATCCGCATAATATTTTATTAAAAAAAAGTATTTATTTTCTCCTTCACCAGGGAATTGGTTGAGAACGTAAGGAAAAAAATACAGCAGTGGTATTTACAGGATTTCGAAACTATATGATGGGTATTACTGAGGGCCTGTTACATCCAAATGATTTCCTGATTTTATGGTGATAGTGGAATTGTTATAAAGAATTAATTTTTTACACTCAGCATTTGTATTTATTTCAGGTAACCTCAATGCATTTTTCATTATATAAACTTCTGTATTACGATCTGGGATTTCTCCACAACTCCAGTTCAGGGGATCTTCCCAGGCATTGCTTACTGAACCATTCCAGTATGCAACAATTTTAAAAATTGATACATTACTGTAGGTACTGTTGTTCACCAGGCACCTTACCTGTCCGTTAATCTGTAAACCTTGTGTACCTGTAATTTTTAAAGTTTTACTTGTAGCACCGGTAATAACAAAATCCGAGTATCCGGGTAAAGTATTTAGCACATCAGAAAAGCCTAATCCATAATCCATTTGCCATTGATAGGAAGCTCCCGAAATAGAAGAAGAAAAACTGACGCTGCCGCCTTTACAAATTTTAATAGTATCTGCCCTATTTACATTGATATAAATAAAAGCGGAATCGCTACAACCTGCTTTATTAAAAACTTTAAGTTTATATTTTCCTGCACTTGCATTTGCAGGATGAACCGTACTCCACCATATAGATGCAAAATTTGTTGTGTCATAAACCAGAGTAATATCTTTAGTGCAGGTATCACATGTAACAGACAACGTTGTATCTGCTGACAGCGATGGGTTGGGGTAAACTTTAAGGATGGCTGCATTCGAATATATGGCAGGCACACAATTGCTGGTTATTTTACAGCGGTATTGATAATAATTTTGTGATACATCAATCCTGTTAAGCGTCATCTCGGCAACATTAAAATTATAGCCTCCGGAATTCAAATCAGTAAAATTAATACCATTGTCTGTACTCACCTGCCATTGATAAGCAGATACCTTTCCAGTTACCTTTACACTAAAATTGATTGGGAAGCCGGCACATCCATTTTTATCCTGGGGCTGATTTTCAATGGACGTTGGAATAATAACAGCATAAAGAATGTGTACATTTGAAAACCCATCAAAACAATTGCTGCTCGTATGACAGCGATACCTGTATCCGTTAACTAAAGCGGTAACCGGGATAGATAGATTATTAGAATTAGCCTCAGAAATATCTGTGAAATTAAAACCAGAGTCTGTATTTACCTGCCATTGAAATTTATAATCAGTTCCCTCATAGTAAGGAATAGAAGAAAATAAGGCCTGTTCGCCTGAGCACAGATATTTTTCTTCAGCAGCAAATATTGGTGCCGTAATATAACTGCTGGTTACCTGGTTGGTAAAAATGGTATTGCAGGTACTTGTTATTTTGCAACGGTAATAAGTTGTTGCAGGATAGGGTATGGCTAAGGATGCGGAAGTAGCACCAATAATGTCATTGTAATATCCTCCAAAACCGTGGTATTCCTGCCATTGATAATTGACGGCATTACCTGAAACTGATGTTGTAAAAAAAACTGTATCGCCTTCACATACTCTTTGGTTTGATGGCTGGATTGTTATAACGGTGCTGTTATCTATTACTGTGAGGGTAGAAGGATTAGATATTACAGTTGCTCCGCATTCACTCTTTATAATACAGCGGTATTGGTTGTTGTTCATATTAAGTTTCGCAGAATCGAAATGAAGCAAGGAGGTTGTTTTTCCTGGTATATCTAAAAAAATAGTTCCCCCATTGGTACTTTCCTGCCATTGATAAGACAATGAACTTCCCGATACTGTCATCATAAAATCTGCAGAATTATTTTTGCAGGTAGCAATATTTACAGGCTGTAAATTGATTTGTAGAGGAACGGTTGCAACCGTCAAAGTTGCGGCTGTTGTTATAGCTTTGCCACAGCAGCTACCGGAATAATAACACCTTAACAGATATCCATTCATTTGCGTAGTAACTGCTGAAATGATTAGCATATCAATGTTATTGGCAGATGTAGTGGAATTGCCAATGCTGGAAACCCACGTAAGTCCATTATCAGTGCTCATTTCCCAGGAATGACCATCTGCAGGGTCGGCAGATGCTGTAAAAGATACATTGCTGCCTGCACATATTGTTTGGCTTGCAGGGTGAAAATTGATGGAAGGATCATTCGGAAAGCCACAGCAATCTGGAACTGGTTGTATAGGTTTAGTAGCCTCTTTTATTTGTGAAAAGCAATTAATACTCAAAAAAAATAATGTCAAAAAAAGGGCAGATAGTTTCATTGCAGGTTTTATAAATGAGGAATAACAATTTTTGCTGCAGGGTAAATATATATATATAAGACTCCAACAAAAAATTGTTACTTAAAGCTTTTACTCACCACCAATTCTTTATTTCCTCCGGTGTACACATAAAACCCCTCCCCACTCTTCACCCCCAACTTCCCTGCCACCACCATATTTACCAGCAAAGGACATGGAGCATATTTAGGATTACCAAAACCATCCTGCAATACTTTTAAAATACTCAGGCAAACATCCAGGCCAATAAAATCAGCCAGTTGCAATGGCCCCATTGGATGTGCCATGCCGAGTTTCATTACCGTATCAATTGATTCCACTCCGGCCACTCCTTCATATAAACTATAAATGGCTTCGTTGATCATCGGCATTAAAATACGGTTGGCAATAAAGCCGGGATAATCATTCACCACACAAGGCACTTTACCCAATTGTTTGCTTAGCTCAACGATTGAATTTGTTACTGCTGTTGTTGTTGCATAACCATTAATGATCTCCACTAATTTCATCACTGGCACCGGGTTCATAAAATGCATGCCGATCACTTGTTGAGAACGTTTAGTAACCGCAGCAATTTTGGTGATGGAGATAGAAGAAGTGTTAGTAGCAAGGATGCAGCCCGCCGGAGCAGCTTCATCCATTTGTTTAAATATTTTTAATTTCAGATCAACGTTTTCTGTTGCAGCTTCCACTACTAAGTCTGCATGTTGTACACCTGCGGCAAGGTCTGTTATTGTTGTAATATTACTGAGCGCTGTTGATTTTACGTCTTTAGTGATACTTCCTTTAGCGATTTGCCGGTCGAAGTTTTTGCCAATAGTTTCGATAGCTTTTTCTAACTGGGTTGCATTTACATCAATCAGCGTAACTGTAAATCCACTTTGTGCAAATACATGTGCAATGCCGTTGCCCATTGTTCCAGCTCCGATGATACTTACGGCCCCCCCGCCCCCCAAAGGGGGGATCTTGGTGTCTGAATTATTTTTAGAGTCAATCATGATATGGAGGTTTAGCTTATGTTTTTTAAATTACTCTTTAATACTTTTTAATAATTGCTAAAACAAAAGCAACATAGAATTTAAGGAGAGTTGAATAAAGAACTAAAAGTAAAAGAGTGCGACGCCAATGAAGCTAAATATTAATTCAGAAGCCCGGCACATAAAAAAACAAAACACCATCTTCGCTATTATCTTCTCCATTTCCCTCTCCCTTGCAGGGAGAGGATAGGTGAGGGTTTTACTTAAACGCATTCAACCCTGTAACATCCATTCCTGTTATCAGCAAATGAATATCATGCGTACCCTCGTAAGTGATCACACTTTCTAAGTTCATCATGTGGCGCATAACAGGATATTCGCCGGTGATACCCATGCCGCCCAGCATCTGACGGGCATCTCTTGCAATGTTGGCGGCAATTTCGCAGGCGTTTCGTTTGGCCATGCTCACTTGCTGTGGTGTTACTTTTCCTTCGTTCATTAAAACACCCAGTCGCCAGTTGAGCAATTGTGCTTTGGTAATTTCAGTAACCATCTCCGCCAGCTTTTTTTGCTGCAGCTGAAAACCTCCAATGGGTCTGCCAAACTGCATCCTTTCTTTTGAATAGTTCAAAGCAATGTCGTAGCAATCCATAGCAGCACCAACAGCGCCCCAGGCAATACCATAACGGGCCTTTGTTAAACAGCCCAGCGGACCTTTCAGTCCTTTTACATTTGGTAAAATATTTTCTTTTGGCACTTTTACATTATCAAAAACCAGCTCACCGGTGGCACTGGCTCTCAGGCTCCACTTGCCGTGTGTGGTGGGTGTGGTAAATCCTTCCATCCCTCTTTCCACTATCACACCCTGAATTTCATCCTGTTCATTTCTTGCCCACACTACAGCCACTTGCGCAAAAGGTGCATTGCTGATCCACATTTTGGCACCATTTAAAATAACATAGTCATCGCCGTTATCCCCGCCTGAATGACTCAGTCGGGCAGGTTTAATATTGGTGATCATACTGGATGGATCACTGCCATGATCGGGTTCTGTCAATCCAAAACAACCGAGCCACTCACCACTTGCCAGCTTTGGTAAATATTTATTGCGTTGAGCTTCGTTGCCATATTGATAAATGGGAAACATCACCAGCGAACCCTGTACCGATGCAGTGCTTCTTACACCGCTGTCGCCACGTTCCAGTTCCTGCATCATCAATCCGTAACTGATATAATCCAGTCCGCCGCCACCATATTGCTCCGGCACTGTTGGGCCAAAGCAGCCCAGCTCACCCAGTTGTTTTACAATCTGCACAGGAAATTCTGCTCTTTGAGCATAGTCTTCAATAATAGGAGAAATTTCTTTTTTCACATAAGCACGTACACTCTCCCGTATCAGTTTGTGCTCTTCCGTTAGTAACTCATCTACATTAAAATAATCAGGACTTTGAAAATTGTCGGTTTTAGCAGCCATCGTAAAATTTATTGATTGGTTAAATATTTTTTTACAAACATTAGTTTTTATGTCATCATTGTTGTGTCACTCACTTTTACTGTATACCAGTGGGCAACTTTTATTGAAGCGTAGATTGTATGAACGATGATTTGGGTGGATTGATAAGATTAAAGGGATTTGAAAATCTTCTTAATCCATTTAATCTTTTAAAACCTGCCTGCCGGCAAAGGCAGGTCCCCGGTCACACATCTTTAAAATCCCCGTTCCACAAAAGCGCTGCAAATATAAACCATTGCCATACTGCATTAGAAATTTGTTGTACTTTTCAACAGTAAATTTCAGTTTACTAAAACATATCAGCATGAAACGAATTATTTTTTTAACAGCCTGTTTTTTGATTGCAGGCTTTTCAAGCTTTGCCCAAAATAAATTGAAACCCACTAAAACAAAACCATCACCGGAAAATACCATCAGGCAATATTGGTTTGTAATGTTATTAAAAGGAGACAACCGTACGCAGGATTCTGTGACAGCGGCCAAGATACAGGAAGGCCACATGGCCAATATTACCAGATTGTATAATGAAGGCAAACTTAAAGTGGCAGGCCCCTTCGGAGATGATGGTGCCTGGCGTGGCATTTTTATTTTTGACTGTGAAACAAAAGAAGAAGTAGAAAAATTGCTGAATACTGACCCTGCCATTGCTGCTGGCCGCCTTGCTTATGAACTGCATCCCTGGTACACCTCATCTATTGGAAGCTTTAAACCAGGAAAACCGGTGAAGAGTAAATAGTAAAAAAGTAGATTGGTTAAAAGGAAAATACATTTAATGAAATTGATTGTGAAAATCCGCCTGATGCTGTTGTTTTTTATGGTGGCGCTGATATTAAGTGGCGTCACTGCATTTCCTGTTGAAACCGAATTGAAGTGGCTGCTCAGTCATCCTTCTTTGGTTCCATCCTTTGCACAGAACTGATTGCAGCAGGTGTACAATGCACTGGTGGACACCAATTCAAAATATCCGATGCTGGCTTATGGTTACGACTGGCTTGCGTTTGCACACATTGTAATTGCAATGGCTTTTATTGGCCCGTTAAAAGACCCCGTTAAAAATGTATGGATTATAGATTGGGCCATGCTGGCTTGTGTGGCTATTATTCCGCTGGCATT
>JAYVLZ010000471.1:0-25874 GCA_043759175.1 Chitinophagaceae bacterium | reverse complement strand
CTGAATGGTGGCAGAATAAAAACAGATACGCTTACAACAGATTGGGCAAAGCAGGCAGTAGCATTGGGTGCAGGAGAAATATTGCTGACGTCTATGAATAACGACGGTACTAAAAATGGATTTGCACTGGATATTACATCAATATTGTCTAACAGTTTATCTGTGCCTGTAATTGCATCAGGCGGAGCTGGTACGATGGATCATTTTAAAGAAGTGTTTGAAGAGGCAAATGCAGATGCCGCACTGGCAGCCAGTATTTTTCATTATAAAGAAATCAGCATTCCTGATTTAAAAATTTATTTAAACAAAAATAATATTACAATTAGATTATGAGTAATCCTTCTTACACTCCCCTTCAGGGGATGGGGGCAATTGATTTTTCAAAATACGGTGATGGACTTGTTCCTGCAATTGTACAAGATGCAAATACTGCTAAAGTATTGATGCTTGGTTTTATGAATAAAGAAGCATTGGAGAAAACTAATGAACTACAAAAAGTAACTTTTTTTAGCCGCAGTAAAAACAGGCTATGGACAAAAGGAGAGGAGAGTGGAAATTTTTTATTGCTGAAGGATATTAAAACAGATTGCGATAATGATACGCTGTTGATAACAGTAAATCCTATTGGCCCGGTTTGTCACACCGGCAGCGATACCTGCTGGAATGAAAAAAACACCAATGATAATTTTTTATTTGAATTAGAATCCATCATCAGCGATAGAAAAAATAACCCTTCTGATAAATCATACACCAGTTCTTTATTTGCTAAAGGCATAAATAAAATTGCTCAGAAAGTAGGAGAAGAGGCAGTGGAGGTAGTAATAGAAGCCATAGGCACCCCTTTAGGGGATGGGGGCGATCTTTTTAAAGATGAAGCTGCAGATCTATTGTTTCATTATTTGATTTTATTACAGGCAAAAGGCTTTGCTTTAAATGATATTATCGAAGTACTGAAAGAAAGGCATTCCAAATAATTATCCCTTTATCAGCTTGCTTTTCTGTAATTGATATTCTTCCTGTGTAATACCACCCTGCTGGTAAAGATTAAATAATTTTTGCAGTTCATCAGCAATCATTTGTTGTGAAGGTTTAATTGCAGCAGTTGATTTGGCAATCGCTTCTGCTAATTGCGTTGCCTGTTTTGTGATCTGTGTTTTCTTATATTCTTCCTGTGCATGGGTGATGGTGTCTTTCAACAACTTTGGATGATGGATCAAATGATAAGTGGTTTCACCTAACTCCGCCGCTGTTTGTATATCTACATTACCATAACCAAAAATTCTTCCCCAAATGGTTTGGTCATACTACACATTATTAATTTTATCCAGCGGACTTTCTTTGGAATACCGGCTGAAGAAACCACTTTCATCTACCACTCTCAAATTAGTAATGCACCATAAATTATTTTTCCAGTTCAAATATTCAAATATGGGATACAAAGCGGTTATCAATGCGATGATCAGGCCGGTAGTATCTGCAAACCATATCAGCAAAACAGCAGCGATCAACCATAGTAAAAAAGGTAATGCCAGTTTTATCCAATGCTGGTGAATGATGAGCAATTTTTTTTCGTCCTGCTTTAGTACTGTACGCATGTATTAACTGTTGAATGGTTATTTGTTCTCAGCAGTGTTTATGAAATTGGTTGTCTAATTAGCAAATTAACACATCAGCAAATTAGCTAATTAACTTTAATGCACTCACAATACTGTTATACTCTTCCTCATCACTAATATCCTGTGGTATAAACGTTGAACCAATTACTTTTTCATACAATTCAATATAGCGGCTACTGATAACCGATACCCATTCATTATCCATCTCAGGAACAGTCTGTCCTTCTTTGCCCATAAAATTATTTGCTATCAGCCATTCTCTTACAAATTCTTTACTCAATTGTTTTTGTCTTTCTCCTGTTGCCTGTCTTTCTTCAAAACCACCGGCATAAAAATACCTGGATGAATCCGGTGTATGTATTTCATCCATCAAAAATATCTCATCACCAATTTTTCCCAATTCGTATTTGGTATCAACCAATATCAAACCTTGTTTTGCTGCAAGCTGTTTTCCTCTTTCAAATAATGCACGGGTATATTTTTCCAGCACTGTATAATCTGCTTCGCTTATGATTGCACGTTTAATAATGTCTTCCTTACTAATGTCTTCATCATGACCAACAGACGCCTTGGTAGTAGGAGTAATAATTGGTTCAGGAAAATAATCATTCTCTTTCATATCATCAGGCATTGTAACACCACACAATATTTTATTGCCGCTGCTGTAGGTTCTCCAGGCATGCCCGGTAAGGTTGCCTCTTATAACCATCTCCACTTTAAAAGGAATACATCTTTTTCCAATGGCACTATCAGGAGTAGGAGTATTGATAAGCCAGTTGGGACAAATGTCTGCCGTAGCTTTTAGCATATATGCAGCTATTTGATTTAAAACTTGTCCTTTGTATGGTATTGGCCTTGGCAGTATTACGTCAAAAGCCGATATGCGGTTGCTTGCTATCATTACCAGCCATTTATCTGAGATGCTGTATACATCTCTTACTTTGCCGCTGTAAAAATTTGTTTGTTGTGGAAACTGAAAAATTTTCATGCAGCTAAATTACAAGCAGTAAACTGATTGACCCAATAACTGCTGCGATAAGATTTCAACAACCGGTTACAAATAAATTTCCTTTAAGAATTAACATTCCTTATTTTGCTTGAAATTTAAAATTAAATATTGCTGTATGAGAAAAACTAAAAGCTATCTGCTGGCTTTACTGTTGGCCAATATTTTAACCGTTGCTGCTTCAGCTCAAACCACCATATCAGGAAAAGTAGAAAACAGCGCTTCCAAAGAAAAAGTAGCTGCCGTATCTGTTACCGTAAAAGGATCAGGCGCCGGAACCTTTACTGATGATAAAGGTAATTTTAAGATTACCGTAGCTAAACTGCCAGCCACCTTATTAATTACCTCTGTTGGTTACGAAATGCAGGAAATCACCGTTTCTGATGCCGCCCAGCCATTGATGGTAAGCTTTAAACCCAGTAACAAATTAGGACAGGAAGTGGTGGTGTCGGCAACACGTACTTCACAGCGGATACTGGAATCACCGGTATCAATTGAACGTATTAGTGCATCAACTATCCGAAATGCCCCTGCTGCCAGCTACTACGATATTATTGGAAATCTTAAAGGGGTAGACGTAGTAACATCATCCCTTACTTTTAAAACACCCACCACCAGGGGTTTTGGAGGAAGTGGTAATACAAGGGTAAATCAACTGGTGGATGGAATGGATAACCAGGCACCGGGTTTGAATTTTTCGGTAGGAAGCGTAGTGGGCCTTACAGAACTGGATGTTGATAATATTGAATTACTACCTGGTGCATCCTCCGCATTATATGGCCCTGGCGGCATGAACGGAACAATTTTGATCAGCAGTAAAAACCCTTTTAAATACCAGGGATTTTCAGTACAGGTGAAGGAAGGTTTTATGAATGCCGGTCACCGTTTTCGCAATGCTTCTAATTATGTAAATGGTGCTTTACGTTTTGCATATAAAGTAAATGACAAATTCGCTTTTAAAATTGGTGCAGAATATATAAAAGCAAAAGACTGGTTTGGTTATGATAAAAGAAACTATGCCCGTACCGGTACCGATGGATTTGTTAAAAGTGGCGACAGGGCTACAGATCCGGGATACGATGGTGTAAATATTTATGGCGATGAAACGCAGCTTGATCTCAGGTCGTTGGTTTTCCCCAGTGTTGCTGGGCAGGCACCATTTCTTAAAAACTTCCTCGATACGCTGAATGGTGGTAAACCCATTAATGTAACACGTACAGGATATGCAGAAGATGAAGTAATCAATCCAAATACCATCAATTTTAAATTATCAGGGGCATTACATTATAAAATAACTCCGGGTATTGAGGCTGTATTGGCTGGCCATTGGGGTACAGGAAATACTATTTATACGGGAAGTGACAGGTACAGCCTGCTTAATTTGAAAATAGGGCAATATAAACTGGAATTGAATAGTAAAAACTGGTCTGTAAGAGGTTATACAACACAGGAGAATGCAGGTGAAAGTTATAATGCTACCGCTACCGTGGGAAGGGTGATAGGAGCAGTTAACCCTTATGCAACATGGTTAGGTGTATATGGTCCCACATATATTGGCGCAAGATTAGGGGGGGCTACAGATGCAGATGCTCATGCTGCAGCAAGAAAATCTGCAGATGTGGGCAGGCTGGATGCAAGCTCACCAGCATTCAAAAGGGCATTTGATTCTGTAAGGGCAGTTCCAATTAGTAAGGGTGGTGGTTTGTTCGTAGATAAAACAGATCTGTACCAGGTGGAAGGCCAGTATAACCTTAGTGACTACACCGGTAAGTTTGCTGACATATTGATTGGTGGTAATTATAAAAGATATGTATTGAACAGTGAGGGTACCTTGTTTGCCGATTCTGCCGGAACAATTGGTATTAATGAATATGGAGCCTATATTCAGGCAACAAAAAATTTATTTGATAATTTTTTAAAACTGACTGTTAGTGGCCGTTATGATAAGAATCAAAATTTTAAGGGACGCTTTACACCAAGGTTGACCGCTTTGGTAAGGGTGGCAGAAAATAATAATATCCGGTTGAGTTATCAAACTGCCTATCGTTTTCCAACTACCCAGCAGCAATGGATAGATTTGGTGGTGGGTGGTAATGTAAGACTGGTAGGAGGCAATGAATATTTTGATCAACGTTACGGTTTCAGTACCAAAAAAACTTACTTCCTCGACAATGTAAGTGCTTACGAAAAGCAACAGTCTAAACCTGAATCTGTAAGTACATTTGAATTAGGGTATAAAGGATTACTGGCAGCTGATAAATTACTGGTTGATATTTATGGATATTATGGACAATATCAGGACTTCCTGACCCGTAGATTGATTATTACACCAACCAATCCAGATCAGCAACAACTCGTTGACGACCTGAAAAATGGCAATTCACCTACCAGCCTCGGATTACTTTATTCTATTCCAGTTAATACTACTTCTAAAGTGAAGAACTATGGCTTTGGTTTAAGTATTGATTATAGATTGCCCTTTAATTTCCAGTTAGGGGCTAACTTATCTTCTGATCAGTTAAAAGATGTTCCTGCAGGATTTAAAAGTTCTTTCAATGCACCAAAATACAGAACCAATCTGAGTTTTAGTAATATTGGGTTTGCATATAAAAAGCGTTTAGGTTTCAATGTTACCTACAGGTGGCAGGATGCTTTCTATTATGAGGGTGATTTTTCAAATGGTAATATACCAGCCATTCATACACTGGATTTCCAGATCAGTTATAAAATACCTGCAGCTAAAACACTCATTAAACTGGGAGCCAATAACCTGCTGAATGAATATTATACCAATGGCATGGGTAATTCTGTTATCGGAGGTTTATATTATGTAAGCTTTGGCTACAACGTATTCTAAAAAGTCATCTATCTACTTAAAAATTTGCAACATGAAAATATTTGATCAGATAAAGAAAGCCTGCCTGCTGCTTGCAGTGTTTGCTGTATCATTAACGGCCTGTAATAAACTGGAACTGGAACCTACGCCAAACCCGGCAGCTACGCAGGGTACTACGCCGACGTTGGCAACATTGCTGGATGCACCGGAATTTAGTTTACTGAAAACGGTAATTTCTAAAGCAGATTTACTAACTACTTTGTCTGCACCCAATTTAAGATTTACTTTATTTGCGCCTGATAATGCAGCTATCACGAGAACGCTTACGCCGATACTGCCACCAGGTGTTACACCAGAAATTTATATTAATAATATTTTAAGTGTTGATGATGCAAAAGCACTTGTTAAATACAATATTATTCCCCAGGAAATTGGCTCAACATCAATACCCAATGGACCATTCTCGAACTTGCGGTATCCAAGTCTGTTCAATCCTTTGGAATCTATTCCGGCTGCAGCCTTATTCAGGATGCAAACTTTCCCAAGTAAAAGAGGTAGCGTTTTATGGGTAAATAATATTCCATTAACGGCTTCTGATATACATGCAGTAAATGGAATAATGCATAAAGTAGCATTAATCGTAATGCCTCCAAAACGTTTACTGTGGAACAGGATTGATCAGGATACTACTTTATCCTATTTTAAAGCTGCAATACAAAGGGCTGATCCCAGTGGGCAAATCCAGGGGGCTTTATCAAATCCAGGGGCTAATTTTACAGTGATGGCACCTGTTAATAATGCAGTAAGACCGGTTCTTTTTGGCGCCTTATACCAAGGTATGCTTGCGCAAGGTGTTCCGCAGCCTGTCGCATTTGCTCAGGCCACCGCTTTATCTTCAACACCAGAAGGATTTAATTACCTGCCCGTTTCGATAGCAGGTGGAATTGTATTATATCATATGTTTGATGACAGGGGTGTGACAAAATCAAGTGTTGTATTAAACAAAAGACCGGGAAGAGTTTTTTCAATAAATATTCCTGCTATTGAAGATTCTGCATATACTTTTCTTAATAGTCAGGATACCATCGGAAAAACATATTATAGAATAAAAATGCACGCTGACTTTTCAGCATTGGGAGCCGTTACAGCTGCTACCGTAAGAGGGGCCAGCAATGCTACTGCCTCAAATTTTTTAATAAATCCTACTCCTGATACAGTAAGTATATCCAGATCGGAACCGGCTTATCCAGGTACAAGTGATCAACAATATATAAATGGTATACTTCACAAGATAGACCAGGTACTCCTTCCGCCACAATAAATTGATTCATTTTTATTATCAGGCCTTGTGTAATGCAGGGCTTTTTTTATTGCTGGTGCATAATTATAAAAATGATGACCTGCTATTGAAAATACTAATAATACAGTTTCAGCGTTATTTTAAGGCAATTAAATAAACCAAACCTGCAATTAGTAAGTATTCCTGCAGGTTTTTTAGCGTTAATTACCTCCGTAATAAATGCCAGGTAATTATTGTTTGATAAATAAATTATAGTAACCTGTTTAGGATTTTTTATAAAATTTTTACCCTATACCAAAAAATGAAAACCATGAGCCATTTTGTACCTATATTTGTGTTTAACTCTGAACGCTTTCCTTTTGAAAATTCTATTATCCGAAAAAAGCCCGTTCTCATACAGAGATTTTAAGATCAATTTCCTTGCAAATTTATCCATACGAAAATTTTAAAGAAAACTCTTATGTCAAGGATTTTTATTTTTTTACTGTCATTATTTTTATTTGCAAAAGCAACTGTTGCACAAACAACTTATACATGGGTTGGCGGGGCTGTTGGTGATTATCAGGATGCAACCAATTGGTCACCCAACAGAACAACCCCGGCAACAAATGATATTTTAGCATTTAATACCAGTACTGATATTATAGTAGCTAATGTGCCTAATCAAACAATTGGGTCCATCAATATTTTGTCTGGAACAAGTTCTGTAACTTTTGCCACCAACGTTGTTACCAATGTACTTACCCTTAATGCACCTGCCCCTTTAATTTATAGTACACCAGGTACAATACTTGCCGGAGACCTGCTTACCATAGCCCTCAATAATACAGCATCGTTCACTATTAGCTCTGGTACATTTGGTATTGCTCCCAGTACGGGTGGAAAGATTACAATCAATAGCGATTTAATACTGGCTGGCGGTATTTTAGATGTTGATGTGGTGGGTACAGGGGGTACTATCATCAATGCAGGTGGCTCTATTACTAATACATCAGGTACTTTTAATTGTGTAAATGCCAGTGCTGTTAACTGGTTAAATGGGTCTGATTATTTTCATAATGTTAGCGGAACTGCGGCTTCTTCCATACCAGTTTGTACCTGGAGTGCCGGTTCTACCTGTAATATTACCGGTATGAATGGAGGCACTACTGCGCCAACAGGTTTTACCGGAGTAAATTTTTCAAATGTAAAATGGAACTGCACATCCCAGGTTGGTAATATTGATTTAGACTTCGGCGGTATAGCGGCCAACTTTACAGGAACTTTTACGGTAACAAATACCAACTCTTCTGCAGTAAGATTGACAGGTACTGGAATTGTATCACTAACTGTTGGTTCCTATAGTCAAACAGGTGGTACGCTGGTGCTGCAATCTTCTACAGGCAATACCACCCTAACTGTTACGAATGCTTTTTCTCACACCGGTGGTATAATTGACTTTGTTGGTAATGGAACAGCTTCAGGTATTGCTGTATTAGACGTAAAAGGCACACTAACAAAATCTGCAACCTGGTCCTCGTCAAGCACCAATAACACTTCAAAAATGACGGTGCAATTTTCTGGCAGTTCATCGCAGGTGGTTACGATTGCCGGTACCTGGAATGCACCGGCTGCTGGTACGTGTAATATTTTAAATACTAATACCGATGGCTCTGGCATTTCTTTAAACAGTGCAGGAACAGCAGGTTCATTAAGAGTATATAATGTTGGTAGTGCCACCCCCGCTACCTGTACTAATTCAGGCAACTTTACAGGCGCAGGCGTAATATTTTATTCTGGTAACACTACTTTAATTTACAATGGTACTGTTCCACAGACTGCCTCCACAGTTGAATCTCCATCAACTAATGTGCCCCTTAATTTAACCATAAATAATCTGGCCGGAATAACTTTTCCCAACGTGTTCAACAGAACAGTAAGTGGTACATTAACTATGACAGCCGGAAATTTGGGTATTGGAACAGGAAATACATTATCACTCACAAATGCTTCTCTATCTACGCAACTTATTTATACAGCAGGATTTATTTCTTCAGGTACATTAATAAGACGCTTTCCGGCAACTGGTTTGCCAACGAATGCTTCTACTACCAGCTCCCGTTTTCCATTTGGCACTGGTATTAATGACAGATCAATCAATTTATTTTTTTCTTCTACCAGTATTACATCAGGGGGAGATATTTCCATTTCTCATGATGCAATTGTTAATGCTACCGATATACCAACAGTAATAGACAATGGAGTTAACATTGACAGGAGAACAAATTCCAACTGGGTCTTTAACCTCGGAACTCTTAACCTGGGTGCTGCAACTATTTCTATTACTGCACAGGCAAATAATATTGGTTCTGTTGATGATCTTACTTACTTGAGATTTACAGATGCTTCAGCTTCACCCGGAGCGGTAATTCCGGCTACCGGTAGTAATGATGCTCCTTTGGTTGGAAGAAGTGGGTTAATAAAAACTGACATAGATACAAAGACATTTTATGTAGGCAGTGATAAAACCAAAAATGCTTTACAAATAGTTACATTTACGTGGACCGGTGCAAACAATACTGCATGGACTAACGCTTTAAACTGGACAGGTGGTTTGGGATATCCTGCAGCTCCTACCGAAATAGCGATTATTCCTGCAGTAGCAACCTTGCCCGTAATTGTTACAGGCTCTGCAATTAATGTTTATCAGCTTAACGTTGCAGCTTCTGCATCACTCACTATGACTGGTACTGCCAGCCTTAGTGTGTATGACGATGTTACATTTAACGGTACAGCTATTTTTGCACCAACCAGTACTTTTGTATATGCAAGTTCTAATCTTCCTCAGAATATAAGGGATTTGCCTTATGGCAATTTATCCATATCTGGTGCTGCGTCTAAAATTTTACCTGCTTCCACAACAGTTACCGGTGATTTTTCAATCAGTGGTACCCTGCCTACAATTAATACTAATACCACTTTTACATATGCAGCCGGTGCCGCCATGCAAAGGGTAGCTGCGGCAAATTACTATAACCTCACTTTTTCCGGAAACAGGGGGGGCGGACAAATACGTTTAGGTAATGCGGTATCTTTCAATACCATTGATGTGGCAAATGTGTTCACCATGACGGCTACCAATTATGTAAGCTATGATGGGGGCTATAATACTTTTAATTTTAGTTCAACAGGCACACAAACGATACCTGGTTTTAAATATGGCTTTTTAGCAAATGTAACCGGAGGAGGGGGTACCCGTATTTTAGATCCCTTGGGATCATCTGACATTACGCATGTAATTGAATGCAGGTTATTTAGCCCGGTACCTCTCCCAGGAGGTATTGGACCTTACATTACCACAGGTTCAAAAGTAAAATGGAACAGGGCGCTTGGTGCAGCCAATGTTAATTTATTCAGCTTCAATTATTATGATTTTGAATTAGCGGGTGATTTTGCAGGAACACCCCTTAACATTCCGGGACAAATAGGCATTGCCGGTACTTTTACAATTTCTGCAACAAATTATAATTTAAACACAAGTACAGGTAAATTTTTTTATAATGGTACAAACTCACAGACAATTACTCCATTTAATTATTATGATTTGTGGATAAGTGGGAAAACTGGTACTGGAACCCGGGTGGTGACCTTACCAAATTCGGGAACTATTAGTGTGAGAAATCAATTGGCAGTAACAGGGCCATCTATCTTTGCTGGCTCGGGCAACGGTTTTGCAGTTACTGGCAGTACAGTTAATTTCAATATTGGGTCTAATAACATTCCAGTATTAACACCTGCAACCTCCGGCGACAACAATTATTATAACATTATTATTAATGGTGGTACACGTATTCTGGCAGGCGATTTAAAACTTGGTGGAGATTTATCGTTAACAGGTGCTGATTTAAATAAAGCTACATTGAATGTTGGAAATGCTGCACAAAACAGGAATTTAATAATAGCTGGTAATTTATCACTTTCAGGTACTTCGTCTTTGTCTGATTCTACTTGTAAACTTGATTTTAATTCAGGCAACAGATCGGTGCAGATTAACCTTGCAGGAAATTTATCTATCACCGGTACAAGTATTATAACAACAGGTAATGATCCCAGGGCCAAAGGCACTATTACATTTAATGGCACTAATCAGCAATACAATAATTCAGCTTTTTTTAAAAATGGTTATGTAAACTTTACAGTGGGGGATGGTATCAATCCTGCCTCTTTAACTTTGAATAATAATCTTGAATTAATCCGCTCTGCAATAGACCCTTTCAGCGCTGCACTAACAGTTGCTAATAATGCATCATTAAATACCGGTACAAAAAATATTACTATCGCCACTGATGATAATGGGAGTAATAACGCTGCTTTTAATTTGAATGCAGGTGCTACGCTCATTACTGCTAATACCGGTGTTACTCCTAATACTGCAATTGAAGGATTGGCAACAGACGGAACGAACGGAACAATTTTATCTGGTACAAAAATCACTAAGAATTATAATGCAGCAGCAAACTATGTTTTAAATGGCGCTACGGTGAAGCCATTCCCTGCTGCAATTACCAACATGGCTAACCTCACCATTGGCGCTCCTGTTTCTTTGAACAAAGCTATTGTAGCCTCTGGGATACTTGATTTAGCATCATTTACCTTAACACAAGCCAGCAATAATTTGCAATTCTCCGGGTTAACAAGTACTACGGGAACTATTAGCGCTGATAAAAATTCTACCCTTGCCATTAGTGGTTCTGTAGGCACAGTGGGTACATTACGTTTTGCATCTGGAGGAAATACTACCGGACAATTTACAATTAACCGCTCAGTAACTATTCCATTAAGCTCTGATTTAATTATTGAAAAAACACCATTAACTGGCAATTTTATTACAGGCACTGCAAATTCTATTCTTGACATTAATGGAAATACTGTAACTATTAATGGTACAATTAGTGGTCTTGGATTTTTAGCCGGTTCAGCTACTTCTAACCTTACTTTGGGAGGGGCAGCAGGAACAGTGAATTTTGAAACCGGAAAACAGGTATTGAAAAATCTTACACTGGTTAATAATGCTACTACAGGTTTAGGTACACCTTTGGACATTACTGGTGGTACAGGCCCGGGAACTGAAGGTACCGTTTCTGTTACAGCTTCTGCAATTCTTACAACCGGGGGAAACCTTACTCTTAAATCTGGTGCAACAGGCACTGCAAGGGTTGCTCCGGGAGCTACCGGTGGTGGATATATTAATGGAAATGTAACTGTAGAACGCTACTTATCCAGCAACCGGTCCTGGAGATTCCTGGCTGCACCTACGTTTGGGCAAACTATTCACCAGGCATGGCAGGAAAACCAACCAGCCGGGGCAAATTTATCTCCAGGCATAGGTACTAATATTACATCAAACAGGGCATCATGGGCTGCTGATGGATTTGATTTTCAAACACCCGGCAACTCATTACTTATTTATAATCCTCTTACAAACGTTTGGGAAGGAGCGCCAAATACCAGCTCTCAAATATCCGTTGCAGGAGGTAATAAATCTTATATGTTATTTCTTCGTGGTGACCGCGGCGTTACACCGGCCGTTGGAGCGCTATCAACCACAGCAGTAGTACGTACTAAAGGCACTTTGTTCCAGGGAAATCTTCCACCTTTAAATGTAATAGCTGGTCAGTATGCGGCTGTTGGAAATAATTATGCCTCTGCTATCGATTTTACCATGCTGAGTAAATTAAATATTGATGCGTCATTCACGCTGTGGGATCCATATATACCGGGTGCAAAAAATTTGGGAGCGTGGGTAACTTTTAGTGCTGCTGCAGGATGGCTGCCCTCGATTCCTGGTGGAAGTTATTTAAATGTAGCGAATACAAGGATAGAATCAGGACAGGCATTTATGATACACAATAGCAGTGCAGGTGCAGGTACTTTAACACTTACAGAGAGCAGTAAACTTTCCGGCAGTAAGTTAGTATCAAGGCCTTCAGGCATCAACAGTGTTAAGCAAATGCTTATTACCAATCTTTATAACGTGAGTACCGGCACAGCAAATATAGCAGATGGAAATATTGTAGTTTTCAGTGATGAATATTCAAATGTAATTGATGGTTGGGACGCAGTTAAGTTTAATAATTTTGGCGATAACTTTGGATTATCAAGAGATAACCAAACATTGGTAGTGGATGCAAGACAACAGGTAGCTGAAACAGACACTATATTTTTCAATATGAAAAAAGTGAAGCTGCAGCCATACCGCCTGGAATTCATTGCAAAGGATTTTGATGCCAGCCTTATGGGATTCCTGGAAGATATTTATTTGCACAGCACCACTGTTGTAAACATGACCGGCACCACCAGCTATGATTTTTCTGTAAACAGTGATGCCGCTTCTGCAGCTGCAAACCGTTTCAGGATTGTATTTAAAAGCTCAGTTCCATTACCAGTTACCTTCTCTAATATTTCTGCTACGGAAAAAACCAATGGTATTGCAGTGGAATGGAAAGTAGAAAATGAAATCAGTATTGCCAGCTATGATGTAGAACGGTCTGTTGATGGGCGCAATTTTACAAAAATGTATAATACGCCTGCAAAGGGACAAAGTACCGGCGGATCTGCAGGATATAACTGGCTTGATACAAAAACAATTGCCGGTGATAATTTTTATCGCATCCGCAGCATCAGTAAAGATGGAAAAGCAGGATACAGCAGAATTGTAAAAGTAACACCCGGAAAAGGGAAGGCTGGGTTTACAGTTTATCCAAACCCTGTTGCTGATGGTATGATTGGTTTACAAATGAAAAATATTCCAGCAGGCACTTATACTGTTAAGATTATTAATAGTGATGGACAGGTATTAGGTAAAGAAATTATAAAACATACAGGCGGTAATGGTACGCAAACCATTACATCAGCTTCGCAATTGGTAAGCGGATCTTATCAACTGGAAATTACCGGCGAAGATAAAACTGTTAATGTACTAAGGCTATTGGTTCTGTAGAATAAATGGCTTTCTGAATTACAAGTTAAATGCCAGCGGGAAAGCTGGCATTTAAATAACCTGTTAAAATTGCAGATATTATTAAATCAACAACTGAAATAAACCTTTGCAATTGAATTAGTAGTGTCTATCAAATTCTGGAAGCATGAGCAGGCCGTATTTCATTCAGGCGGTCAATAAATGAAATGCCTGTACGCTTTTTAATAAATCTGCGAAAGGTGGTTTTGTTGGGCGTATTGATGAAAACAATATCAGTTCTACCGATGCTCCCCAAGTGGCTTTACTTTACAGCAGCATATTATGGATATTTTCTGCAGCGTATACTATCACAAAAAATAAAGAACATCTTTACATTGCAAGGATTGCTGATAATTATCTTATCACTTATTTTAAGAAATAAAAATAAAACTAATTTGATACTGTGAAATAGTTTCATGAGGGAGTATGTATTTTACTAATCTCCATTTTTAAACTTACTGACTGCAAGGAAAAAATAAAGTACAGATAAATTGATACAAAGCAAAATTATTGGCGCATGATATTTTATTACTAAGATTGTGGAGTTCAAAAAAGTCTCACAGCTCTCAATAATAAAATTAACAGCAACCCATTTATCGTAGTTGCACTTAGAGTAATAACAAAGTGATGTAGTAAGATAAAATATTTGTAAAAGTCTTACAAGAAATTAACAGCTTCAAATTACCAAACCTGCAGCCATACCACATTACAGTATCGTTAATGCTCCAGGCACTACAATATTTTTTCCGGCATTTACAATAATGCTGGCACCAGTTGCAATATATTGCGATACATTTAATAGGCATTGTCCGCCATCAATATGATCGATGATAATGGTGCTGAAAACAGGTAGTGTGGCAGGTGGAATCCTGTTATTGCTCCAGTTAGCGGCATCGTTCCAGTTGCCATTACCTGTAAAAGTATAAGTGATGCGTTGAGCAGTAGCTCCATTGATTTTTACAGTGGCATCGTCAATAAAATTTTCCAGCGTTGCTGATTTTGCTTTCACTCTTGCTACATTGATAACAGGGGGAGCAACGCCATTTGCCACTGGATTAAAAGTTACTTTAAACTCCACTTCAAAAGAATCTGTGGGGGCCATAGTACCTCCGGCAAAACTGTTTGCATTGTTACCTAATCTAAAATTAACCATTTTATTTATTCCGGTATATTCAGCAACATCATCGCCTCCGGTGTCTGTTTTTATGCCTGCGGAAATCCCGGGACAATAATTTACTTTTAAAGAATTGGCAACAAAGTTCATGGTAGAAGGTAATGAATCTGTAAGCACAACAGCACTGATATCAGCAGCTGAAAAATTCTTTCCTTTTATTTTATAGGTTAACACTTCCCCGGCATCTGCAATTTGATTATTGTTTGCATCCTTAACCGTTTTAGTAATCTTTATTTCAGATTCTGTCATTTTAATAACGGCTGCAATTACACCGCTAAAGTATTGATCCTGGTTAGTCCCAAATTTTAGAATGATGCTTGAATCATTGGAAAGGATGTTATAGCCTGTACCTATATAGAATTGATCTATATCAATCCCCATCTGGTCTGTGTAATTCGGATTTTTGGTAGTTACATGTTCGCCATTAATCGTTACGGTGCCATTCCAGGGATTGTTTGATTGGTTGCGTGAATTACTTAAAAGAATGTCATTTACTTTAAAAAGATCACCACCAAACCTTGCATCCCCTTCCCAGGTTATCATTCCGAGTTGTGCCTCATCGGCAGATAAACCACCCACCGGTATGTTTAATCCTGTTATTACAATAGGAGTAGTGGTAACACTGCCACCACTATACACTTCCTGGAAGCCATCAATAACTCTTACACTATTAAAATTCAGCGTTGGATTTTCATATACCACCACGATGCTCCATGCACCGTAGTTTCCAAAATCCCCTCCTGTTCCGGTAGAAAAAGCGCCATTACCTACTGTATAAGTACCAGCGCCGTCTGACTTTATCAAATCTGTAATATCTGCAAAAGCCTGGTAACGGGAATATTCAGTAGCGGTACCGGTAGCAAATACTGATCTGTCAATTTGTGCCGCAGGATATTCCTGGTAAGCACCACTTGTACCTTTTCTTATTTTTATTTTTTGATTAGCAGCTTCGGTCATATTAAATTCTGAACCCAAAGCCCTTCCGCCCCAGTATAACCTTGCAAATTGAATGGTGTTGGTGCCTGCAGGTAAAATTAAATCAGCAGCAGAAGAATTTCTTGTTCCTGCACCTTCTCCTGTATTGCCATCAATATCCACATATTGCATATTGGTTGCCCCGAAATTACCATTGTCATAAATACTGTTGCCATTTACACTATTTCCATTCATGGCCACAATGTTTACAGAACTATCAGGGTTAGCATAATACATTAAAGTGTTTCCAAAAAGGGCAGTGCCTCCTTTGAGATTTTCTGAATACACAAAGCCAAGTTTCCGGAATTGAGCCGGGGAGATGGAGGTTAGCAAAAAAATAAAAACAAATAAAAACGCAAAAGATTTTTTTTGTTTCAGGTGGTAAGTAAGATTGTACATTTTTTTCATTGGTTCAAGAGTAACAGATTAATATATTATTTAACAATTATTGACTTCAAAAATAAAAACAAAAATTAAGCCTGATTTAGATAATTGTAAAATTAAATTAATAACTGGTTGCTGAAATATGCATGTTAACGGTTAGTAATTAACTATTTCAGGTTATTTTTTGTTCAACTATTATAGGCCCATGTGAGCAATGTAGCTCCCCAGGTAAATCCGCCACCAAAAGCAGCCAGTACCAATTTATCCCCTTTATGCAATTGCTTTTCCCATTCCCATAAGCAAAGGGGAATAGTGCCTGCGGTGGTGTTGCCATAGCGTTGTATATTGATCATTACTTTGTCGTGATTTAAGCCCATGCGGTTGGCCGTAGCATCAATGATTCTTTTATTTGCCTGGTGAGGTACCAGCCATGCAATATCATCACCGGTTAAATTATTTCTTTGCAATAAATCATAAGCAGCATCTGCCATTCCTTTTACAGCGGCTTTAAAAACAGGCTGTCCATCCTGGAATATATAATGTTCTTTAGCCGCTACTGTTTCTGCTGTTGCCGGTTTTAAAGAGCCGCCGGCTTTCATGTGCAGGTAAGCCTTTCCGCCCCCATCGCTTTTTAGTAAACTGTCCTGTATGCCATTTTCATCTGCAGATGGTTCCAGCAACACTGCACCGGCCCCGTCACCAAAAATAATACAGGTAGACCTGTCTGTATAATCAACAATGGCACTCATTTTATCCGCACCTACTATCACTACTTTTTTATAACGTCCGCTTTCTATTAATGTTGCACCTGTTGTAAGAGCGTATAAAAATCCGGAGCAGGCAGCACTCAGGTCATATCCCCAGGCATTTACAGCACCTATTTTATCACAGATAATATTAGCCGTTGCTGGAAAAACCATATCAGGCGTTACAGTCCCAACTATCATACAATCAATTTCAGCAGGATCAATGCCTCTTTTTTTACAAAGTTCCAGTACAGCAGGAACAGCCATATCCGAAGTGGCTAATCCTTCTCCCTTTTGTATTCTTCTTTCTTCCACACCAGTTCTTGTCTTGATCCATTCATCATTGGTATCTACCATGGTTTCCAGGATTGCATTGGTTAGCCGGTATTCAGGAACGTACCCACCCACTGCGGTAATAGCTGCCGTAATTTTTTGCATCGTTGGTTAAATTTGCGTTATCTAATTTCAGGTTTTATTTTTTAATTTGCTGGCAAAAGTACAGGAAATATAGCAAGCATCATTTTACAGTTGGTGAAGCTTTATTTTCCTTATTTTCGCTCTTTAGTTAATTATGTACGCTTATCTCAAAGGAAAATTTACTTTTAAAAATCCGGCACAGATTTATGTGGATGTGAATGGTGTGGGGTATGAAGTAAATATAAGCCTGAATACTTATGCTGCAATACAAAGTTTGTTAGAAGGGAAGTTATATACTTACCTTCAGATAAAAGAAGATGGCCATACACTGTTTGGTTTTTTTGATAAAGTGGAAAAAGAAATCTTTATTCAGTTAATCAGCGTATCTGGTATTGGTGCAGCTACTGCAAGGATGATGTTGTCTCACATGAAACCGGATGAAGTAGGCAGGGCGATATTACAGGGTAACGTAAAGTTGCTGGAGAGCATCAAAGGGATTGGTAAGAAAACGGCAGAAAGGCTGGTACTGGAATTGAGGGACAAGGTTGGAAAAGTAACACCAGATATTAACACGCCGGTGATTGCAGGCAATAGTTTACAGCAGGATGCGTTAAATGCTTTGGTAGCGCTGGGAATTTCAAAACCACAGGCCGAATCATCATTACAAAAATTAAATCATACGCAACCCGGCATTAATAATTTAGAAGAACTGATTAAAAAAGCCCTCAAATCAATTTGATAGAACTCTACGCTAACTGATTTACGGATGTTTTGTAAAAGAAAATTGTCACCCAACTGGGTTGGCTTTTTATTGGTACATGTAGTATTAGCGTTCACAACTTATCTGCCAGCCTCGGCAAATAATTCACCTTTTACTCATTTTAATAAAGATGCCGGGGACACCACTGTGCCCGGGCAGCTGCTTTTTCCTATACACGACCGCCGGGCAGATTTTATACAGGATGGCCCACGAAATACGTTCGATTTTAATAAGCCTTCCAATATCACCGATTCTGTTGCTTATGACTTTGCTACACAGCGTTATTATGTGTACGAAAAAATTGGAAACAAATATTACCGCACTCCCACATTTTATACTTCCGAAGAATATTGGCAACTGAGAGGCCGCCAGTCAGAAATAGAGAATTTTAGAAAAAGAGCCAATACCTTAAGCCTGCTAAACAGGAAACTGGTAAAACCTAAATTTTCACTCACTGATAATTTATTCAACCGCTTATTTGGAAATGGTAAAATTGAAATTGCTCCACAGGGTAATGTAGATATTATGGCTGGGTACCAGGGGCAAAATACCAAGAACCCAACTTTACCTGAAAGAGCAAGAAAAAATGGCGGCTTTGATTTTAACATGAATGCACAGGTAAATGTAAACGCCAACATTGGTGATAAACTAAAATTTCCCATTAACTATAATACCCTTGCCAACTTTGGGCAGGAGAATCAATTGAAATTAGATTATACAGGTGTGGATGATGAGATCATAAAAAGGGTAGAAGCAGGTGTGGTGCAGTTTACCTCACGGAGTACATTTATTCCCGGTTCCCAGCAGTTGTTTGGTTTAAAAACGCAATTACAATTTGGTAAATTAAATATTACAGGTGTATTGGCCATTCAAAAATCACAGCGCCAGAGTGTAAATCTGCAGGGAGGTGCTGCAGCGCAGGTCTTTGAATTTAAAGCCGATGAGTATGAAGAGAACCGTCACTTTTTATTAGGTCAGTATTTCAGGGACAATTATAATAAAGTATTGGAACGGATACCTGCTGTTACTTCATCTGTTCAAATTTTGAGGTTAGAGGTTTGGGTTACTAACAGGAACGGTAGCACTACTAATACAAGAGATGTGGTGGGGTTGATGGATTTGGCTGAAAAAAATCCTTTCCGGACTGATATCATCAACCCTTTGTCAACATTTTCTGGTGTTCCTTCCAATGATATCAACGATTTGTACAGCAGGATCATCAACAATGGTAACAACAGAAATCCTTCTTTAGTAGTTAGCAATCTGCAAGCGCTGGGACTTGCTCCGGTGCAGGATTTTGAAAAAACCTTTGCAAGAAAATTAGATTCCACCCAATATTATTTTAACCGCCAGGCAGGATATATTTCATTAAGCCAACCTCTGCAACCGGATGAAGTACTCGGTGTGGCTTATCAATATTCTTATAATGGAAGAACTTACCAGGTAGGTGAATTTTCGCAGGATCTGCCACCGGATAGTTTGGTAGCCACCCAAAAAGTATTGTTCCTGAAATTATTAAAAGCTACTTCACAGCGTACCAGGTTACCTATCTGGAAGCTGATGATGAAGAACGTTTATTCTGTAGGTTACGGGTCTCTTACTCCTACTGATTTTAAATTAAACTTATTGTACCAGGAACCCGGCCAGGGCTGGAAAAGATATGTTCCTTTCGGAGATAAAAACCAGGGTGCTCCCATCATTTCATTGGTAAATCTTGACAGGTTAAATAACCAGCTTGATCCACAGCCGGATGGTGTTTTTGATTACGTGGAGGGTTACACTGTTATATCTCAATACAGCCGGATTGTGTTCCCTGTATTAGAACCTTTTGGTCGTGATCTTGCGAAACAGGTGTATAATGTGGTGCCGACAAATGCAAAGGACACTTTGTATTATGCCCTCTATGATTCTATCAAAGCGGTGGCACAGCAGTATCCGAATCTTAACCGGTTTGTGATAAAAGGTTCTGCACGTACTTCGGGATCATCGGATATCAGCATTGGTTATAATATTCCAAGAGGAAGTGTGACAGTAACTGCCGGCGGACAAACATTAATTGAAGGGACGGATTATGATATCAACTACGATCTTGGAACCATTAAAGTAACCAACCAGGCTATTTTAAATGCAGGGCTTCCGGTGCAGGTAAATTTTGAAAACAATGCAGGTTACGGTTTGCAGCAAAGAAATTATTTAGGTCTCCGGTTAGATTACCTCGCAAAAAATAAACTGAATGAACAACTGGCTTTTGGTGGTACCATTGCAAGATTGGGTGAACGGCCTTTTTTTACTAAGAATAATCTGGGAGAAGAGCCAATTAAAAATACGATGTATGGCCTGGATGTGAATTATAGGAAAGAATTACCGAGGCTTACCAAATTATTAGATAAACTTCCTTTTTATTCCACTACTGCGCCATCTTCCATAAATATTTATGCAGAAGGAGCAATGCTTCAGCCAGGGCATGCACCGCAAATTGGTAAGGGGGGTGCAGGTACTGTATATATCGATGATTTTGAAGGAAGCCGCTCCGGCCTTGATCTTCGTTTTCCTGCCATCAGCTGGACACTGGCATCTACACCAAAAGGCGCTACCAATGGTCTGAATGACCAGGAAATTTTCCCGGAAGCTTCAGAAGCTACATTAAATTATGGAAAAAACAGGGCTAAGATGGCATGGTACCAGATTGAACCTGCATTACAGCAGTTTAAAGGAACCAATAACCCATTGGGTGATAACAGGGAGGAATTGAGTGACCCACGTACAAGGCTGGTGAAACAGAGTGAAATATTTCCACAAAGAACAACTGATTTTGGCCAGAACCAATTAACCACTTTTGACCTTGCGTTTTACCCTTCAGACAAAGGCCCATACAATTATGATAATTCTATTGCAGGAATTGATGCCAACAACCAGTTGAAAAATCCACAGAAAAGATGGGGTGGAATTATGCGTAATATTGATCAGACAGATTTTGAAACGGCCAATATAGAGTTCATTGAATTTTGGATACAGGATCCATTTGTAAGAAATCCGAATGCTAAGGGCGGTAAGTTATATTTTAACCTGGGAACCATTTCAGAAGATGTGCTGAAAGATGGTAAACGGTTTTACGAAAACGGGTTACCCACCCCCACCCAGCGTCAGCCAACGGATACATCTGTTTGGGGCAGGGTGCCGCTGAATCCAATACAGGTAACCAATGCTTTCAGTAATGACGCTGCGGAAAGGCCTTACCAGGATGTGGGTTTCGACGGGTTGGATGATGACTCAGAAAGAGTAAAATTTTCTCCGTACCTCTCATCGCTTACCGGTATTTTAAATTCAACTGCCTTGCAACAGGTTCAGAAAGATCCTGCACAGGATGATTATGTATGGTACAGGGATCCGGCCTTTACCGCCAATGACGGAGTATTACAACGTTATAAAAGTTTTAATAATCCGCAGGGTAATACTCAAATTAATGATGGTTCACAATTTTCTTCTGCAGCCACCTTATATCCGGATGGAGAAGATGTTAACCGTGACAATACGATGAATGAAACGGAGGAATACTTTCAATATATTGTAAATGTTGAAAACCGTTTCAGTGATCAAATGCAGACAGGCACCAACTACATTGTTGACAGAAAAGAAGTGGCCATTACTGGTTTACCAAATGGAACAGCCCGTACAGAAACCTGGTATCAGTTCAGGGTGCCAATCGGTTCATTTAATAAAAGAGTAGGCAATATTCCCGATTTTAAATCCATCCGCTTTATAAGAATGTTTTTAACTGAATTTGACAGCAGTGTGGTAATGCGTTTCGGTAAACTGGAATTGACAAGAAATATCTGGCGCAAATTTCCATTCCAGATTGATTCAACCGGCAGGTACAATCCAGTAGTTACAGATGTAAATTTTAATGTAAACGGGGTAAACATTGAAGAAAATGATAAACGTTCACCATTGCCATACCGTACGCCAAAAGACATAGAACGGCAGCAGGTACAAAGTAACAATGGAGTAAACCTGTTGCAGAATGAACAAAGTATGTCTTTAAGTTTTTGCAATTTGGGCCTGGGTGATGCAAGAGGCGTACAGCAAACATTTGCCAACCGGGATTTAAGACAGTTTGGTAAATTGTCCATGTATATACATGCAGAAAATATTGCCAAAACACCAAACAGTATCAGAGACAGGGATCTGAATGCAGTAATAAGGATTGGTACAGACTTCGCTAATAATTACTATGAAGTGAGAATTCCGCTGTACATGACGCCGCTTACTGCAGCTTCATTAAATCCCAATACAGATGCTTATAATGATTCCTTGTGGAATGCTTTGAACAGTCTTGATCTTGATCTGCAAACACTAACCAAACTGAAAGCAGAGCGAAATGGCCTTGGTGCAGATCCTACAAAATTGTACCCAAAGCTCCAGCCTAACGGTCAAACCTATGCAATTATGGGTGACCCTAATTTGGGAGAAGTAAGAGGGGTTCTAATTGGCGTGGAAAATGAAAAAAATCCAAGTGCCTGCGGAGAAATATGGGTGAATGAATTAAGGCTTACTTCCATTAATGAAAAAGGTGGTTATGCTGCAATGGCAAGGGTGGATATGGTGCTGGCAGATTTGGGTACCGTAAGCGGATCTATTACGACCCATTCAACTGGTTTTGGAACATTAGAGCAAAGAGTAAACGAACGTTTCAGGGATAATTTTACACAGTTTGATGTAGGTGCTAATCTTGAATTAGGAAAATTGCTGCCAAAAAATGCAGCTATTTCTATACCCGTATTTGCAAGTTATAATCAAACAGTAAGCACACCGGAATATGATCCGTTTGATATCGATATAAAATTAAAAGATAAAATAAGCGCTGCTAAAACCGGTGCCCAGAGAGATTCTATAAAAAATGCGGCGGTTGATTTTACCAGTACCAAAACAATCAATTTTACCAACGTACGTAAGAACAGAACTGGTACTAAAAAACCTAAGATTTATGATATTTCTAATTTGGACGTAAGTTATTCTTACATCAGTACAAAGTCGCACAATCCTTTAATTGAGAACAACGAAGTAACCCGGCACCGGGGTGCGTTGGGATATAATTTTGCTCCTCAGCCAAAGTATATAGAGCCATTTAAAAATATAAAATACTTTAAGAAACAAAAAACACACTGGCTGGATCTGATCAAAGATATCAACCTGAATTTAGCTCCATCGCAACTAAGTTTCAGGGGAGATATACAACGCCAGTTTGGTGCAGTGAGGCCACGCAGTATTGGTTCGGACAAATATAAAATACCAGAAACCTACGACAAGTATTTAGTATTTCAGCGGGATTATATACTCAGGTGGAATTTAACCAGGTCCATCAATTTTGATTTTACTGCTACCAACAATTCCAGGGTGGATGAACCGTATGGCCGCTTAGATACCAAACAGAAAAAGGATACCGTATGGAAGCGGCTATTAAATGGGGGAAGAAATACATTGTACAATCAAACAGCGAATATTTCCTATACATTGCCCACTTCCAAATTTCCATTAATAGACTGGACTTCAGCCAACATAAAATACCAGGCGCAATACCGGTGGATCGGGGCATCAAGGCTGGCTTTAGAACTCGGTAACATTATTGAAAACGGGCAAACAAAAGAAGCCACCCTTCAATTCGATTTTACCAAGCTGTATAATAAATTTAAATTTTTCAGGGCTATTGATCAGCCAAGGGTAGAAGGTGCATCTAATAACAATCCTGCCGAAACAAGGACAGATACGATTTATAAATACGTGAAAAAAGATGGCGTAAAAGTGAAGCAGGTGAAGAGAGTGAGAGTAAGAAAAATAAAAGATCCCAATTCGTTGCCGGATGTAGGATTGGCAGGCAGGGTATTTGGAAAATTGCTCACCAGTGTGAAGCAGGTTAGCGGATCTATTTCAGAAAATGGTAATACCCGTTTACCCGGATATTCAGACAGTATACAGTATATTGGACAGAACTGGAAGAGCATGCAGCCGGGTATGGATTTTATATTTGGAAAGCAACCCGATACCAACTGGCTTAACCAGGCAGCAAGGCAGGGTGTGATTACAAAAGACAGTTTATTTAATACCATCCTGCAGCAGTCTTACAATCAGCGGATCACTTTTACTGCACAGATAGAGCCGGTGAGAGACCTGACCATATCACTGAACCTGAATAAAACTTTCAGTAAAAATTATTCAGAATTGTTTAAAGATACCAGTGGCACCGGAACACAGTTTGGCCACTTAAGCCCTTATTCTACGGGTGGATTTGAGGTTAGCTATATTGCCTTTAATACCATGTTTGAAAAGTTTGATCCCAACCAGGTATCAGCCACTTTTACCAAATTCCAGGATTACAGGCAGATCATTTCTCAGCGTTTGCGTAAAGGGAATCCTTATTCGCAGGCAGAGCCCAATGCTACCTATGCCTATGGCTATGGCAAGTATGCCGTAGATGTTTTATTGCCGGCATTTTTAGCGGCTTATACGGGTAGTGACCCCAACACTGTGCCGCTGGTAGACCAGAGCAATCCAAACATCAAGTCTAATCCGTTTAAGAGCATTAAACCAAAACCAAACTGGAAGATTGATTACACAGGATTAAGCAGGATAAAAGGATTAGATAAAATATTTACCAATGTTACCATCTCTCATGGATACAGTGGTACACTTAGTATGAATGGATTTACTTCGGCATTGTATTATGCTGATACTAACTACTATGGAGCACCATCTTTTTATGACACCGTCTCTAAAAATTATGTGCCGTACTTTCTTGTTCCCAACATTACTATCCAGGAACAATTTGCTCCGCTCTTTGGTATTGATTTGATGTTTACCAACCAGCTGCAGGCAAAGGTGGAATACGTTACACAGCGGACGTTGAGTTTGAGCCTGGTAGATTTTCAGTTAAGTGAAACAAGGTCTAAAGAATTTTCAATCGGCGCTGGCTATCGTAAAAAAGGACTGAAATTGTTTGCCGGATTTAAGCTTCCGAAGTTTTTAAGTAAGGGAGGTACGGGCAAATTGGATAATGAAATCAACTTTCGTTTTGATTTTAGAGTAAGGGATAATGTAACAGTGAATAACCGCCTGGATCAGGTGGCAGCATTGCCTACCGGTGGCAGTAAAGAAGTTACTATTTCGCCCAGTATAGATTACTATTTGAGCAGCAGGGTAAATATAAAATTGTTCTTCGATCAGCGGAGAGTAACACCCTATATATCTTCCAGTGCGCCTGTTACCAATACCAGAGCTGGTGTGCAGGTGAGGATATCGCTGGCGCAATAAATCATTTAAAATATTTTGTAATCCCCAATCTTTATTACAAAAAAGTTGCCTTCATTAAAAGTAATTTTTAAAAATGCAAGCAACCAATTAATCGAAGTAAAAGGGCTGGCTTAATGACAAAAAAAATAATACTTACCGGTAAGCTGGCAGGTGATTCGCTTTTCAATGAGTTAGCTCTGCTCATTGAAGAAAGTCAGCAGCAATTGGTATCGGCTGCCAACAGTACGCTTACTATGCTTTTTTGGCAAGTAGGCCAGCGTATTATAGTACAAACAGGATAAAATTGTGCAGTAGCCCAAAGGGCTAAAATGTCAATAACCCCGGATAAAATCCGGGGTGAAAAGAAAAAGGCAAATCA
>JAYVLZ010000470.1:0-2245 GCA_043759175.1 Chitinophagaceae bacterium | reverse complement strand
TAACATTGCCAAACAGTTTTAGCAGAAAGTGTTTGTGAAATAAAAGACCGATTCTCCCGTTAGGCTATATTAATATACATGCCTTTCAAAATCCGTCGGCAATACTATGAAACAACTATACCCTTTCCCTTTTTTGTTGCTTCTATTTTTTACAATCAATCTTCATGGAACTCCTATTACTTCTTCCGGGTCGGGTAACTGGAACACACCTGCAACCTGATCAGGAGGGGTAGTGCCAACTGCGGCTGATGTGGTAACCATTGCTAATGGACATACGGTTACGGTGAATGTAAATGCGGCTTGTGCATCTATTACTATTGGTAACGGCGCTCTCAATAATAATACAACCTTAACAATGAATGCTGGCATCACCCTGACTGTATCTGGTAATATTACTATTATCCCACCCTCCTCCGGAACCACTGATAATACACTAAATATAAATGCCGGTAATGTTTCCTGTGCATCTATGCTTACGGTTAACTCAACTAATAATGCCAGAAGATGTATAGTAAATATCAGCACGGGTTCACTTACCTGCGCTGGAGATTTTGCCATGGGCTCCAATGTGAACCGTAACAAACTGATATTTTCCGCTTCTGGAATGTTACATATTGGAGGAACGGCCAATACTATTGCTAATGGACAGTTTACTGCTTCCACAGGCACTATTGATTATAATGGCGCTGCCAATCAAAGCATTCTTGCACTAACTTATTATTCATTATCCTGTTCTGGCAGTGGGATAAAATCATTGAATGTAAATACCACATTGGCTGGTGATCTTACAATTGCCGGTATAGCTCAGTTAGATGTAACCGGCAGCAACCGCAACATAACAATTGCCGGCGACTGGACAGTAACCAGCACCAATACTGATCCTTTTATTGAGCAGGCGGGCAGGGTAACTTTTAATGGAACAAGTGGAATACAAACGCTTAGCACTGTTGCAGCACAGGAAACTTTTTATAATTTAACCATCAATAACAGTTCAGGTAATTCACCTGCAATTGAATTCAACAGTAATTGCAGTGTTGCTCAAACTTACACACATTCAAATGGTATGCTCGATCTGAAAGGCAACAGCCTTGCGGTAAGTTCTGTAAATAATACAGGAGCTTTTATTACCTGTTCTCTTTCAGGTGGCAGTATCGTCACTTCAGTATCAGGAGCACAGGTTGATTTCAGCGATGCAAATGATTCAACTTATGTAAATATTAATGGATTTTCAATTGGTGATAATAATGATGATGTTGCCCTTACCATTAATACAGGACGTATCAATATTCAATACCTCACGTTTTATGGTGTGGGTAATTTTACCAAAACATTCCCCATTGATGATGCCGGTGCAAAAGGTGGAAATAAATACCACGGTGATGTTACCTTCACGGCAACAAGCAGTGCCAGCCGCTGGCGCATGAGTACAGGTAATGGAGCTTCCCCGGATTCATTTTTTGCAAAAACTACTTTTAATGCATATGCTAACGGGGGCACTAACAACAATTTTATTATCGGTGCAAATTCTGTTGGCAACTATTATGCAGATAGTGTTTGGCTTACAAGTACTACAGTTGGGGGTTTATTTGTAGGGAGACAAAATGGAGCATTAAGTGGTACCAGTAGCTCTCATTATTTTAATAGCCATGTGGAAGTAATGGTGACTTATACGGGTAATATCACTTTTGCTGATGGGAAAGATACACTGCCTTCATCAGTGGTATTTAATAAAACTTTAAAATTAAATTCCACCAATACATCCACTGGTGATATTTATATCGGAAAAAATATTACCGGATCTACCATTAGTTTTACTACTACAGGGCAATTAACAGATGGCTCCATAACTGGTGCTACTAATATTTATTTTTACAACGTAACACAAACAGGCTTCTTTTTACAGTCCACCACCAACGCAGGTTCATCTAACAGCACCATTGAGATCGGCAGCAGCACCAGTCCATGTGTGTGGAATGGCCCGGTGGCATTTACAGCTCCCAATATCAACCTTGCTTACAGCAGTTTTAATGGATTCATCAACATCTTTACAATGAATGGAGCTTCCACTAATCAAAACTGTACAGGTGGTAATACTTTTGCCGCCAATACGCACAATCTTTTTACAAATTCCGGAATTGTCAATTGGTATTGGCTTTGTTGCATGAATAAAATTGTGATTATAATTAACCTATCCTTTTTTATTGTTAGGCTATTTTAATGCTTTGTGGTTTTGTTGTTTGCAGCA
>JAYVLZ010000469.1:0-4594 GCA_043759175.1 Chitinophagaceae bacterium | reverse complement strand
CAAAGTGGCTATCCACCAAAATCCTCCTGCCAAAAAATAAGTAAGCAAACATAGAAACAAAATATAGAAAGGGTAAAGTACAAACAGTACCCCAACCATTATTGAATCATAGTGCACAGATTGAAATGCTTTTGAAGAAACTAATTTCATCGCTGGTAAATATAAAGGCCAGTGCATCATCACTGCTGCAATAGAAGGTAAGGCAAGCAGTATTTTTTTTGTATTGTTTACCGGTGCTGTAAATATTTCTGCCTGTTTGTTTTTATCTTCTTTATCAATTTCATATACCAATTGTTGCAATTGGAGTTGTACATCGTTTGTAATATCCGCCAGCAGTTTTCCATTTTCACTCAATGATGCAGCAGCAGTTTTTTCAATCAGCTTACCAAAATTCAAATGAATGTTTTTGCCAAATAATTTAAAGCTGCTGTAGTTAACAGCAACAGGTAAAATTTTTAATGGAATATTTTGCTGCCATGCTGCTGCAGCTAATCTTGCAGTTCCTTTCTTTAATGGGCGCAGGTGCCATTCATTTTCACACAGTGCTTCGCTGAATATGAGTACTATACCATTGTGTTTAAATATTTCTGCACAGGCATCAAATGTTTCATAGTTCTTGTGCAGGTGTTCAGCGCCTTCCCGTTGCCTGTACACAGGAAGAATGTTGAATTGCTTTAACAAAAAAGCCGCCCACTTTTTATTAAATGCATCACCTCTTGCTAATGAATAAACAGGTTTATCAAAAAGTGTGGCCAGTATTACTGCATCTAAAAATGAATTGGGATGGTTGCAGGCAAGCAGCAGTGGCCCATTGCATTTAAAATATGATTTATCATTGATGATGATTTGTCTGCAATAAAATGGCAGTGCTATCCTGGCAGGTATTTTTAGTAAGTGGTAAAGCAAAGTGATATTGTAAAAATGCAGTTTTAATTAAGGCTTGGGTCAATGGGAAAGTTTATCATCATTTCATATTCACCACCCAAATGTTTCAGGCTGTCTTTCCAGATATCATCCGGCTCATGATGAAATAATATTTTTTTTGTTGCTGAAACAGTTAACCAGGTTTTTTCAGTCAGTTCACCATCAAGCTGCCCAGTGTCCCAGCCACTGTAGCCGAGAAAGAAACGCACTTTGTTAAAATCAGCTTCGCCTTTTTTTACCATTTCGCTAAGCAAAGCAAAATCGCCGCCCCAGTAAACACCCTTCATCACCTGTTGCCCTCCCGGTATCTTGTCCGGGTATTGATGCAGAAAATGAATAGTATCCATTTGCACCGGGCCGCCATAATAGACAGGAATGTTATACCCATCAAATCCATCCATCAGTTCATCAAGTGTTTGCTCTATTTGTTTATTGATTACAAAGCCCATACTGCCTTCATCCTGATGATCGCATAAAAACACAACTGTCCTCATAAAACTGGGGTCTTTTAAAAAAGGATCTGCAATTAACAATATACCGGGTGCTGGCTGAACCATATTGTAAAGTAAATGATTATTTGCTTTTTTATATAAAGCTGTGGCTATATTTTTGAAAACAACACAAGTTCTAAAACCTTCGTTAATTTTACCTTTTTAATTTATCAGCCTTTTTTAAAGCTCATTACTATTTTATTTTTGCCGGATGAAAAAAATTTTCCCTGTCATTACCATACTGATCTTGCTTTCGCTTCTGGGATTAATTTTTTTCCAGGTACTCTGGCTTAAAAGTTCCCTTGAATCGCAGGAACAAAAATTTCATGAACACCTTACCATCGCCACTTTCCAGGTATCACAAAATTTAGTGGAAGAAAAGGGCAATTTGATGCCATTGACAAAAAAGAACAATGCTATTTTGCCAAGTGAAAAACTGCAGTTTGAATTATTTGCACCCACTATCGCACAAAAATTTACCAAAGACGAGATAAAACAACTTGTCCGTAAAGTATTAGACAACCAGGGTCTGAAAAATGTGCCGTTTGAATTTTCTATCAGTTCAATGTCGGTAATGAATGATGAGCTTGCATCAGAAAATTTTTATAAAATGCATGCTGATACACTTAATAATATTGAAAGGGTGATAGCACTGGAATCACCAAGCGGCAGCAACAGCGAAGGCATTTCGCAGGAAGAAATACTAACCATACTTATCCCACATGCAAAAAGTTTTATCTGGCAATCGATGACGTGGTTTATTGCCGGCGCTGTAGTTTTTACTTTGATAATTATGTGTGCATTCTTTTTGACAGTGAGGGCATTGCTGAAACAAAAAAAACTGAGTGAGATAAAATCTGATTTTATCAATAATATGACGCATGAATTTAAAACACCACTGGCAACTATCTCACTGGCAGTGGATGCTTTAAAAAATGAAAAAGTTATTGGAGACAAAGACAAAACAAATTATTTCACCGGCATTATAAAGGAGGAAAATAAGCGGATGAACAAGCAAGTGGAAACAATACTGCAGGCTGCGTTGCTTGATAAACAGGAAGTGCAGTTGAATTTAAAAAAACTGCATGCACATGAAATGATCAAGAGCGCCTTAAATAATATTCATTTACAGGTAGAAGAAAAGGAGGGACAATTAGAAACACATTTGGCAACTGGCAATGATTTGGTGATGGCAGATGAAGTGCATTTCACTAATATAATCAACAACCTGCTGGATAATGCAGTAAAATATTCAAAAGAAAATTTGAAAATAATACTGAGTACACAAGTAACAAACAAAGAATTCAAATTGAAGATTGAAGACAATGGTATCGGGATGAATAAAGAAACACTCAGCAGGATATTTGAAAAATTTTACCGTGCCCATACCGGCAATTTGCATAATGTAAAAGGTTTTGGCCTTGGCCTTAGCTATGTAAAAACAATGGTGGATGCTCATCATGGAAACATTAAAGCCGAAAGTACTCCCGGCAAAGGCACTACCTTTTTCGTCAATTTCCCACTATCTAAATAGCACTTCTGCGGCTTTCCCACTTTTCCCCCTTTTCTGGGGCTTTTTTTCAAAATTTCACTTTTCAGGATTCTAAAAAAGGAGAAATCTTCTTCAGGAGGAGTTATTATGCTCCACTATGTTTTCCACAATAGATGGCTGTCTCTTAATGATTTGATAAGATTGTTTGCTGTACAGGGTTTTATAAGATAATGCTGTAGAAGATTGTGAGGAAAAGTAAAAATAATGCACAGTTAAATCACACTATTTGCTGCCAAATTCACATCAATCAGTCGCTTATCCACAGATAATCAACCCAAAAAATACTTTTTTGTGAACAAAATTTTTTGATAAACAGTGATTTTTCAATGTTTAAATGTGTTATTTTGTGTCAGTATTAGTTGAAACGTGTTGTTTTTACCACAAATGAACCAGTTTATAGGCGAATATGAAGTTACTCTGGATGCCAAAGGGCGTTTTTTGGTACCGGTTGCTTTTAAAAAGCAACTGGCTACCGATACTGCCAATCAATTTGTCATCTGCCGGGGCATTGAAAAATGCCTCACTTTATATCCACTCCAAACATGGGAACCACTATACAACGAAATAAGCAAGTTAAATCAATTTGACCCAAAAGTGAGGGCGTTCCGCAGAAGATTTTTAAATGGGGTTACCCAAATTGAATTAGACAACGCCGGAAGAATGCTGCTGCCAAAATCATTGATTGAATATGCAGAGTTGGGAAAAGACATAGTGCTGGCATCTGCGGTAAATCAAATAGAAATTTGGGATGCTAACAAATACAAACAGCTCTTTGATACTTCTTCAGCAGAAGACTTTAGTTTACTTGCTGATGAAGTGATGAATAAAAAAAAGAATGCAGGTGATGAATAACTGGTAAATGAATGCTATGGGAAAGAATAGTGGAGGCGGAGATGCAGCAAATAATTACCACACACCGGTTTTACTGAATGAAACAATTGAAGGGCTTGATATAAAACCCGGTGGTATTTATGTTGACTGCACATTTGGAGGAGGAGGCCATAGCCTTGCAATACTGGAAAAGTTAAATGAAGATGGCTGCCTTGTGGCTTTTGACCAAGATGATGATGCAAGAAAAAACCTGCCGGATGATAAACGGGTAATTTTTATTCCGCAAAACTTCCGGCACCTGCAGCGTCTTTTAAGGTTGCAGAAAATAACAGCGGTGGATGGGATACTGGCAGATCTCGGTGTATCGAGCCACCAGTTTGATGAAGCGGAGAGAGGGTTTTCAATAAGATATGATGCAGCGTTGGATATGAGAATGGACAGGAGGCAAACAATAACAGCTGCAGATATTCTAAAAAGTTTTTCAGAGATACAACTGCATAAATTATTTGAACAGTACGGAGAAGTTACAAATGCTAAAACGCTTGCCAAAACAATAGTTCAACAAAGAGCAATAGCAACGGTTAAAACGATTAACGAATTAAAACAGGCTTTGCAGCCGGTGGTAAAGGGCAATCCTCAAAAATATTTTGCTCAGGTGTTCCAGGCTTTGAGGATTGAAGTGAACGATGAGTTTGGGGCTTTAAAAGAACTGTTACAACAATCCATAACCCTTTTGAAACCTTCGGGAAGGATAGCCATCATTACATTTCATTCATTAGAAGACAGGATAATAAAG
>JAYVLZ010000468.1:0-14370 GCA_043759175.1 Chitinophagaceae bacterium | reverse complement strand
AAGAATTCCGGATGTGCAAATAATTTTTATAGAAAGCGGTGGCGATAATTTATCTGCCACCTTCAGTCCTGATCTTGCAGATGTAACCATCTTTGTAATTGATGTTGCTGAAGGTGATAAGATTCCCCGTAAAGGTGGACCGGGAATTACAAGAAGCGATTTATTGGTTATCAACAAAATAGATTTGGCGCCTTACGTTAATGCTGATTTAAGTGTGATGGAAAGTGATGCAAAAAAAATGCGGAATGGTAATCCATTTGTATTTACCAACCTGATGACACTGCAGGGCCTGGACAGTGTTATTGGATGGATAAAAAAATATGCTTTATTAGAAAGCATTAATGAACCGGTGCTATACAGATGAATGCACAATTGCACATACAGGTTGCTGACAGGAACGGATGCTCTTACCTAAAGAAAGCATTCTTTACCACACCATTTAAAGTGATGAACATCACGGAAGATAAAATGGGCAAGCAACTGCATTTGATGCTGATGAGTTCATCGCCTGGAATTTTAGATGGTGATGAATACCACATGAAAATTGAAGTAGAAAAAGATTGCTCTTTACAATTGCATACACAAGCATACCAGCGGCTCTTTAATATGAAAATTGGAGCTACGCAACAAATGAATGTTCATCTTAGCGATGGGGCTTTTTTCCATTATCTGCCGCATCCTTCTGTTCCGCATAACCAATCCATTTTTACCAGTCGAAATAATTTTTATCTGGGCAACAATTGCCAGATTGTATTTGGCGAAATACTTACCTGCGGCAGAAAACTAAACGGCGAATTATTTTTGCTTTCCAAATATCACAGCATCAGTAATATTTATATCAATCATAAATTAGTTGTAAAAGAAAACCTGCTAATGCAGCCGTCACTAATTAATGTTCATGCAATTGGACAATTGGAGGAATTTACTCACCAGGCCAGTATGATCTGGTTAAATCAGGATGCTGATGTCAAAAATATTCAACAGCAATTGATGGAACTATTATCCTCGGAAAAAAATATTGAGACTGGTATTACAGCTGCGCCGGTAAATGGAATAATCATTCGATTGTTGGGTAATGGCGCAGAACAATTGTATGATTGCCTGCAACGGATACAACAACATTTGCAAACAAAAATTTTTAGTACTCCTTTCATTCATTCTTTGGATTGAACTTAGGTTTACTATCTTGTAATTCTCAATTCATTTTTTATGCAGGCTGCTAAAAACATTCTTCTGGTAAGGCCATCTGGTTTTTCATACAATAATGAGACTGCTGAATCCAATACATTTCAACAACAAACTAATTTAAGTACCACAGCCATTCAGCAAAAAGTTACAGAAGAATTTGATGCATTTGAAAAAGCACTTCGTTTAAAAGGAGTAAAGGTGACGGTGATTGATGATACAGAATTACCGGCCAAACCAGATGCAATATTTCCTAACAACTGCGCAAGCTATCATCACGATGGTACGATTATTTTATATCCAATGTGTGCCCCTAACCGCAGGATGGAAAAAAGACCTGAGATCATTAGCATACTCCGGCAGCATTATACAGTTAATAATGTTGTTGATCTCTCGGCATATGAATTATCAGACCGCTTTTTAGAAGGTACCGGTAGTATTGTCTTCGATCACACCAACAGGATCGCCTATGCCTGTTTATCTCCCCGTACAGATAAAGCGTTATTTGAGCAGGTGGCAAAGCAACTTCATTATAAACCCATTTCATTTTATGCACATGATCGTGGAGGTATAGAAATCTATCATACCAATGTAATGATGTGCATTGCTGAAAAGTTTGCCGTTGTTTGTTTAGACAGTATCATTAACAAAGAAGAAAAGGAAAAGGTTTCGCAAACACTTTTACACACCGGCCATGAAATCATTACAATTTCATTTGAACAAATGAACAGGTTTACTGGAAATATGCTGGCACTTAAAAGTAACAGCAATAAAGATCTACTGGCAATGTCGCAAAGCGCTTTTGAAAGTTTAACGGCAAATCAAAAATCCATTCTTGAAAAATATTGTGAAATGGTTCCACTTTCTATTCCCACCATTGAATCCATTGGAGGCGGAAGCGCCAGGTGTATGATTGCAGAAATTTTTCTACCACCATTATTTTAAATTTAATTGAGGTAAAATAAAAACCTGTTATAACCCTTTCTGTTTTTATAATTAATAACTTCCGCTTTTAAAATTCAGCAATGAAAAATAGCGGCGGACATAATGTAAAGTTAATAATAGCGGGCATTTCATTTGCCATACTGTGGGCATCCGCTTCTTCTGCCACCAAGGTTGCGTTGCAGTCTGCACAACCCTTTGTAATAGCTGTTACCCGTTTCTTAATTGCGGGTACTATCATGTTATTCATTTCTCATATTGTACTAAAAGAAAGATTGCCAGCAGGGCAGGAGTGGAAACAAATAGCTGTTTATGCCATTTTGAATGTAAGCATATACCTGGGTCTGTACGTCATTGCAATGTTGTATGTTTCTGCAGGATTGGGTTCGCTTTCAACAGGTACCAATCCTGTAATGATTAGTATTATTGCTGCCGTATGGTTAAGGCAGCCATTAAAGCGTGCCACCATTATAAGTTTATTTTTATGTACTGCAGGTATTGTAGTAGCAGCCTATCCATTACTCAAAAACAGTTATGCCACACCGGGAGGGTTACTAATATTATTTATAAGTATGCTTTCATATTCCGCCGGTGCAGTATATTTTTCTAAAAATAAATGGCACAGTTTGCATATGATGGTCATCAATGGGTGGCAAACATTATTTGGCGGTATTTTCCTGGTGCCGCTTCTATTTGCATTTTACAACGGCAGTAAAAATGTGTATGATATCAAATCAATTGGGGGCACCTTATGGCTGGCGCTTCCAGTTTCTATTGGCGCTGTACAGCTTTGGTTATACCTGTTGAGGGATAATCCTGTTAAAGCTTCTTTCTGGTTGTTTCTCTGTCCCGTATTTGGTTTTATAATGGCGGCAGTTGTTTTAAAGGAACCTATCAGCTGGTACACTTTTGTTGGTGTGGCATTGGTAATAGTGGGGCTTTATATGGTGCAAAGGAAAAAGACTATGCAGTAAAAAACAACATTAATGAGTGCAAATTAAAACACTTTAAACCGATCAAAGCATTCTTTAGTTAACCATTCCCTGTCGTCAGGATGTGAAATATCAATTAATGCTTTAGCTCTTTGACGTAAATTTTTTCCATACAAATAAGCCACACCATATTCTGTAATGATATAATGAACATGGCCCCTGGTAGTAACAACACCGGCTCCTGGTTTTAATGTTGGTACAATACGTGGCACGCCTTTACTGGTTCTGGAAGTTAAGGCGATGATAGGTTTACCACCTTCGCTTAATGCTGCCCCACGCATAAAATCCATTTGCCCGCCAATACCACTATACTGGGTAGAGCCAATACTGTCTGCGCAAACCTGCCCGGTAATATCTACTTCAATCGCACTGTTGATGGCAATCACTTTTGGATTACGCCGGATAACATGCGGATCATTTACATAATCAATATCTAAAAATGCAAAAGCAGGGTTGTTGTCTACATAGTTATACAGCCGGTTGGTACCTACTGCAAACCCTGTAACTGCTTTATAAGGATGTATTTTCTTTTTGGTATTATTAATAATATCTTTTTCAAACAAATCAACTATTCCATCGCTGCACATCTCTGTATGTACTCCTAAATTTTTATGGTTGTGAAGACTTCTGAATACGGCATCCGGGATAGTACCGATACCCATTTGTAAAGTACTGCCATCATCAATCAGCTCTGCTACGTACTTGCCAATGGTTAATTCATCGGGTCCCATCTTAGCACCATAATCAACCTGCGGCAATTCTTCTTCATGAAAAACACAATGCGTAAACCTGCTGGTATGTATAGCTCCATCACCGTGTGTACGGGGTACCCGTGGATTAACCTGGGCAATAATGTGTTTACAATTTGCCACAGCACTACGGGCTATATCTACAGAAACACCCAATGTACAATACCCATGTTCATCAGGAGAAGATACCTGTATCATAGCCACATCGGGTTTTAAAACACTTTTAAACAGATCGGGGATATCACTCAAAAATACCGGCACAAAATCGGCCCTCCCTTCATTCACAGCCTGCCGAACGGAAGCTGAAACAAATAAGGAATTGATATGAAAACTGTCTTTGTACTGAGGTTTATCTACTTCTATATTTCCGAATACAGTAATGGAAACCATCTCTACATTTTGTAAGCGGTGGCTTTCTTTTGCCAGCTCTCTCATTAAATGGAGTGGGGTACAGGCGCTGCCATGCATAAAAACCCGTTGATTACTTTGTATTACCGACAGCGCTTCTTTAGCACTAACATAATTTACCTTTTGATACATTTATATTTAATTTGATCTGATTGCGAAATAAGGTAAACCGGAACTATTAAAATATGAGTTTTGTTTTGTTAGGGTATGATTTTTATAGCATGTAATTTTTTGGCTTCTTCAGATAGATACCAGTAATACTGCGGACCAAACTCATTTTTCTTATTGAAATGTTGCCTGTGCAGCGATAATGTAAATATCTATTATTCTAAGGCCGAAGCACAAAAACAATTTTTTTCTGTTGATTATGCTGATATTTTTTAAACTCCTGTGATAATTTCAAATAATTTTTCGGCATCTTCTTTTTTAAACAATTGGGTGCCTTCATTCATGGTGGCAGCAGAACCGCAGGCTACACCAAAAGCAATGGCTTGTTGTAAAGACCGCTTTTGCTGCAGCATATAAGTGATTCCTGCCACCATACTGTCGCCTGCACCAACAGTGCTTCTTTTTTCCACCGGAGGTGCGGCAGCAAAATGTTTTTCATCTTTTGTTATTAACCAGGCACCTTCAGGTCCCATACTTACCACTACTATCTGGGCATAGCCGTCCCTGATTATCTGCTGTGCAGCGGCACCTACTTCATCATGGGCAAGGGATGATACCTGCAGCAAATAGCACAACTCACCAATATTTGGTTTTATAAGATAAGCTCCTTTTCCTCTCAATGCCTCCAATGCAGATCCGCTTGTATCCACAATACATTTAGCTCCTGCTGAAATAGCATTTTTTACAATCAATCCATAAAAATAATCTGGTAAGCCCGGAGGTAAACTGCCGCTGGCGACCACATAGGCGGGAGAAAAAGTTCTGATATGCTCCACCAGTGTGTGGATAGTGGTTTCCTGTACTGCTCTTCCGGGGAATGTAAAGCGATATTGATTATTATTTCCTGCTTCATTTACGATCCAGTTTTCTCTTGTTTCCACCTTTGAGTCCACGGCATGAAAAGGTATGCCTTCTTCGTCCAGCAATGAACAAAGCATATTACCATTATTACCACCAGCAGGAAAAAGGGCGATAGAAGATGCGCCTAATTTTTTCAGCGCTTTGCTTACATTGATGCCTCCCCCACCCGGTTCGTTTATTAGTTCGGTACAGCGTAGTTTGCTTTCAGGTTTTAATTTTTGTACGGTGGAACTTTTATCTATGCACGGGTTTAAGGTTACTGTTAGTATCATTGGAATAAATATCTTGATGAATAAATTTTTGCAAAACTACCCGATTTAATTCTTCATTCAACCTGTAATGATTTTTATCATAAGACTGAAAATGTTTAAGCAGTATTTTTTTTACCAGTCATTTTTCCAATACCAATTAACAGCACTTTGGTATAATAAGGTAGACTGATTACTGTAAATATAGTTTTAGAAACGCCGGTGTTAAAGTTAACACCAGCGTTTTATTTCTTAATCCAGTTCAATGGAACAGCCCTTGTGATGGGAGTACATTTGTGTTGTAAAAAAGCAGGGAGAAAATAAATAACTGCTTTGATTGATTCACAATAAAATTTAAATCACAATGGCAAATACAATATTACACAAAGCTGCTACCCGTGGACATGCAAACCACGGCTGGCTCGACAGTCATCATACATTTAGTTTTGGAAATTACTATAACCCTGACAGGATGCACTTTGGCGTATTAAGGGTGCTGAATGATGACAACGTAAAAGGTGGAATGGGTTTTGGAACTCATCCACACGATAACATGGAAATTATTTCTATTCCATTAGAAGGTGACTTACAGCATAAGGACAGTATGGGTAATACTGCTGTAATAAAACAGGGGGATATACAAGCGATGAGTGCAGGCACTGGTATCTATCACAGCGAGCAAAACAGCAATAAAGAGGAGACGGTAAAATTTCTGCAGATATGGATATTTCCAAATAAAAAAAATGTAACTCCACGTTACGATCAGGTTACTTTGAATGTGGCTGACCGTTATAATAAATTACAGCAGGTACTTTCTCCCAATGCCAATGATGCAGGCGTGTGGATATACCAGGATGCATGGTTTTACATGGGTAATTTGGATAAAGGTATTTCTGTGAACTATGCTTTGAAAAAGGAAGGAAATGGTGTGTATGCATTTGTATTGAAAGGAGATGTTACTATCAATGGCCAGCAATTAAATACAAGAGATGGTTTTGGAATATCAGATGTGAAAGAACTGAACATTACTGCAGACAGTGATGCAGAAATATTATTGATGGAAGTACCAATGAATTAATTTAAAAAATCAAAAAAAATGAACAATAATAAAATAGCGATTACAAAGTATCCAGTCCTCGACCTGATAAAGAATCGATGGAGTGCAAGGAGTTTTTCTAACCAGGCAATTGAGGAAAAAGACTTATATACATAGATTGAAGCAGCATCCTGGATGTTTAGTGCAAACAATGAACAACCCTGGCGTTATATTTCAGCAGAAAAAAATACAGAATCATTTAAAAAAATATTGCAAAGTCTTATGCCCTCCAATGCAGCATGGGCCAAAAATGCTGCTGCATTTATAGTAAGCATTGCCAAAATAAATTTTGAAAAAGAAAATAATCCTTTAAATAATTGGGCAGAACATGATGTGGGTGCAGCCAATGCTGCAATGATTTTACAAGCTACTTCCATGAATATTGCTGCACACCCGATGGCAGGTTTTGATGCTGCCAAAATAAAAGATGCATTTGAACTGAATGAATATTTAAAGCCCGTGGCGGTAATTGCATTGGGTTATTTAGACGAAGCTGATAAACTGGAAGAACCATTTAAAACCAGAGAACGCTCTTCTCGTAAGAGAAAAGAATTGTCAGAAATTATTTTAAATTATGCGTAAAATAGAAATGCTGGTAATTGGCCGTCATCCGCAAATTATGGAGACGGTGTTTCGGCTGATCAATCAAAATGAAAACTGGAATGCTGTGGGTGCATTAACAGATGAAGATGCGGTGGAAAAATTTCAGCAGCATACATTTCAACTGGTGCTGCTGGGCGTTGGTATAGAAGAAGCGAGTGAAAGAAAGCTACGATCCTTATTTACTTTCCAGGATCCCGGTATCAGTATTATTCAGCATTATGGAGGTGGTAGCGGTTTGCTGAGTAATGAGATTATGGAGGCGCTGGATAAAAAAGCAAAACAGTATAAACCCATCTTTCATTTTAAAGACGGCTTATAATTTATTTAAGTGGTTAAGTTTAGTGTGCAAACTAAACTTCTAAACCCTCTAAACTCTGCTATCATAAAGTAACAAATCTGCATTAACTACTAAACTATAAATAAGAAGCCCGGCAAGAATACCGGGCCGTTTTTATTTCTATAACCAAAAAGACTTATTTTTTGCAAGGCAAATTGAGCCATGCGTTCCGGACTTTTAATTGTTCTGCATCCGGGTTTTCAAATTCCAGCAAGTGTTCATCCGTCTTGCTGATCTTTATTGCAGGGGCAGATAAAGTAACCGTCTCCAATGCTCCAGCTGTATTTTTTCTTTTCACTTTTACAGTTAATGTATCTCCTTCTTTTGCAGTATTAGTAAACTTGGTTGCAAGATCTGAGAAGTTCACTGCATTCACCTGTTCGTTATTTATACTGATAATCTCATCATCTTTTTGATAACCCATTTTTTTACCAAACTCATTCATCTTGGTAATAGTGGCTATTTTAGCACCACCTTTTTCATCAGGTTTTATAGCAATACTGCCCATTGTAAAACCAATTGTTTCCTTTTTTGGAATGTATTTAACGCCTGCCATACCAAAGAAAGTTTCGTAAGGCAGCATTTCATTTCCTTCTACGTACTTGCTGAAGAAAGTTCTTATTTCGGGATAAGTGAGCCTGGTAATTTCATCAAATAATTCATCATCATTAAAATAGTTGGTTGGCCCATATCTTACAGAAAGATCATGTTTAAGGTCTTTTACTCCATAATTTCCACCTGATAATTTTTCCAGGTAAATATCTAAACATGCATTGATCAATGCACCCTTTTGATAAACGTTTACATATTGTTGTGCATACTTATCTGCACAGCCCAGGCTTAACAATGTAAAAGGTAAAGTGTCATTAAAATATTTTTTTGAGATCTGTATCTTTTTTGAAAGCCGGTTTAAATATTCTTCAGGCGTGATCAATCCCTGGGTAACCTGTGTGTGGTGTGCATCATACTCAGTACTTCCTTCATACAGCCACAGATGTTTTGATAAAATGGCTTTATTAAAGTTAAACTCTCTTACTTCTTTTGAACAAATATTAAGCGGCGTAACAATATGGAAAAACTCATGGGAAGAAACATCTACTATGGTATTAATAAACTGCTCCTGCGGCACTTCTGGTAAACTGTAAAAGCTGGAGTAAGAATGTTCCCATGCACCCTGCCCCTGCACTGTCGGCTGCTCACTATTAAAATAATACAGAAAGGCATACTTATTTACCGGAAGTTTTCCTCCCAGGTAATTCTTTGCTGCATTTAAAAGATTTTTAAGATTCTCTGCAACAAATTTTGATGTAACCAACTTTTTAGGAGAATAAACAGATACCAGTACATCTGTCACACCTACTTTTATCAATGTTGTATCTGGTACACAAAACATAATGGGAGAATCATACAGATGGTCGGCATTGTCGCAATGGAAAACATCTGTATTGGCTAACGTACTTACTGGCACCAGCCCGGTAGAAGCATAAAAATTAGCTGGCCTTGTAAATGTTAAGTAGAAGGGGAGTTTTTTCAGTCCATCAAAATAACCAAATATGCCGCAGGTATTTAGGGAGAAATTTTTTCCTTCTTCAAAATTGGTACCCGCCATTTCATACACCCCGTGTTTAAACTTTGCATCCCAGGTGTCTTCTACTGTATATTCTAAGCGGTAAAGTAAATTGGCTTTTTTTATTTTCCAGCTGTTTGAATCTGGCAGTGCTTTAACAACCAGTGGCTTGCCTGCTTTATCAAATGCTTTTACGTCGTGTATAAACTTACCGAAGTTACTATTGGTATAGGTGCCCGGAACAATTTTAGGTATATAGAAAACGATCTCGGCCTTTGTTATTTTTGGAGTAATCAAATCAATCTTCAATTCATCATTGATAGTTTTTGTAAGATCCACAGCATATTTATAGTTTTGGGCATTCACAACAACCCAAAAAAGTAAGGAGGAAATAATCGGCAGCAATTTTTTATACATCTTAAATTCGAAATTTGAAGAATCAAAATTCGCTAAAAAAGCTAAAGGCTTGTTACCACTTGTCAATTAACAGGTGGAATTGATATATAAAACCTCATTATCATCATAATAAAAAAAGGGCCAGGATAGACATCCAGCCCAATCTTTTAAATCCAATATCCTATGAAAAACCGAATATACTTACGATGAAAAACAATAAAAGGTTGTTTAAAGTGAAAGTTTATTTTTAAGAAACTTGTTACAATCAATAATCTTGAAAAAAATATTGCAATCAATTTGCTGTTATTGGAACTATAGTATAGTTGTTTTATCTTGTCTGCAAGTTACCTGTATAAGCTCTCTGCCCAATTATCGCTTTTAAAATTTAAACTGAATAAACCGCAGTTGCAGGCATTTAATTGTATCAATATTTAAATTTCAAAAATTTTCTGTTGTCTGCAATAATAAAATTAGCTTTTACGTTACTAAGTTGGTTTTTCATAGGATATTGGATTTAAAACGGGCTGGATTTCTATCCTGGCCTTTTTTATTTTATAACCTATCTAAGCTTTAATAAGTATTTAAACAAAATCTTCGCTTAAAATCCATACCATTCTGGTTGCCAGGCATGAGTTACCTGCTTTACTGCTCAATATATTTTAAAAAATTCTTTTCAGCTAATTAATTTATATATGTAATAAGCAGTTATACAAGCATATTTGGAGTAAAATGGATAGTTTTAAAAAAGTTAATTAAGTGTAATAGAGTCATTGAAATGTTTTTCCAAAAAAAATTGTGGCACGGTTTTAGAATTTAAGGTAGGTAGATTATAACCCCTACCCTTATTTACTAAAATTTATATTATAAACAATTTATTCATTAATTAAGAAAATTCATTATTATGAACACTTCAAATGTTGACACACCATTTCGCCAGGAAGAGCCACAAAGCGGCAAGGGTAAAAATATCGTAATTGGCGTATTGGCAGCATGCTTGCTTGGCCTTGGCATTTACACTATCTCAGATAAAAATAAATCTGGAGAACAAATAGTACAACAGCAAACACAAATTGCTAAAGTATCAGAAGAAAAAACTGATATCCAGAAGAATTTTGATGCATCTCTTGCCAGGCTTGATTCTTTTTCAACGCTTAACAATGACCTGCAGGGAAAATTGACTGCAAAGAACAGCGAAATTGGAAAAGTAAAATCAGAAATCCGCAGTATTTTAAATAAGAAGAATGCTACAGCGGCTGAATTATCAAGAGCTAAAAAACTCATTGATGATTTAAACGGAAAGATAACAACTATGGAAGCGGATATCGCAAAACTTACTGATGAAAACAAATCATTGAGTGCTGATAAAGTTACCTTAACAGCAGATAAAGAAAAGCTGACACAGGATCTTACCACAACGACAACTGTTAAGCAAGAGCTTGAAAAAAAGGTTGATATTGCTTCTACACTTAACGCATCTAATATTGTGGTAACACCTATCAATATAAAGAAAGATGGTAAAGAAGATGTTTCAACCAAAGCAAAAAAAGTAGATAAATTATTAATCTCTTTTGATGTTGATAACAGGATAGCTCAACCAGGAAGCACTACTGATGTTTATGTATTGGTAATGGGACCCGATGGTAAGTTACTTGCACCAACTGAAGTTGCATCTGCTACATTCACTACACGTGAAGAAGGTGATAAAGCTTATACAGCTAAAGTGCCTGTAAATCTTGAAGCAGCTAAAAAGAAGAATGTTGAATTTGGTTTTGTGCCAGGTACAACTTTCCAAATTGGAAGTTATAAAGTACAGATCTATCAGAATGGTTTTTTAATTGGAGAAGGAACTACCCAATTGAAAAAAGGCGGATTGTTTGGTTAATAAAAACAATATTTAAATATTTAAAAAACGGCATACTGGATTACAGTATGCCGTTTTATTTTATTTCAAGTTAATAGAATAGTTTATCTAAGAGAATAAATGGAACCTTCCCGACGGGAACGTTTTTTCCTGATATAATATTTATTAGGATAAACTTCCGGAGATTGTGTTAAACGGGTAAAAAGTTTCCCGAAAACAAATGAAAGGGGGTTTGTGCTTCTTTTACTTTTCATGTTATTCATATTATCAGATTTTTATTTGAAGGATAAAAGATTGAACGAATACCTAAATTTATTATTGCAGTATAACAAGAATTTATTTTTAAACTTTCATTTAAAATTTTGAGATCCTTAATTGATTGAAATGAAAAAAAGCCTTCACAAAAGTAAAGGCCTTTTTATAGTTATGGGGTTAGTACACTTACTTATTGTTCATCATATCTGCCTGTTTCTTGGATATTGCTTATCCTTTTTGTAATACTTTACAGGGTATTCATCAGATGCTTTTATAAACTTGCTGAAAAAAATTTTTACAGCTTTCAAAAGTGGATTAGTTGATCCTTTCCCAATATTATTATTCATCTATAGGGTATTTAACAAAGTCAAAACGATAGCTGTTGATAAATATTGTATTTCAATTTCCGGGTTGTTTATTACAGCTATAATTCTTAAAATATTTTTTAATTTCAATTAATAAGTAATTTCCTGTTCCTCCATTACCTTCGGTATGGCCCTGAATTCATATTGCTGATTACGAAGTTGCGGCTCAAATCCTGCTTCTTTTATAGCTTCCTGGATACCTTTACTGGTAAACCTGTGCGGAGCTCCTGCAGCACTCACCACATTTTCTTCAATCATAATACTTCCAAAGTCATTGGCACCGGCATTCAGGCATAATTGGGCTGTTTTTTTACCAACAGTAAGCCAGCTGGCCTGTATGTTTTTTACATTCGGTAACATGATACGGCTCATGGCAATCATACGTATATATTCTTCTGCTGTGGTTAAATTATGCACCCCCCTTATTTTAGCCAGCAAGGTATCCACATCCTGAAACGTCCAGGGTATAAATGCAATAAATCCTTTAGCACCGGCAGGCTTACGACTTTGCACTTCTCTCAATTTTACTAAATGTTCAAATCTTTCCTGTATGGTTTCCACATGGCCAAACATCATGGTGGCACTGGTAGTGATATTTAATTTGTGTGCTTCATGCATCACATCCAGCCATTCCTGACTTCCACATTTACCTTTACTAATTAATCGTCTAACCCTGTCTGATAATATTTCTGCACCCGGCCCTGGCAAACTATCCAATCCTGCTTCCTTTAACGCAACCAGTACATCTCTGTGATTACTTTTCTCCAACTTTGTAATATGAGCTACTTCCGGAGGGCCAAGTGTATGCAACTTAAGATATGGATACAGTTGCTTTAATTCTCTAAAAAGATTTACGTAATAATTTAACCCAAGGTTTGGATGATGGCCACCCTGCAACAATAATTGTTCTCCGCCGTAACGAATGGTTTCATCAATTTTTTTCTTGTATGTTTCTATGTCTGTTATGTATGCTTCCGGATGGCCAGGAACCCGGTAAAAGTTGCAAAATTTACAATTTGCAATACATACATTGGTGGTGTTTACATTCCTGTCAATGATCCAGGTTACTTTACCATGCGGCACCTGAATTTTTCTTAGTTCATTGGCCACAAACATCAACTCGGCCAATGGTGCCTGTTCAAACAAATAAACTCCTTCTTCAGCAGACAGGAATTCAAAGTTCATCGCCTTATTATATAGTTCCGTCAAGTTCATATAACCATTTGTATAAGTAAATACAAAAGTACACTCATTAGTACAGCTTGCAATACCATTAAAGTGGAAATTTTATTTATCCGATATGTTGTACGTCACCCTAAACAGCAGTATTACATTTACGGGCTGACAGTACAATTTCTGACCATTAGTATTTCAATTTTGTTTTGCCCATTGTGTCACAATCCGGCTATACATTATCTGTTTAGCTTTTTGTCGGGACATCTAATAAAAAATGCTGTTGATACTGCAACAGGTCAAAAAATAATTATTAGAGGTATTGTTTAACTTACATCCCCATGAATACTTCTTACAACTACTGGATATATACACCGTTTTTACTTGCTTTTTTGCAAGGGCTTATTACCGCTTCATATATTTTTAAAAGCAGACAAAATATTTTTCTTGCTGTACTCATCATTTTACTTTCTTTTGGTGCATTAGCAGATACCGGCATATTTAGTGAGGAAAACAGGCTCATACAAATTTTATGGAATGGTAATGAGTTTCTTTTCGGCCCGCTTCTCTTCCTGGCAGTAAATATGCAGATATCAAAGCCGGTTATGCATGTTTTCGTCCATTTCTATCTATTTATAGTAATGAAAGTACTGGTCATTGTAACAGTATTAATATCTGCCATATCAGAAGCTTTGCCTAGATGGTTTAGCCTGCTGCTTTCTATTATTCTCTGTTTGCATGGATTGCTTTATACTTCTTATTGCCTTTACCAGCTCTATAATAAACCAAAGAAAAAACATTTCAAAGAAATACGTTGGCTAAGATTACTAGTCTGGATGTCTCTGGCAGCCTGGATATTTGCTATTTCTGCGAAAGTGATCAAACAATTTGACAGCTTTTGGGGTACCAGCCTTTTTTATATCGTTTATTGCACAGTATTTATAATTGTTTATTACCTGTCTTTTATTGTAACTGATAGAATTTTCCCTACATCACCAGATAAAGAAAAAATAAATAACAAGCCTCCTGGTTTGCAGGAAATGCCTGCTACTACAGTCAGTGATACAGGGCAAACGCATTAAAATTTATCCTGCCTTAGCAAGAATTGCCATCAAGTAGTCATTATTCCATCCTGCTTTTTTTCTTTTTGTCTTCATGCTTAAT
>JAYVLZ010000467.1:0-15804 GCA_043759175.1 Chitinophagaceae bacterium | reverse complement strand
AAGTGCTGCTATTAAGCTTCATTGGCGTCGCACTCTTGTACTTTTTATCTTTATTGAACAAATTAAAAAGTCACTAATTTATCCCTTGCTAAGTATAATTGGCATTGATTGTATATATGCTTTAATTATTTTCTCAACTGTCGCATTTATATTAATCATTTCAGACCTGCTGCTTTCATGTTGTGTGCAAGAACCTAACACAATCAAAATGCAAAGTATATATTTTAATGAGTAAATCATTCTTTTTTAAATTTAGAGGAATTGAATCGGATGTAGGTGTTTGATTTAGCATGGTAAACTTTTTTTGTAATCTCACCACCTTTATAATTTTTTTCAAAATATTCAGCATTTTGCCTGTCGCCAACAAAATCAGATTTACTTCCGTCAGGGTTAAAGCCCGATGGATAATTTGCATATGCCTGTGGATGGCTGTGATTAGATTCAGTAATTTTTAATTCAGGATGCTTTAGCATAATAGAATACTCAACATCAGCCTGGGCTTCACTACCTGTTGCGCTATAATTGGTTGAGATTATACTTGCTTGACCGCCTTTCTGACCTTCAACATTGGTAATTGTATACTCAACATCAGAATTTTGAGCTAAGAATTCAAATAATTTTGTAGCACCTGCTTTATCCCCGCCTCCGACAGGCGCCGGACTCCCGTCCGGTGCCCCCTTGTTACTAATGCCTCTGTATTTAAAAGCCCTCTAAAATTATTAAATCTAACAAACCTTTATTATCCGTAAAATAATCTATTGCACTGCTATAAATCCAATGCCAGGGTTCTGCTACAAAGCCTGCTGTTACCGGATTCCAATGTAGATAATTTAAACGCTGGTTATACATGTCTGTCGTTTCTAATAATACCGGATGATTTTCGTGTTGCCAAAATTTATACTTAAAATTACTGCTGCTGCTTTTACCTGCTTCTGAAAAGGTATGCAGCAAATGTTCCTTCCTGCTTTCCTTTGGATTTTTGATGATGGCATCTATTATTTTCATTGCAGTAAAGCTTTTTATGTTGCGCCAGATCAATCCTAAGTCTTTACCTTCATTGCAACTGCAAATTGGTATGCAGATGATTGCTCATTAACACCCACGCATGTATTTTTAATCCCTGGTTTAACTGGCAATACCGGATACTGTCCAGTAAGATTGTTTTGTACATTTCCCTGGTGAATATATCTGACCATCCAACAACGGTAGCAGTAGTGAAATATACTGCTTTATTATCAACAAACTTATACTTTGTGCTCATGCTGTTTTGTTTGTATGAATTTATACAAACTTCTTTAAATAAAATGGAGGACATAGAGTAAGGTTTTTTTGATGCAGCATGTGTGTTCTGGCAGTAGTAACAAGCCCGGCACTGGAAGCCAGCACACAAATCCACGCCTCATTCCAGCGCCTGACAGCTTTTCGTTTGCGTAACACTCCTGCGCTTGGGTGGTGATAACACGCCGCTGTTTTGTATTTCAGTGGAGGTGGCTTTGCCTCCTGCACCTGCCATATATAAGGATCGGTGGGGTATCCGGCAGGTTTAGTGTTTGTACGGGTACTGGTAATGTTTCTGTAATAAGTGGTATCCGAACCAAGCGTGGCTGTTTCTAATGTAGCAGCAGGATAGAAGGAAGTATCCAATTGATCTGTCAAAATCATTCTCATGTTTTGCAAATGATCAAGTATATAATAATCATACACAAAACCGTTAGCTGTATTACCAATTGTCTTTGGTCTAATCCTGCCTTCTTCATGGCTTACAAATTGCAAACTATCATTTACATAATTAAATGAACCGAGGTATAATGTGGTGGTAATTTTTGCTCCTTCGGTTGTTACCTTCTTTAATTTATTGCCGCCTGCATCATAGGTGTATGCAATAGGGCCTTTTACTGCTCCGCCACTTTTATAAACCGTAATTGTTTATGGTAAATTCAAATGATTGTAAACAATGCCATTTGTAGCAAAATAAAAACGAAATGATAAACTTAATGCTAAGATAACAAAAACAGGAGGCTGAAAATACCTTCTGTAAATGATTTTAATAATTGTAAGATTTTAAATACTACTGGATTAAATTCCTTTAAGAGATTCTATGCCTATTGCGAAGATTTCCTTTTTGAGGCTTAACAAAATAAGTTTAGCAGACAAAGGAGTTGCCTGAGAAAATAATTCCTGTTGCCAATTTTTATTTTCATCTATAGACTTCAATATATTATTTGCAATACTATCAACAATCAGTTTCTGATTGGTAGCTTTCGTAACGTAAGCTACCGTTTTAAAAATGTCATTTAAAAATAGAAACAATGAGTCTCCTTGCCTGCCGTCTGCCAATAAGCCCTTTACTATTTGGATGCTTTTGATATTGCTTTCATCAAGTGAGTCAAGAATTGTGTTGATACTGTCAATAAGCAAATCTGCTTTAATTATTTTTCTATTTAAAAAATCAATAACTTTTATTTTTTCCTGGTTATTTATATTCACTGTACGTATGCTATCAGAATATGTATTGAATGTTTGTTTGGTAGCTAAAACATCAATAATAAACTCATTACTTGCTTAATCAATTTCATTTTTACTAACTCTGTTAATATCCCTATTTGTATTATTACAAAAAGAAAATGTTATTGATATAATTGCAAAAACAAAGATAATTCTGACCATATTTAAAAAAAATTAAAAATTAATTATAATACTTGCACCTTTTTCGACAGTTGTTTTTCCGGATTTCTTTTCAACAGAACCTCCAATCTCAAAATTTGAAGTATTACCATTTGAAGAAATCGAAGCAGTCCCTTTAACTTTTGTTGAACCTGATTTATTTTCACCACTGACTTCAGCTTTAACTTTTACCTTCCCATCCGAAGTCATTTCTAAGCCGCCACTTATATCAGTTCCTTTTCTATTAACTTTTACAGAATTTTCGCCAGTAACTTCTCCAGTTTCTATATTTAGCTTAGTTTTATTAGTAATAGTTGCTCCTTTAATTTTCAATTCAGTCTTTTGTACATTAGAAACTGTAACTGTATTATTGGTTTTAGTTAATGGCTCAGGATTTCCCTCGTTTGAATTATTCCTTATTATATAATCCATAATTCCCAAAAAATTATAGCCATAAGTACTGACTTGCTTAACTTCTGTAGAGTTTGCAATAGTTAAAGAACCTATCTTCTTAGAGGAGTTTTCTGTAGTGACAGTATTCGTGGCAGTAGGAGTAATTGCATTGTCAATACTGCTAGCAGTATTCCTAAATTCATTTTCAATCGCCCTAATAAAGTATGGTAGTGGGCTAGCCTCCAAGCCTTCTAATTCGATAAAGGAAGTGGCTTTATTTTCACTAAAAGCATAAGTACTGTTATAAACATACTTTTCAGCAAGCGGATCAATTTCTATAAAGCGTCCAATTTGAGGATCATGATTTCGCCATTTAAACTGAACATAATTAGCTCCTAAATCATCATCAAATTTTTGTCCCTGAAATGTTTTATCTCTATTCTGTATTTTACCAACACAGCTATAACTAATGCCCGACATTTTTAAACCGAAATTGTAGTATTCGCTTGTTTCAAGCATCTAACCCTTTATATGCGTTATCTGCAACTGATCAAGAAGCAAGCGTTTTTTTAAATACCACTCCACCCTATTGCTTATTCTTCACACTTGTGAGTTTATCAAAAAGTATAGATAATTGGGGACGTACTTGTATTTGATGCCAAACATCCGCCGCTAAAGCCTTTACAGTATTTACATTTAAAATTCCTTCTTTCTTTGATAAAGTTTTTTCTGCAGCTTTAAATAATTCTACTGGTATATCATCTATCTTCTTATTAGGGGTGAATTGAAAATTAAATTTGTTATCATTATTTTCATCTATAAACTTAAAAACATTTGAAGCATAATCAGTAAATTGTTTTATTTCTACACTGCTTTTAATTTTACTAAACAAATTTTTCTGACCTAAAAAACGGCTCTCTGTAATTTTCACAGTTTCAAGAAAATTTTTAATCCCTTCATCATCACCACTCCACCAAGAATCAATTACCCCTTGCTTATTATGTTCATCATCCAGGTATAATCTTCTTTCTTTCTTTGTAAGAAAACTCCCTACTCGTTCATAAGATTCTTGCGGTATATCTCCCCATATTGAACTCCATCTAATTGACTTAGATAAATAAAATGAAGCTGTAAATCTTGAGTCATAGTAATTAGATATTGTTAATCCTAAACTTAAAAAATAGACATCATCAATCACTTTAATAAATAATCCATTTGCTCCTGTAAGTGTATCTTTTATTTGCAGATAACCCAGTTTTAACAATTCTTCATTTGTTGCTTTTAGCAACTTTGATTTGGTCAATTTCATTTGATTTACAATTTTGGGCCAATATAAGTTGGTGACCCTGGTTGATATTTAGGGTCTTTAGGGTCGTATAAAATTTTTTCAGGTTTTTTAACCTCATTGTCTTTAAGTAATTTCTCTCTTTTGGCAGCAGATGCTCTTCCTGTCTTTGTATCAGGCTTAATTATAACAGGAGTTCCGTCTTTTTTAACAGCATCTTTTCTAATAGAAGTTCCATCTTTCAATTTCATTGGCACTTCTATTGTTGCACCTTTTTCTTTTAATTTTGCTTGTTCTTGCCTATGAGCCTCCTGGCCTGTTTTGATACTTTCTTTAACTTTAGGAATATTTGTTCCTTGTGCTTTATCCTCTGCCCAGGTTATGGTATTCATTGAACTAGGGATACCCGTCATTGAAACATTTCCAGGAGTTTCACCACTTTCAGCTATTAGTTCAAATAAGCCAACAAAAGCAGCCGCAATCAATCCCCCTAATACAATAGGTTTGCTAAGAATAGGACCATTTGAAGCTGCGGCTTGTTCTGTTGCTTGCAACAATTCTAAAGTAAGAGGGCAACAATCTGGCTCATCTCCTTTCGGATCTGCATATCTTATGGGATTATCAAAATTAGATGCATACGTTGACCACATATACATCTCATCTGTTTTCGGATCAATCTGCCACCATCTTCCTGTTTGTGCATCAAGTTCTCTGAACTGTGCATCAGAGACATTTAAATCCAAATCATTTTCAAAATCAATCCCGTTGTACTTTTTCTTGTTGGTAAGTGCAGCCGTGCGTTCTGAAGAAAGATTAAACATTCGCTCCCCATAAGGATAATAATGATCTTCACTAATAAAATTCCCTTTAATATGCGTCACCTGCAACTGATCAAAGAACACATCAATGTTGGGTGTTTCATTGCTAACATAAATATACAGATATCCACTCTTATTGATCAATTGATTTGAATAAGTTAAAGGAGTAAGTGTTCCTGAAATACCAACCGGAATGGAATTAAGCCACTCATTGAGTGGCTTTGTTCGTTTTATTTAATTATAAATTTTTGACCTCCGGGTTCCAACTTAGCATTATTTAATTTTACCCAGTTAATACATTGCTCAGAAAAAAAATCATTTGAATAAGTTGGATACTTAACTAAAAAACGTTTCTTAAAGTCTTTCATAAGTGTATTTGCCCACTCAATAAACTCCGGGGATTTTTTAATCAATTCGCCATCTTTATAATATTCATGAATAAAATAAAACCTGCTCCGGTGTAGTTCTTTATCACTGTATGGGTAAAAGCCACCAATAGAAAACTCAATACAATTACTTTTTAGAATATCAACATAATAAGAGTTTGTCGATTCAAGATACTCATGGAAGATTTTATTCTTATACTCATCTTTACATAAGCATACTTGAAAAATATTGTCAGGATTTTTTTGAATATCATATTCATTAAAAAAAGTAGATTTTTCACTATTTCTTTTGAAAATTAAACACTCCTTTTCTTTGAGAAATTTTTTTGTTTCAATTAAATCTCCGGGGTTTAAAAAAAAATTAAGTTGCTTTGATTTACTCATAAATATTAGAACTTATATGGTTTAAAAGGAAGAAAGGGGGGTGGACTGGGTGTATTGTACGGAACAAACGTTGGACGAACTCCCGTAGCCTTTTCAACATCATCCAATGCCTTTGTTTCTCTTGATACAGGTGTGCCATTTTTATTTTCTTTACCGATTTGGGCTTGTTCAGTTTCCCCTGTTTTAGGGTTCTTACCCTCTACATCTATATACCTTTTTTCCTTCGTACCACCAGGAGTTTTTACTTCTACTTCACGTTTTGTTTCCATTCCCTTCCCTTGCATTTCCTTCTCAACTTCATTAACTTTATTTTGGTGTGCTTCGCCTCCTTTTTTCCCATTGGGATTTGGAACTTTCTTGTTATCATCAGTTTGAGTTCCCTCAATAGGTACAGTAAGTTTTGGAAGTGCAACAGCAGTTTCATCTACTAAAGCTCTGCCAATCGGTGGTGGTTTTAAAGTAATGCTTCTTATCGGAGGCAATAAGTCATTAACTGTAGATGCAAGTCGATATATCCTGTAAATTAGACAAAGAGGGCATTTCCCATCTGGATCATTATAACGGATTGGATTATTAAGACCGAACTGATATGGTGTTAAAGATTCTTGACCTTCATCTGATGGTAATGGATCTATTTGTATAAACCTTCCTATTTGCTGGTCGTAAGTTCTTGCATTAAAATCATAAACCTCCAATCCACTGCCATCACTAAATTCTTTGTTTTGTATTTCATTTCCGTTAAAACCTTTTCTGTTTTCTACATAGCCTCCTTTTAATGACCGGTACGATAAATTCCGCATCAAAAGTCCGAACAAGTAATAAGAATTATCTTCTATCAAACTTCCTCTTATATGCGTCACCTGCAACTGATCAAAGAACACATCAATGTTGGGTGTTTCATTGCTTACGTAAATATACAGATAACCACTTTTATTTAATAATTGATTGGAGTAAGTTAATGGAGTTAAAGTTCCTGAATTACCAACCGGAATGGAATTACTATAACCGCTGCTCATAATATTTCCTGCACTGTCTTTGGCAATATTAAACTGTTCATCAAACAGCACCCAGTTTAAATAAGCTTTGGGTTTGGCTGCAGGTGGCGTTTGGCTGCTTAGGAAATTAGTTGCTCCCGGAGATAATACACCAGTGCTTTGTAACTCTGTTGCTGTGGCTTTTCCTCCTGCACCGGCAATGCCGCCGGCCAGTGCACTTATTAAATCTGCTAAAGGATTTATAGGTGCTTGTGCTGTGGCAGCGCTGTTCCAAAAACTGTTAACTGTTATATTAAATTTATCACCTGCCATTACTTTCAGTGTAATGCCGGGGCCAATTTTTTTGCCGCCGGTAGCACCGCTTACTTTTGCAACATAGGTATTGCCTGATGGCGTATTGGCAGGATAGCCAACTGGCAACGGTGTTGTCCTGGTAGTCATAATATTACTGTAGTATGTGGTATCAGAACCTAATGTGGCGGTTTCAAGCGTGGCAGCAGGATAAAAGGACGTATCCAACTGATCGGTTAACAACATGCGAATATTTCCAAGGTGGTCCTTCAGCATGTAATCATATACAAAACCGTCAGCGTTGTTACCAATTATTTTTGGCCGTATCCTTCCTTCTTCATGAGATACAAATTGCAAACTGTCATTTATATAATTGAATGATCCAAGGTATAGTGTGGTAGTAACCTTCGCTCCTTCGGTTGTTACCTTCTTTAATTTATTGCCGCCTGCATCATAGGTGTATGCAATAGTACCTTTTACAAGGCCACCACTTTTGTAAACAGTAATAGTTTGTGGTAAATTTAAATGGTTGTAAACAATACCATCTGTGGCTGATAAACCAATATCTTTATTCAAATCTTTTTTCAGGTTGCCATTGCCATCATAAGTATAATCAACCGTGATGGCTGTTTTACTTTGTACAGGATGCAGCAGTGATGTCCGGAAGTCTCCCAGTTTTGTATCAGGAATATTATTTCCGTCAATTACATTTAATAACTTGTTGCTGCTGGTTATGTAGTTATAAGTAAGGCTGTCTATTGGCACAGTGCCCGCCACGCCCAGCTTCCAGCCAAACTGTACCATTTTCAAAATGTTTCCGTTGGCATCATAAGCGCTGGTTGCATTGATGCCATCACCCATCTTCATCCCATAATTCATCAATGTATTATTCCAGAGATAGTCAGTGGGGTTTTGCTGTTTAAAGTCTGCTTTCATAATGCGGTTTGCATTATCATAACTAAAATTGTAAACCCTTCTTACATCATCGCCGTCACTTTTCCAGGCCATGCCTGCTATGTTGCCGTTGTACTGCTGTGTTGCTGTATAATTCTGACCAGTAAAACTGCCTTGTTTATCATAAACTAATTCAAAACCAAATTTATTGGAAGCACCCTGCCCTTTATAAGAAAGATACCCCCTGTTCATTCCAAGCAGCCAGCCTCTTATATTATAATCATACGCAAGGTTTTCAACAGATGTTCCCAGTGCTTTTGTTTTCAACTGACCCAGTTCATCATATGTGTTGGTGGCAATTGCTTTTTCTGTACCGCCATTAAATGTTTTTTTAAAAGTGAGCAACCTGCCTGCATGGTCGTAATCCATCTTGGAGAGCACGGTATAGTTCTGTGGCAGGGTGCCACCCTTGCTATGCTGCAGGTAGCTTCTTATTGCTTTACCCGACCAGTCGTACTGCGTGGTGGCGGTTTCTTTTACCCCGGTTATATTTATACCCTGTGTTTGTACCACTCTGCCTTTTTCATCATAAAAATTTACGGCATATAGATACTGGCTGGCAGTACCCAACACTTTTACTTTACTGCCTGTTGCCAATCCTCTTGTTTGATAGCTGGCATATATGGGCTGGGCATATACCGGGCTGGCATTGTAAGCAGTAATAAAGTAACTGCTGTTTTTAGTATTGGTGCTGTCTAATAAGCTGGTGAGTGTGGTACCACTGCCAGCCACCCAACTGTAATTGTCATAATAGTTTTCAGCCAACACTTCATTGGTGCCGCTGATGATGGGGTAGGCCGTACTGTTATAGGCAAGGGGCTGATGGTATGTTCTGTTATTGCTGTTTGTCCACAAGTTGGTACGCAGAGGCCTGTTTTGTAAATCATATTCTGTTACCAGCCATTTGCCCTGCACCCGTAAGTTGCTGTCCTGCATCATCACCATCCTATCCCTTGCATCATAGACCATCCATGTTTCGCCTGCACCGGGTATTTTTTTTATTACCATTCGGTTTCTTTGGTCATACTCATTTCTAAAGCATAACTCATTTGCTATGGCGGCTGTTACTGTCCAATTGCTCCATATTAATTCTGTTCCTCTCGGCTGTATTACAAAACGCAGGTTGTTCAGGTCGTCATACACATAATAAGTGCATAGCCAACCTGCATGGGCGGTGCCGGGTGTATTGCTGAGCTGTACTTTCTTTAATATTACTTTGCCTTCTTTGTCATTATACTCCACTACCTGTTTGCCATGTTCATCAATTGTTACATTTTCGTACAGCATTCCTGCAGCATACATTGCTGTGCTGGCAGGCAGGCTGCCTGCCGGTAAAGCAATAGTCCATATCCTTACACTGTCTGCTGCGGTATTTAGCAGGTACTGGTTACCGATAGCTTTTTCACTGGCAGTACCCTTGCTGCCCACCCAGCTATTGCCGGGGGCAAATGCCTGTAGCGGCCTGTTGAGTGGTGATGCTTCAAATACGGTCTGTCCGTAATAAAATGTTTCCCCGGTGTATTGGTTTTTGCTGAACACACTATCCTGCTGAAAAGGGTTTAACTTAAATATACCATCATTGGTAATCTCTGTGCCGGCACTGGTAGTGGTGGATAAAAAGGGTAAATATTTATACTGTTCCCTGGCAAAAGCATCATAAACAATGGCTGTTACTATGTCTTTTTGCAAAGGGCTGGTTTGTTTGATCACTGTTTCTATTGGTCTGCCCAATCCATCAAAATACTGAGTGGCCTGTTTTACATCCGTTACATTCCTTGTTTTTAATAAGGCTGAACTTTGCTCTGGTGCACTGGCATCCCAGGTACGGATGTAGTTTACTTTAATGGCTGATGAATAGGCTGGTGGGGTAACCTGCTGTGCCTGCAGGTTACAGGCTGCTGTGAAAAGCACCACTGCAGTTAATAATTTTACAAACCTTTTATACATGGTTTTATGTTTTAGAGTTGCTTATTGTTATTCATTAATTACCATCTAATCCCGATGTTAATACCCGGCTCAATTTATTGGTGACAGCTGGTACTGATAGTCTATTTGTTTAACAATATTTTTATCCATATCCCTGATAACCGAAAGCCTGTTAAACCCATCATATTCATAATACAGCACCGTATTATTGGCACTGCAGGTTGATGATATACCCACTAGTGGAATATAAGTGTACGTGGTCATCTGAGCTGCAGATGGGTACAACCTGAGTTCATCAACCAGGGTACTGATGGCTATTACAGATACACTTGTGGTAGTATTGGGTAAACTGTGTTCATAATAAGTCCAGCCATTCTTTTTTAGCCCTGGTGTGGCGGTGGTTCCTGCGCCATTGGCCGTAACTGTTACTGCACCATTGCGGCTCCAGTAAGAAACAATATACGCTGTGCCGGAGGCGACACTTTTGGTAAAGCTCTTACCTGTTACTAAGTTGTAACACTGGCTGCCGGTTAATGAAAACACCCTGTTACGGGCAGTATCGGTATTTACCCAGTTGCCCAAGCCTCCTGCTTCAAAGCTGGTGTAAGCAATGGAAGCTGAATCTGCGTTGATTACTTCAGCAACAGGGTAATAATTTTTGTAATCATACAAATAACTTTGCTTTACATCATTGCTTTTTTGCTGTTCCATTATATTGCCTGTTACATCATATTTATTAAATTGAACCCTTATTTCAATTGGATAATTTCCAATTTGAGACTGAATAGTTTGTGGCGCAATTATCCTGTTTGAAATATTCCATTGTTTATAGTTTGTTACGCTTTTTGAGGTAAATACATTTTTTGTATAGTAGTTTGACTCAATAACAGGTGATATCATGTTAGCAGCCACCATCGAATCATAGACAGTAATCCCGGGATAATCGCCAGGATATGTATTGGTCGTTTTAAGTGTATCTTCTTTACTATTGGTCGTTTCAATTTTTGTAACCATTGCATGGTATGGTTTTTCATAATAAAACTTTGTGTTAGTCTCAATGGGATTAAGTCCATTGATATCATATAGTCTTACTACCTCCTGGGTTTTATATATCCAGGGACATACAATCATTGCTTTTGTATAATATGGTCTTCGGTAATTAGAATTAAGACCAGCCTGCGGCCCTTCAAAGTCAAACGATCCCCCTCTCCTGGTGGACAATGCAAAGTAGTTGAGGGAATTAGAATTGAATGCCGAATCTATATTATAACTGGATACAGTTTCCTTTAAAAGTACCTGTTGGCTGTTATATACCGCCTCCCTTAATAAATTACCCCGATATACATCAAAATCAGTGATTAATTTTTTAGGGTCTGGCATTCCAGTTAAAAAGTGAACGGTAGGGCTAACACCTAAAGGAACTGCAAATGGTATTATACCGTTTTGATTGGGAGTGTTTGTATTAAAATAGTATTCCTTCTTACCAGTATTTGTACCAGACGCTGATATTTGTGTCTCGGTAACAAAAGCATATCCTACTGCACTTCCCTGAGTGGTGGCCAGATAATTAGAAGTATATGAACTTCTGACAAGATATCCTTCTTTTAATTCAATAAACTGGGGGATGGAAAAAACAGTGCCTGAAGATCTGCCGGGATCATCTTTCATGTAGTAACTTAACTCCGTTATATTATTTGTACCGGTAATAGAATCAGAATTTATTATTTGTTTTATTCTTACCCCTCCGCAAAGAATTGTCTTTATTGCACTCCCCAATGTATAGTAATATGCATTGATTGAAGCACTTTGCCCGGTTCCATCTACGCTTGCAATAATTTCATAATTACCAGGATTTAGAAGAACATATTTCGTTGAGCTTGCAGTTAATGAGTATAAGGTAATAATATTTGTTCTGCTTCCGTTGGTGTTTATTTGGTTTAAAATCATAGTGGGTCCATTATCTACCGGGGCAGGACCAACAACGCTTGATGACATTGCCACTTTAATATTTTGATATTGTGGAATAGAGAATGTTTTAGTTTGGGAAGGAATATTAACTGTAGAAGATATTACTGCAGCAGCAGAAGAAGTACCTGATATATGCTGTGTCTCTGCCACTGGCCCATTTTCATCAAATCCATAATCATTGTTTTCATAAATAAAGGTGGACGTACCTCCTGTAGGGTAAATAATTTTTTTAAGTATGCCGGTTATTGCCGCATTAAGTACGGGGGCCCGGTTGGCGCCAGCAATATTGGCAGCTATCTGAGGGTAATCTACCGGTGAAACTGCAGGCAACAATGTTGAATTAGTAGTAATCCCATTATTATAACCCCAGTAATCCTGGGATTTGGCATCAGTTGCAGGTACATTTGCAGGTGAGTAATATTCCAATGAATAAGATTTTCTTTCAAGGCTTGTATTTGAATATTCAATAACAGTGTCTAATTTTAATCTAACATCCTGCGGTCTTGAAGAATTTACATTTCCAAAATAACTATGCTTAAAACTAAATCTTTTTTTACTGCGCTATTGTAATCCTGTACCGTTAAAGAGTCTAATGCAGAGCCATTAATTATATCCCGCCTGTTTCTTGAAACAAAAAAACGAATGGTTTCCCCGGGAGCATCTATTTGCTGCAAAACTTTACTTACAATTTCCGGGGCGGAATGTAAGTTTTCTGCAGCTTTAGGTTTACTGGTGCTGGCTATTAAAGTTGTATAATCAGCTTCCGTCAAATTATCAATTGAAGAATACTCTAAATTATTGTAGTATGATAAATTAACTGTGCCAGCCTGTGTAATTATTTTTGATAAATACCAGCTTGACGTATAATCGGTAGTCCCCGCTGTTGTTATTTCCCTTACGTCAAAAATATATTTATCTCCGTTAGTATTTGTTATAGTAAAACTGGTTAAACTGCTGTTGTGCTCAATTTTTAAATTATTATAAGGAATACAATGTGCCACATGTGCTGCACTGCCATCTAATACAAACTTTCCAGAAATTCCGGAAAAATTGAAATAAAACATATCGGGCTCCGTATCATAGTTTCCAAACCAAAAAGGATTAGTTACAATATCTACCGAAGTAATTGTTAATAATTCTGCGTCACTATAATTGGCATAATTCCAGTATCCTTGCGGCCCCTCATCAGCCTTATTATGAACAGTCCTTGTAATAACACCTCCTGCACTAAGCGACCAGTTTAAGCCTGCCCATCCTGCCATTTCCTCTACTTTTAAACCAGCGGAATGATAGTTTAAAGTGATGGGTAGATTAAATTTGCCTAATGATAAATTATAAACAGGTATTTCCACATTGGAGATACCCGTGTATTTCCCTACCGGAATATCTCCATATTTTCCTAAAGCTGCAGCAGTAGGGCTTGGCAGACTAACAACAGGCAAATCATTGATCTGAGATTGTGAATAAACGTTGATATTGCATATTGTAATTAACAAGATAACTGTCAACCTAAATAATAATAGTCTCATTTTTTGTTTGTTGATTTAGAATTAATATTATGCTGTTTACCGTAAGCTTTATTTTTTAAAAATTATATCCAATTCTGAAAATTAATTTTTCTCCTAAAGACGATTTTTTTTGCCAAAGAAAATCATACAGCAATTGTACATTAGTTCCTTTTGTCCACTTTGTTTTAATCTTCATTTTCTTTGTTATTCCCAGCAATGCTGAAGGTTGCCATGCAGCATAGTTCTTTAATTGTCCTATATTTTCAAATGCTGCATGGTGGCTCAGTTCATATCCGCCTGCTATAAAAAATTGTTTTTTTAAGCGCCAGTCAATGAAGCTGCGAAACCCGGCACCCTGATGGCTTATCCGGATATGGTTTATAGAACCTAAACCCATGCTGTATTCAAGACCAACGCCTGCGGTGGAATGATCATTTAAGCGATACCCGACCATTAAAGCAACTTCCATAACTGTTGGCAACAGTTTGCTGCTTTTTGCAAACTGGAAATCACTGCTGGTTACTATTCTCTGAAGCAGGGTTTTCGTTTTTTGCATATTGGGCCTAAAATCCAGTTCGGCCACTCCATCACCCCCAACACTGAGCTTATTCAATAGTTTATCTTTTAGTTTACCAATCTCTGCCTGTGCTGCCTGTACATTTTGGGTTACCATCTGCTGGGCATTGGGGCCGCCTGCTGCAATCTGCTGCTGTATTAAATTTTGTACACTTGCTCTTGTTTGCAGTCCTGCAATATTTGCAGCACTGGCAACATCGCCGGGTCTTCCAAATAACGAAGAAAACATACTGTTATCCTCCATAAATTTTCGAAATAATGGAATCTTACTTAAAATAGTTTTGGCTGTTTGTTCTGCCCGGGCTTCGTCATTAAACAGCGTTTTGTAATTTTTCAACGTCTCTATGTAGTAATAATTTTCGGCAGTTATTTTTCTCAAATATTTATTTTTTCCGAGGTATTGAAAGGCTTCTGAAATAAGCGCTTTCTTACGTTCTTTAATAAACTGCTGTATGGCTTCACTCTTATCTTCTTCATCATTTAACTCCTGCATTTTCTGACGGGTGGTTGTTACTTTCTTTATTGCTTTAGTATCCAATCCTTCTTTCTGTTGTTCTATATATTTTAATCCTGTTGTCAGGTTATCACGGTATTGATCGTATTGCTTCTGGTATTGCAGGGCTATGGCTTCGCCCTGTTGTATCTGTTGCAAAAGGCTGGTGAAAGTTAACTGTCCATTGCTAAACAGCCTGGCGGCAGCCTCCGGGGAAATTTTTTCTAATGTGCTTTTGATTTTGTTTTCCCAGCGGCTGAGCTTCTCTAACGTCTTGGTTGTTTTAGATGTAATACGTTTGCTGTATTTATCAACCTTGCTGTCAATATTGGAAATGTATTTGAGTGGGAGTTGCTGTAATGCTTCTATTGTACTATCCTGCTGTGCATTGGTGGTGGCACATACAAACAGTAAGCAGCATAAGGCAATCAGTTGCGGTTTCAGCATATCAGGGTTTATGGTACTAAGGTAATCGGGTGTTTTTATTCAAACAAGGGTGTTTTCACCCTTTTTTTAAATTTCTGGGTGTGGGGTACAATCGAACGCTTCAAAAACTTTGCAGAAGGAAGGTATGTAAAAAAAATGATGCACCAGGTATTATTTTGTATTTGCAGGTTTTTAACCATCACTGCATTATTATGGCTATAACCGTTTTGAGATTTTTATAAAAAGCAGCTACCTAACTATAACGCTTACCTGCTTAAAATAAAAAACCCGGCAGCACCATACTACCGGGATTTTTTTTGCATGCTGTTGTTAACTATGCGGCTTCTGAATTGCGTTGCATTACAAACTGTGATATCACTTCACTGTTTGCCACCTGGTCGTTACTGCCTACGGCGGCTACCATAAACCAGTACTTTTTACCCTGTTCCAAATTATCAAACTGATATTTGGAACGGCTGCTGGCAACAATTTGCCACTGGCTGTTGCTGGTAAGCGGATCAGGCGTTACCTTGTGCAGGTAACCACTGGCACCTTCTACCGTTGCTGCCTTTAAAATCACCGTACCGGCATTGCTTCCCTGCTCTACAAAAATAGTTTTGGGGCTTTCAATAATCCGCGGCTGGCTTAGTTTACTAAGCGGCATGCCACTGCTGGTAAGCTTTGGCAAATCACCATTGCAAATGCAGTTTACATAATTAGCTTCCTGGGTCATTAGC
>JAYVLZ010000466.1:0-11846 GCA_043759175.1 Chitinophagaceae bacterium | reverse complement strand
GTTAAATAATTTCCATCTTCATCTGTTTGCACCTTGCTGATTAATTGGCGGCTGTTGATGTCCGTTAGTTCTACCGAAGAGGGTAATCCCAGTTTTGTTTTGGCATCAAACACCTGCCCTTTTACCCACAATGTTTTTGGTGGCCGGATATCTTCCCTCAATTCAAAACTGTAAAGGTCCAGCGCTCCTTTACTGTCGCTTCTTTCACTGGCATAGTAAGCTGTTTTACCATCAGCAGCCACTATCATGGAACCTTCTTCATCAATGGTGTTTATAGGATAACCCAGGTTTACAGGTATGCTCCAGGTGCTGTCAGCATTTTTTTTGGTAAAAAATAAATCTGCTTCGCCATAACCGGTGTGGACATTGCTGTTAAAGAAAAGCGTTTGATTGTCGGAGTACATAAAGGCACAGCTTTCATCTCCTTTGGTATTAACAATATCACCCAGGTTTTCAGCCCGGCTCCATTTCCCTTTTTCATTGCGGTGCGTTACCCAAATGTCTTTGCCACCATAGCCACCGGGCTGGTTGCTGCTGAAATACAAATCTCTTTTATCTGGCGAAAGTGATGGAGCAGATTCCCAAAAATCGGTGTTTACAATGGGGCCGGTATTCTCTGCTTCACTCCAGCCATTTTTTGTTTTGTAAGAAATATAAAGATCACAACTTCCCTGGCCTTCGGGATAGTTGCACCCGGTGAAAATGATCCACTCTCCATCCTGTGATATATTCTGGGCCCCTTCATTTAAATTAGTATTCACCTTGCCGCCGAGTGGTTGTGCTTTTCCCCACTTGCCATCCGCAAAACTGCTTTCATAAAAATCTTCATCATTATTATTCCGCCTGGTGAAAATTAATTTTTTTCCATCAATGGTGATGGATGGATAATACTCAGGGAATATAGAATTAACACTGTCTCCCAAACTCTTTGGCGCAAATACATAATTTCTGGAAGCATGTTTTTTTTCATAGTCCACTGCAAATTCGTATGACTCTTTCCGGTAGTTGCCTGCTTTAATACTTACTTCGTTCAGGGTTTTATTTTCTAAAAAATGATTGACTGCAGCCAGTGCTTTTTCAAACTGACCGGTACCAGCCAATGAAATAGAGTAGGGTAATAAAAAGGTGGATGAGTAAACAGAATCCAGCGCAAGACTTTTTTCAAAATCCATTACAGAGGAGTCGTATTTTTTCAGGTTGGCATAGATGCCGGCTCTTGACAAGTATGCATCTACAAATTTTGGTTCAAGCGTAGTTGCCTGTTTGATTTTTGAAATAGCTTCTTCATACTTCCCATCCTGTGCTGCATTATAAGCCTGCTCATGCAGACTTGCAGCTTTTGTATTTACCTTTTCAGGATCGTACCATTGGGAGTATGAAATAAGAAAGCTGCAATGAAGAATAAGGAATAAGAAAGTGGCTTTAAAGCAAGCGGTAAAAGATTTTTTCATGCTGGAAATTGAGCGATGAAGGTAGCAACAATAAATAAAAATGTATGCCAAAATTGTGCAGGGGATTTTGGTGGTGAATGATGAATAGTGTTAGTAATGAAATGGCATTAATTGAGTTTCCAGCTTATTACACGTTTTAAACGATGAATAGATGAACTTTCCTAAACCACTAAACTTTCTAAACCACTAAACCAATTTATGGAACATTAATGTATTTATGAATCTGCAATGATAGTTCCCACTGCGGATGTTGTTTGATATATTCAATGATTTCCGGTGTTACAATGGAAGCTTTATCCCATTCTGGCTGCAGGTAAAGTTTACATTGCGGCGATACCTGTGCTGCATATTTTTCTGCCCATTCAAAATCAGATTTATTGAAGATCACTACTTTTAATTCATTGGCAAAAGGAACCACCGGTGGTAATGGTACTTTGAATTTTTTTGGTGATAAACAAATCCAGTTCCAGCTGCCGCTTAATGGATATGCACCCGAAGTTTCAATATTGGTTTCAAATCCGGCAGCTTGTAATGCGGCGGTTAATTTTGTAAGATCATACATCAGTGGTTCTCCGCCGGTAATTACTACCAATCCTTTTTTGGAAGGAGAATTATTAATCACTGTATTTACAATTTCATCCACGGTCATTTTTGGATGAGCACTGGCATCCCAGCTGTCTTTTACATCGCACCATACACAGCCAACATCACATCCGCCGAGACGAACAAAATAGGCTGCTCTTCCCTGGTGAAAACCTTCTCCCTGCAGGGTGTAGAAATGTTCCATTACAGGAAGTGATTGTGTTACTATAGTTGATGCTTGTTCCAATATTTGTAATTGTTCAATAATGGTATGCGGTAAAAGTGAGTCCCGAAAAAAATCGGGATTTAAATAACACAACCCCGCCTGACCGGGCGGGCAGGGATGCTTAATAAATGTACAAATGCTGGTAAAACCTCATCACCTTTCCTCTTCTCCTTTAGGAGAAGAGGCGGTGCTTTACATCTTTAATAAACATTTTATCTTCCACATTTATCATAAATATCTTTAATCAGCAAATATGCCCACTGCCTGCGAATTAATAAAACCTTTAAAATTTTTAAACGCTTGCCTTACACCCCTTTAGGGGATGGGGTTAAACAAGCATTATATGTGTTCATCAGCAACGCTGCAATCGTCATCAATCCCACGCCTCCCGGTACTGGCGTGATGAAACTGCATTTTGGTGCCACGTTGGTAAAATCAACATCACCTTTTATTGCAAAGCCGCTTTTCTTAGTTGCATCGGCTACTCTTGTAATGCCCACATCAATCACCACTGCATTTTCTTTTACCATATCAGCTGTTAAAAATTTGGGCTTGCCAAGCGCTGCAACAATGATGTCTGCCTGCCGGCAAATTTCTTTCAGGTTAGGTGTATGACTGTGACAAACTGTAACGGTGCAATTGCCCGGATAGGCATTGCGGTTTAATAAAATACTGATGGGCCTGCCCACAATATTGCTGCGGCCAATGATGACTGCATGTTTACCTTTTGTTTCAATTTGATAATGCTCCAGCATTAATAAAATACCGTAAGGGGTAGCTGGAATAAATGTCTGTTGCCCCAATACCATTTTACCAATACTCATGGGATGAAAACCATCCACATCTTTATCTGGATGAATTAAATTGATGATCTTTTCTTCACTGATCTGTTTGGGTAATGGCAGTTGCACCAAAATTCCATCTACATCCGTATCATTATTTAATTGTTCCACTGCACTCACCAGGGCCGCTTCTTCAATATCAGCATCCAGGCGAATGAGCGTACTTTTAAAACCTACTTCATCACAACTTTTAACCTTGCTGGCCACATAAGTTTCACTGGCACCATTGTTACCAATCAATACAGCTGCCAAATGCGGCGTCTTTTTTCCCTGTTCTTTTAATTGAGCAGTTTTTTGTTTAACTGAGTCCTTTACTGCCTGCGATACGATCTTGCCATCTAAAATTTGCATTGTGCAAAATTAATGACATTGACTTATTGATTGGTAGATGATCAATTATATTTATATTGCTGAAGATAAATTATAACTGCTTTGAGACTATTTACTCTTTCTTTTTACTGCCTGCTTTTTTGTGTGAGCATCGGTTCTTATGCACAAACACTGCGTCAGCCAATATCCGCCATCTATCTCGGATTAGGTGCCTACAGTACCCAGCATGGAGATGTGTTTTCATTTGTTAATAACCAGGCGGCGCTGGCGCAAATAAAAAATACTACTGCAGGTGTATATGGCGAAAAGCGATTTCTGCTAAATGAAACAAGCTTGTACACTGCTGCTTTGGCCGTGCCTTCCAGCCTGGGTAATTTTGGGATTAGCATAAAATATTTTGGTTTTAAAAATTTTAATGAAAGCCAGGTAGGGCTTGCTTATGGAAGAAGCCTTGGTAAAAAAGTGGATATCGGTGTGCAGTTTAATTATTACGGCTACCGGGTGCCTGCATACAACAGCGATAATACAGTGAATGTAGAAATAGGCGCCATTGTACATCTTACGGATAAATTAAATGCCGGCGTTCATATATATAGTCCGGTTGGCGGACAGTTTTCTAAAACGGATGAAAAGTTAACATCGGCCTATACTATTGGATTGGGGTATGATGCTTCTGAACGTTTTTTTGTGAGTGCAGAGTTGGTGAAGGAAGAGGATTATCCTGTAAACCTGAATGCCGGTGTTCAGTACCGTTTTGCCAAACAATTTTTTGCAAGGGCGGGCATTGCTTCTGCCACATCAGCCTCCTATGCTGGTGTGGGTGTGGGCTGGGGAAATTTTCGTTTAGACATCTGCGGCAGTTATCATCCGCAGCTGGGGTGGTCACCAGGATTATTACTGATCATGAACGTGGGAAAAAAAGAAACCGCATCAACCACTACTGATAATTAATAAAACTCCGGGCAAAACTATAATGAATTATTACAGGTACATACTGGTGTTTTTGCTGATGGGGGTTTGTATAAAGCCTTCCATTTGTTTTGCCCAGATACCCACCACCACTACAGAACAACAACTGGAGGCCATTACAGAAAATAATGATGATGCAGAAACACAGGATGATTCTTTCTGGCAACAGTTGCAGCAGTTTATAAAATCGCCGATAGACCTGAATACGGCTGATGAAGTGTTGTTAAAAGAGCTGGTGATTTTAACTCCTTTACAAATTCAAAGTTTAATTTCCTATCGCCACCTTTTTGGTCAGCTGATCAATATTTATGAATTGCAGGCAGTGCCGGGATGGGATATTGTCACCATTGAAAAACTGCGGCCATATATTACTGTTAGTAGTGAAGCAAATATCATTTCCTCTTTTGGCGAACGATTATCAGGCGGCACGAATGTATTGGTGGCCAGAAGTACCAGGGTGCTGGAAGAATCCAGAGGTTACAAATTTGATCCTGGATCTACCAGCAATCATTACCTGGGATCGCCGCAACGTTATTTTATGCGGTATAAATATTATTATAAAAATTTGTTGCAGTTTGGTGTTGTGGCTGATAAAGATGCAGGGGAAGAATTTTTTAAGGGTTCTCAAAAAACGGGTTTTGATTTTTATTCGTTTCATTTATTTGCAAGAAATACCGGCATTATTAAATCATTGGCGCTGGGCGATTTTACCGTCAACATGGGACAGGGACTAACCCAGTGGCAAAGCCTGGCTTTTAAGAAAAGCAGCGATGTGCTGAATGTAAAAAGACAATTGTCTGTATTGCGTCCTTACAACTCAGCAGGGGAAATTAATTTTCATCGGGGTGCCGGTATTACATTGGCAAAAAAAAATGTTGAATTAACTGCTTTTATTTCTTTCAGAAAACTGGATGGCAATTTGTCCGTTGATACATTGGAGAGTGATGATGCATTCATCACTTCCCTGCAAACTTCTGGCTTACATCGTACCAAAAGTGAAGTGGCTGATAAAGGCGTACAGCGTCAATTTAGTTATGGTGGCAACCTGGCGTTTAATAAAAATGGATTGCATGTTGGCATCAATGCTATCCAGTATAATTTTAAATTGCCCATCAACAAGGCGGATGATCCTTATAATTTGTATGCTTTGTCTGGTAAAAAATTTGGTAACCAAAGTATAGACTATAGTTACACTTTCAGGAACCTGCATTTTTTTGGCGAGATTGCTGCAGATAATCATTTTAATAAAGCAACCGTGAATGGTTTGCTGATGAGTGTGGATGCAAATGTAGATATGAGTTTTGTGTACAGAAATATCTCAGCAAAATATCAATCAATATACTCTAATGCATTTACAGAAAACACTTATCCTGTTAATGAAAAAGGGTTGTATGCAGGCATCAGCATAAGGCCACATCCTTTTTGGAGGATAGATGCATATGCTGATTTTTATAAATTTCCCTGGTTGAAATACCAGGTGGATGCACCAACAGTGGGAGCGGATTATATGGCACAGATAAATTACAAACCTAATAAGCAACTGGAAATATATGCCCGTTACCGGTGGGAGAGCAAGGCTAAAAATTACAATCCATTAGATATTATTCTTTCACCCGTAGTGCCAAAGCCAAGGCAAAATTTTAGAACACAGATCAATTACCGGATCAATCCTGCATTAGTTTTTCGTAACCGGGTAGAGTTAGTATGGTACGACAGGAAAGGTGGTGGCAGCCAAAATGGATTTTTAGCTTTTACTGATTTGCTGTATAAACCGATGATGAAAAAATATTCGGCCAATGTACGGCTGCAGTATTTTGAAACAGATGGATACGACAGCCGTTTATATGCTTATGAAAATGATGTGCTGTACAGTTATTCCATTCCGGTTTTTTATAATAAAGGTTACCGGTATTATTTCAACCTGAATTATGACCTTACTAGGAAACTGACTTTCTGGTTTAGATGGGCGCAAACCATTTATAAGGATGCAACTACTGTAGGATCTGGTTTGGATGAAATAAGCGGCAATAAAAAGACGGAGGTGAAATTACAATTGCAATATATTTTTTAAAGCTTAAGGCAAATTATAATCTGTCGGCAAAACTTTTTTGCTTTACTGCATCATCCGGTAGATTGGAAACAGGAAAATACAGGAAATATTATTATTGAGGCGGCACTAAAAATTCTTCTAAAAGCAATATTTCTCAATGGCCTCTCCATTTAGAACCTCTTTATTTTTATCTTTGCCCAACTAAAACAAGATCATGAGTAATCAATTAGAACAACCAAGTCAATTAAATATCGAAATTTCAGAAGAGATATCAGAAGGCGTATATGCCAATCTTGCCATCATTACTCACAGTCATGCTGAGTTTGTTATAGACTTTGTAAATGTAATGCCGGGAACCCCTAAGAGTAAAGTTAAAAGCCGTATCATCTTAACCCCTTTTCATGCAAAACGTTTTATGAAAGCGCTGACGGAAAATGTAAAAAAGTTTGAATCAGCCAACGGCACCATACAGGATATGGAACAGGTGGAACTGCCGTTTACATTTGGCGGACCACCGGCACAGGCTTAAGTTATTTGAGGTTCATCCCGCCTGAGGCGGGATGAAGTTTGATATTTGATGTTTGGGCAGCGTTTATTTATATCGTTGCCCTTTAAATTCAGATGCCTTTAGGTATTTTATAAAGCTCATTATTTTATTTCCCAAAGCATTATCCATTACAAATCCACTTGTTCTGTTGATTTAATTTTTTAATTCAAAGTCTCTGTTAAAAGGTTACTTTGTAATAAGATCATGCTACGGGAGGAGTATGATCTTAACCACAAAAAACTTAACTTTAACAGGCAAAAAATATTAAAATGGACAGACCAATCATTTACACCATAGGACATTCAACACATCCTGTTGAAGCGTTTCTTGATTTACTTAAAACGTTCTCGATAAACTGCCTGATTGATGTAAGGAGTATTGCTGCAAGTTCATACAATCCTCAATACAACAAAGAGCCACTTTCTAATTTCATGAAAGCAAACGGAATAATTTATTTACACTTTGCCGAAGAATTTGGTGCAAGACATACAGACCCTGATTTATTAGACGATGAAGGCAAAGTTAATTTTGAACTTGTTCGAAAATCCTGGAATTTTAAAAATGGCGTAGAGCGGCTTTGGCAAGGGCTTGACAGGGGATATACCATTGCTTTAATGTGCTCTGAAAGTGAGCCATTTGACTGCCACAGATTTTCAATGGTTTCAATCGCTTTACAAAAAGATGGCTTTGAGGTAAAGCATATTCTCAAAAACAAAACCATAAAAACAAATGCTGAGCTTGAAAACCAACTTTTAAAAAAGTATGAAAAAAAAATTCCCCAGCCAGACATGTTTCAGCCTAACATTTCCGTGGATGACCAGTTAAAAGTTGCTTATCGTTTGCGAAATAAAGAAATTGCGTTTTCGCCCTACTCAAAACAACCACAAGCAGAAAATTATGATTAAGCTATACACCATTGGCTTTACAGGTAAATCAGCAGAAAATTTTTTCAATTTGTTGCGGAATAATAGTGTGAAAAAAATTGTGGATACAAGAATAAACAATGTATCGCAGCTTGCCGGTTATGCAAAAGGTGCTGACTTGAAATTTTTTGCTGAAGAAATTGGACACATAAGTTATGAGCATAATACAGATTTAGCACCTACAAAGGAATTGCTTTCTAAATACAGAGATAAAAAAATGACTTGGGAAGAATATGAGGTTGAATACTTGAATTTATTAGATATTAGGAAAATTGCACAAAAAATAAATGTTGATCTGCTTCATGAAAATTGTTTATTGTGCAGCGAACACACACCTGAAAAATGCCACAGAAGATTACTCGCCGAATATTTGAAACATGTTAGAAATGACATTGAAATCATCCATTTGATAAAATAGCACAACCCTATGCCAACGAGGTTTATCTGCTTAGCAAACTCATTCAAAGAAGGCGGAAGATGTTTAGCTGGGATCGAATTAGATGTCAACAATATTCCAGTTATAATAGAAGGCAGGCCAAAATGGATAAGACCAGTATGTAATACCGGGCATGGTGAAATTCCAAATCATATTGCAGAAAACCTGAGCATTTTAAACATAATTGAGTTCGATATAAAAACAGTTCCGCCACAAGGTTATCAATCAGAAAATGTAACTTTCAATGAAAATTCAATACGGGTGATTGGTAATTTCAATCGTAACCATTTAGTAAATTTTTGTGACAACCGGGATTTGATTTTCGGGAACAGGGGTAAAGCTGTTTCGCAGGATATTATTGGAAATTTAAATCATTCATTGTTGCTCATAAGTGTAACCCAATTTGAAGTTACCCAAAAAGTTTATGAAGACCGACCAGACAGACCCCAAACAAGGTTGGTATTTATTTATAACGGCAGTAGTTATGATTTTCCTATAACCGATCCTGCTTTTCTACTTCGCTATCAAAACAATCATAACTTATTGGCAGGCGTAAATCAGCTTTACCTGAGCTTATCATTAGGTGTTGTATGGAATGATTGGTATTACAAACTTGTTGCTGGAATTATTTTATAAGTATCAATATTTTCAAAAAAAAATTATTGCATTTGCAAATTGAGATAGATATTTATAAAAAACCATTCACGTAATTATAAGCAGGAATGCACAATAAAAATATTGCTGCAACCAGGACAAATCAATCCCTCAAACCTACAATATCCCTTCATCTGAAAAACTATAATACCCCTGCTCACTTACAATCAGGTGATCCATTACTTTAATGTCGAAATAACTGGCAGCTTCTTTTATTTTACGGGTAAGCTCTTCATCGGCACGGCTGGGTTTAAGGCTGCCGGATGGATGATTGTGGCAAAGGATGATAGAGGTAGCCTCACAATCTAATGCCTTCCTCAGAATTACTCTTGGGTCTGCCACGGTTCCGGTAATACCGCCCCGGCTGATGATTTCAAAATGATTTACTTTATTACTCTGGTTTAAAAAGATCACTCCAAATACTTCATATCCGTAATCCTTGATCATGGTTCTCACGTATCCGGCGATATCCTTGCTGGTACGAATAACTGATTTCTCTAAAGGAGCAGCCGCATGTCTTCGCCTGCCCAGTTCCAGTGCTGCAGCAATGGTTACTGCTTTGGCAATGCCGATCCCTTTAATTTTTTTTAAAGTGGTTAAGGAGGCTTTGCCTAATTCATTTAAATTATCATCACCCAGTTTTAAAACCTCTTTTGCCAGTTCTACTGCAGACTTTTCTTTGTGTCCATTATTAATTAAAATGGCTAACAGCTCTGAGTTGCTTAATGCTTCCGCTCCTTTGGCAACTAATTTTTCCCTCGGCCGGTCATCCACTGCCCAATTTTTTATGGAAGTGGAAGGTTTGTTGAAATTTTCCATCTAATAAATTTAAACATCAATTTTTAAATGATAGTTTTGCGGCTAAATATTTATTTACCAACTAACATGATGAGTACGGCTCCCCTTCACAACGCAAAACTTTTTTCCGGCACCGGTTCCCAATACCTGGCCGAGGCAATCGCAAAAAAATTTGGTGAACCTTTAGGGAAGGTGAATATACAGCGGTTTAGCGATGGCGAAATAGGAGTGGAGTTCCAGGAAAGTATCCGGGGCCAGTTTGTTTTTTTAATTCAAAGTACTTTTTCTCCTACCGATAATTTAATGGAACTGCTTTTAATGATTGATGCGGCCAAACGGGCGTCGGCTTATAAAGTAATAGCGGTAATGCCTTATTATGGCTATGCCAGGCAGGACAGGAAAGACAGGCCCAGGGTGGCGATTGGCTCTAAACTGGTAGCCAATATGCTTACCGCTGCCGGTGCAGACAGGGTGGTAACAATGGATTTGCATGCACCACAAATACAGGGCTATTTTGATATTCCGGTAGATCACCTGGATTCATCTGCTATATTTATTCCATATATAGAAAACCTGAACCTGGAGAACCTGACCTTTGCCGCACCGGATGTGGGTAGTGCCAACCGCATTAGGGAAGTAGCCACTTATTTTGAATGTGAAATGGTGATTTGCGATAAACACAGAAAAAGGGCGAATGAAATAGCCAGTATGGTATTGATTGGTGATGTTACAGACAGGGATGTAGTTTTAATAGATGATATATGCGATACCGGCGGTACATTGGCCAAAAGTGCCGGTTTAATAAAAGAAAAGGGAGCAAGAAGTATCAGGGCGCTTTGTACGCACCCGGTTTTGAGTGGTAAGGCTTATGAAAATATTGCTAACAGTGTGCTGGAAGAACTGGTGGTGTGTGATACCATACCGGTTAAACCCGGTTGCGATAAGATAAGAGTGGTTTCTACAGCCGAATTATTTGCTATTGCCATTCGTAATGCACTTGAAAATAAGAGTATTAACAGCCTGTTTCTAAGAAGCAGGATGGCGAACAGAAAATAAAACTTTAGAGATTTTTGATGATGAAATAATTTTTTTGCCTGTATCCAGATACAGGCAATGTTTTTTAAAGGAAAATCTTTTATGGCCGTACCTGTATCTAAGATATTTTACCTTACCTTCGCCGCTCAAAAAATTTAAACAATGAAATCAATTACAATCGAAGGACAAATCAGGACCGAATTTGGCAAATCAGCCACCCGCCAACTTCGCCTTGAGGAAAAAGTGCCAGCTGTAATTTACGGAGGTGCTAAAGAAATCAATTTTGCTGCACTGGCAACTGCTTTAAAAAATTTAGTATACACACCAGATTTTATGGTGGTGGATGCTAAAGTAGATGGACAGTCTTACAAATGCGTTTTGAAAGATCTGCAGTTTGACAAAGTAAGCGACCGGCTAATTCATGTTGATTTGCTGGAACTGGTGGAAGACAAAAAAGTAACGGTGACCCTGCCTATTAAATTTGTGGGCACTCCTGCTGGTGTAAAAGCGGGTGGTAAACTGGTTACCAAGATAAAGAGCCTGAAGGTAAAAGTGTTGCCAAAAGATTTGCGTGAAAACATTGAACTGGATATCACCGATCTTGAACTGAATGGCAACATTCGGGTGCAGGATGTAAAAGTTGGAAACATGGAAATATTGAACTCTCCACGTATTCCTATCGCTTCAGTAACCATGACACGCCAGTTGAAACAGGAAGAAGCTACTACTGCCACTGCTGCCCCTGCAGCTGCCAAAGCTCCTGCACCTGCTGCTGCTAAAGCCGCTGCACCTGCTAAAGCTGCACCTGCTGCAAAAAAATAAATACTGGTAAAAAAGTTATACAATGCCCTGGCTTTCCGGGGCATTTTTTTATAGAGGCAGCGTATAAAGTTTAATTACCTTTGCCAACCTAAAAACATATTATGGGAATGGATAGAAATACAGTGATCGGTTTTGTGCTGATTGGTTTATTAATGATGGGGATGTTTTATTTTAACAGCAG